>NZ_JBVHWM010000019.1:0-117544 GCF_055564375.1 Streptomyces sp. NPDC029138
CACCCAGACGCGTGAACAACGCCGCCAACGACGCCTGCAACACCATGAACACACTGACACCACACTCACGCGCCAGCGCCACCACACCCCCGTGCACCCCCGCACCGAGGACGAACGGACTCACCCCACCCCGCGACGACGCCACCGCCGGACGCGGCCGGTCGAACGGCAGACTCACCTGCTCCGGCAACCCCGCCAAAGCCTCACGCCAGAACGCCACCTGCGCACTGAACAAACTCCCCGGATCATCCTGCGACCCCAACAACTCCCGCTGCCACACCGCGTAATCCGCGTACTGCACCGGCAACGGCTCCCACACCGGCACCTCACCCCGGCACCGCGCACCATAAGCCTGCGCAAGATCACGCGTCAGCGGCCCCAACGACCAACCATCACCCGCGATGTGATGCAACACCAGCAACAACACATGCTCCCGCGGACCCAACGCGAACACCTCGGCCCGCAACGGAAGCTCACGCTCCAGATCAAACCCGCGCCGAGCCGAAGCCGCCAGGACAGCAGGCAGTCGCTCCTCGGACATCTCCGTCGTCGAGAACGGTATCTGAGTGTCAGTCAGCACCAACTGAGCGGGAACACCGTCCACTTCCGGGAACAACGTCCGCAAACTCTCATGCCGGGTGACCACGTCACCCAGCGCCGCCCGCAACGCCTCCCGGTCCAACTCCCCCGACAGCCGCAGCGCCAGAGGGATGTTGTAGGCGGGCGAGTCCTCGAACTTCTGGAGGAACCACAGCCGCCGCTGGGCGTACGACAGCGGTACCGGATCGGGCCGTTCCATCGGCTGCACCGGGGGACGTACGGCCGCGGAGCTGTCGATGCGCCGGGAGAGGCCCTCGACGGTGGGTGACTGGAACAGCATCCGGATGGTCAGTTCGGCGCCCAGGGTGGCCCGGATGCGGTTGATCAGGCGGGTGGCCATGAGCGAGTGGCCACCGAGGTCGAAGAAGCTGTCGTCCACGCCGACCGAGGGCAGACCCAGCACCTCGGCGAAGAGGTCGCAGAGGATCTCCTCCTGCGGATTGCGGGGCCGGCGGCCCATCGAGATCGTCCCGGCGTCGGGTTCCGGCAGCGCGGCGCGGTCGAGCTTGCCGTTCGCGTTCAGCGGGAAGGTGTCCAGGACGACGAAGGCGGACGGGACCATGTGCTCCGGCAGCCGCCGCTGGAGGTAGTCCCGCAGCAGCCTGGCGAAGGCGAACTCGCGCTCGGCCAGCTCCTCGTCCTGCTCCGCGATGACGTAGCCGACCAGGCGCTTGTCCCCGGGGCGGTCCTCGCGCAGCGCCACCACGGACCGGGCGACGGCGGGATGCTCGGCCAGCACCGCTTCGATCTCGCCCAGCTCGATGCGGAAGCCGCGCAGCTTGACCTGGCCGTCGGCGCGGCCCACGAACTCCAGGCGGCGGTCGGAGCGCCAGCGGACGAGGTCGCCCGTCCGGTACATCCGCTCGCCGGGTTCGCCGAAGGGGTTGGCCACGAACCGGGAGGCGGTCAGGCCGGGGCGGGCGAGGTAGCCGCGGCCGAGTCCGGCTCCGGCGACGTACAGCTCTCCGGTGACTCCGGGGAGCACCGGGCGCAGCGAGGCGTCCAGGACGAAGACCCGTGAGCCGTCGACCGGGCGCCCGATCGACGGAGGGTTTCCGTCCGGTTCCACGTAGCCGACGGTGGCGTGCACGGTGGTCTCGGTCGGCCCGTAGATGTTGACCGCGCGGCAGCCGGGCAGCACCTCGTGCAGTTCGGAGACGGCGCGCGCCGACAGGGCCTCGCCGCCGAACACCACGCGGCGCAGGGCGAGCCGGGGCCAGATGCCCGTCTCGGCGCCGGCGGCCAGCAGCTCGTCGAAGGCGGACGGCGTCTGGCTGAGGACGGTGACCTGCTCCCGGGCGAGCAGGTCGAGCAGTTCGCCGGGCGCGCGGCTGACGTCCCGCGGTACGACCACGAGCCGCGCCCCGGTGAGCAGGGCTCCCCAGATCTCCCACACGGAGAAGTCGAAGGCGTACGAGTGGAACCACGCCCAGACGTCCGAGGGGCCGCACTCCAGCCAGTGGTCCTCGCGGCGGAAGAGCCGCAGCGCGTTGGCGTGCGTGGTCAGCACGCCCTTGGGGACGCCGGTCGATCCGGAGGTGTAGATGACGTACGCCGCCTGGCCGGCGTCGCGGGTGCCTCCGCGCTCGTCGTCGCCGACCGGTCCGTCGCTCAGCCCGGCCAGGCCGGCGGCCGTGTCCTGGTCGTCCAGCACGAGGACGGGGACGTCGAGCGAGGGCAGGCCGGGGGCCGTCGCGGCGTCGGTGAGGACGCAGACGGGGGCGGAGTCACGGACGATCAGCGAGATGCGCTCGGCGGGATGGTCGGGGCTGACGGGCACGTACGCGGCGCCCGACTTGACCACGGCGAGCAGGGCGACGACGGTGTCCGCTGTTCTGCCGAGGACCAGCGCGACCATGCGCTCGGGCCCCGCTCCACCGGCCAGCAGCCGCCGGGCCAACCGGTTGGCCCGGGCGTCGAGTTCGGCGTAGGAGAGCCGTTCGTCGCCGCAGACGACAGCGGTCGCGGACGGATTGCGCCGCGCCCGCTCCTCGAACAGTTCACCGAGGCTCATGTCTTGCACTCCTAGCGACGAGTCAGCGGCTGAGCCACCGTCGGTTCGAATGGCGATCGTACCAATGTGCTGTCGAACAAATTGCCGAAATAAAATTCTGATGGAGCATCAAGAAGCTTGCGCGCGCGGGCTTTACGCCTCGGCGTCCTTGCGGTGGATCTCCAGCGTCGAGGGCCCCTGGAAGAGATACTGCGGCTGCGGTTCGGCGATGACGGCGTCGATTCCGAGGGTGCGGCAGTACTCCTGGGCGAAATGGCAGCCGGACACCGCGAAAATCACCAGTCTCGTGTGGTGTTGACGTGCCGTCATGACGAGTTCTTCGAGCGTTTCACTGGCCAGGGTCTCCCCGCACACCAGCGCGACATCGCTCTCCGCGACGAGCCGGGCGCTCTCGTCGCCGGACACCACGGGGACTCCGAGGACCCCGCGCTCGATCAGCTCCGGGTCGAAGTCGCTCGCCGTGAGGGAGACGTCCTCCTTCTGGAGGAAGTGGATCAGGTTGCCCATGACCCCGACCTGGGCGACCCGGCGTCCCCCGGTGCGGCGCAGCTGCTCCATCGCCTCGCCGACCACGACCTCGGCCCGGGTCAGCGCCTTGCGCTCCGGCGTACCGTCGATGGTCAGCATCCGGTACGGCTCGCGGGGCAGGACGCCGAACGCGGCGTCGAGGATCGCGATGTCCTCCGCGACCGTGCCGCCGCGCACCTCGCGCGCGTCCCGGCCGATCAGCGCGTCGTGCGCCTCCCCCAGCCCGATGGTCCCGAAGTCGGCGTAGCAACAGCCCTGGCGCACCGTCTGCGCCATGACGAAGCTGTACACCATGAACCGCTCGTACGCCGTGGGCTGGGACCGGTAGTCCACCCCCCACATGCTGCGCAGCACGAAATCCTCGTCCGGCAGCCCCTTGCCGCGCTCGGCGACCACCGCACGCAGCGTGTCCAGGATCTTCTCCATGCCCATGCCCCCTCAGGCCTCATACGGTGACCGCGGCGGCGGTCCGGGTCTCCGGCTCCGCGGAGTTGCGCACGGTGCCCCAGCGTTTCGCGGTGGCCTCGTGGATGAACCAGACCTCCTCCTCGCTCAGCCGCAGCGAGACCACCCCCGGGAACGCCTCCTCGAAGAAGGTGTAGGGCGGGCGGTTCTCCACGTCCGGAGAGTGGTAGTCGAGCTTCTCCGTCATCCCGTGCGCCCTGGTGATGGGGGTGCCGGGGTGGTACGTCAGGATGTTGGGGCTGGCCAGGACCAGCAGGCCGTCGTCGATGAGCTGCCCCACCTCGGCGACCGTCTCCTCGATGGTCTGCCGGGTCTCGCCCTCCAGGCCGAACAGCACCGAGCTGCCCACGGGGATGCCGGCGTCCCGGACACGTTCCAGGGCCATGCGCACCTTGGCCTTCCAGGGGAAGTCGGCGATGCGGCGGACGTTCTTGTGCACGTGCTGCATCACCTCGGCCGACATGCTCTCGATGCCCATGTAGAGGTAGGTGCAGCCGGCCTCGCGGAGCGCGTCCAGGACCTCCCGGACGTCCTGCTCCTTGTGCAGTGTGGTCAGCAGGTCGGCCGTCACCTGACAGCCGAACTGGAGATTCCGCAGGCGCTCCCAGTCCCCTTCGTCCCTGATCCACTTCCGGCAGCGCTCCGGCAGCTCCTCGGGCCCCGTCGCGGCGCGGGCCGTCCGGAGCGCCGTACAGAAGGCACGGATGGCCGGGAAGGTGCCGCTCCAGAAGATGGAGTCGTCGAAGAAGACGGCCTCCGCGCCGTAGCTCACGTACTCGCAGACCCGCTCCAGCGCCGCCTCGGCCGGCGACCTGCCGAAGCGCTTGAGGCCGCCCGCGAGCACCGCCGACTCCGAGCAGAAGTCGCAGTGGTACGGGCACGCGTTGGAGACGGTCATATGGGCCGTGCGGGCGGCGCTGCCGTCGGCCAGCGGGAAGACGGGGAAGCGGGAGCGGACGGCGAAGCCCTGGTACGGGGAGGGCAGGTCGGCCAGGTCGAACTGGGGGCCCCGGACGGGGAAGGCCTCCACGGCCTCGGGCAGCACGGCGCAGATCAGGGACGAGCCGGGTATGCGCTCACCGGCGGCTCCCAGCAGGTCGAGCATCCGTACGACATCGCCGACGCGGGCCCGGGTGCGCCCCAGGTCCATGGCGAGGGCGACGGCCCGCATCAGCAGGTCGAGCGCGAAGTAGCCCTCGCCGGACACCAGGAAGTCCACGACCGGACCGACCCGGCCTTCGTCGATGGCGCGCAGGGTGCTGCTGTGCTCCAGCGCGAGGGTCTTCTCGGCGGGCACGTACCGCATCGTCTCGTCGATGTGGCGGCCACCGAAGACCACCAGGCAGTCGGGCACCACGTCGCGGGCGACGGCCGCCATCTCCAGGGCGTAGCGATGCCCGGGCGAGACCGTGCTGATCAGTAAGACCCTCGGGCGGCGGCGGGCGAGTTCGGCGCGCAGGTCGGCCCGCGCCCGGTCGTCCCACACCCTGGGGTCGAAGACGGTGTGGTCGGGTGTGCTGTCGTTCTCGTCCCACGGGCGCAGGCCGTGTTCCGCGGTCAGCCGCTGCCCTTTCGTCACCGGAGTGCCCCAGTCCGGGCACAGGTCCGAGAACGGCGAGGCCTCTCCGGCGCCGTGCCGGGCCGAACGGAGTCCGTTGTCCACGACCACGCTCAGCGCGGCGTACAGGCACATGGGATCGCCGGGATAGGTGATCTCGCCCTCCACGGAGGTCATCACCGGAGCGAGCGCGGCGAGGACGGGAAATCGCCGCGCGTTCCAGTCGATCCGCACCGGATCACCGTGCCCCGACAATGCCGCCAGCTCCGCGAGTCGACGCTCCCTCAGAATCCCGAGTTCCGTTTGTGCGCCTTCTTTTGACGTCTCATCAGTGTCCCGCGCTCTGGCATAACAGGAGTGAACGGTGACCCTTCGAGTGAGCATGACTTCCCCTTCCGGTGAGCCTGCGGCCGTTCATCGGCATGCGGCGAGCAGGACGAGCGCGGGAGCAGTGACAGAGTGATCGCGGAGTGAACAGGGCGTGGATGTCACGGTCTCGGCAGCCGGACCAGGGGCGGATCGACGCGAACACACGTCTCGTCGGCCCCATTGGCCGCACACGGTCCCGTCACCACAGCCCCCCAACTGTCGCTGCCCGCCTGCTGGTCCCCGGGGACAGAGATCCACCGGTCGGCGAGCAATGTTTTGGATCTTACATGGCTCGACATGATCCTTGGTGACTATCTTCTGACCGCCTACGATCAACTTCGTCGCGTCGTGTCGTGGCGTCAGTTTCCTCTGGACGACAAGGAGTTACGAGTGACAGAAACGCCACTCGCCCGCCTGCGTGCCCTTGCCGGCCAAGGTGGTCTCGCCGAGCACTACGGCTCGGTGGCCGGGATTCTGGCCGACATGGCGTCAGACGGCACCGCCGCCGATCTGATACGTGCCGGTACGCTGCTGAAGCGACTTGACCCCGATCTGATCAAAGAGCGCCATCCCGGGACACAGTTGGTGTCGCTTGCGGTGACGGGTTGGTCCACTCTCGATGGACTGATCGCCCCTCTGACCGCCGAACTCGCCCGGCACGGCTGGGTACTCAACCCCTACGTCAGCGATTTCGCCTCGTATCGCAAGGATTTGAGCGACACGACCGGCCGGCTCTACACCGAGAGCTTCGAAGCCGTGCTCTGTGTCCTGGACCCACAGGCGGTACTCGACCGGCTCCCCGGGCCCTGGAACGCCTCCGACGTGGAGAAGGCGGTATCCGACTTCGGCACGGAACTCGAAGAACTCACCGAGCGTTTCCTCACCGAGGGTTCCGGACGCCTGGTGCTCAACACGATCACTCTGCCGCGTTCAGTGACTCACCAGGTCGTCGATCACGCGACGCGCTGCCACCTGGGCATTGTCTGGCGAGAACTGAACATCCGTCTGCTGAAGCTCGCCACCCGGTCCGACCGCATCGCGGTCATCGACATGGAGCCGCTGGTGGCCGCGAGCGGTCCCCTCAGCGACGCGCGGATGGCGCAGTACGCGAAAATGCGCTTCAGCGACGAGTTGCTTGCCGCATACGCCCGCGAAGTGGCCCACCTGGTCCGCGCGTTCCGTGGCCGGAGCAAGAAAGTCCTGGTCGCGGATCTCGACAACACACTGTGGGACGGCATACTCGGCGACGACGGTCCGGACGGTATCGCCGCCGCCTCGACGCTGCGCGGTGAGGCGTTCGGCGCCTTCCAGCGCGTTATTCGTCAACTTGCCTCGCAAGGCGTGCTGTTGGCTGTGTGCAGCAAGAACGACGAGGCACCCGCCCTCGACGTTCTTTCCAGCCATGCCGATATGACGCTGCGTCAACGGGATTTCGTCAAGATAGTGGCCAACTGGCAGCCGAAGGACCGAAATCTGCGCCTCATCGCCCAGGAACTCGACCTCGGCCTGGACAGCTTCGTCTTCGTCGACGACTCCCCGGCCGAGTGCGGCCTCGTCGCGTCCGCGCTGCCGCAGGTCGCCGTCGTACGACTGGACGACGAACCCGCCCTGCACATCGAGCGGTTGCTCATGGACGACTGGTTCGCGAGCCTGCGGCTCACCGACGAGGACCGGCGCCGGAGCGAGAGTTATCGCACACTGGCGGAACGTCAGCAGCTGCGCGAAGCCGCCGGATCGGCGGAGTCGTACCTCCGGGACCTCGGTGTCACGGTCTCGGTCTCGCGCGCCAAGGGCTTCGAGACCGAGCGGCTCTCGCAACTGACGCTGAGAACCAACCAGTTCAACCTCACCGGTGAGCGCCTGAGCGCGGCGGAGGTCACGGCACGGTGCGCGGACCCCGAGTGCCTGGTGCTCTCCGTACGGTCGGCGGACCGCTTCGGCGACAACGGACTGATCGGCGCCGTCTTCGCCCGCCGCCAGGACAGCGCACTGCACATCGACAACATGTTGCTCAGCTGCCGCGTCTTCGACCGGGGAGTCGAGACGGCGGCCATGGTGTCGCTCCTGGCCTACGCCCGCGCGCACGGTCACACGGCCGTCACCGGGACGTACCGCGCCACCGAGCGCAACCGCCGGTTCGCGGACTTCTACCCCTCGCTCGGTTTCACCCGTGGCGACAGCACCGAGGCGGAGGCCGAGTTCCGCCACAGCCTCGAAGAGGTGCCCGGTGTCCCCGACCATCTCCAGCTCGGCACCGACTTCGAGGAGCCCTCGTGATCACCCGCTCGGCCTTCCTGGACATCGTGCGCGACGAACTGGGACTCCCCCTGGTGGAGTCCGAACTGGGCACGGACTTCGACCAGTTGCTGCACTGGGAGTCGCTTCACGTGCTGCGTCTCGTGGTGGCGCTGGAGCGGGAGACCGGCCACCGCATCTCCGTGAGCCGGCTGCTCACGGAGCAGTCCCTCGAAGGCGTGTACCAGCGGGTCATCGAGGGCGGGGGCGGCCGGTGACGACCTCGCAGACGGTCTACCTCCTCCTGGACCTGGCCCTCATCCTGGGCCTGGCCCGCGTCATGGGCGCGGCGGCGCGCACCCTGGGCCAGCCGTCGGTCATCGGCGAGATCCTGGCCGGCGTACTGCTCGGGCCCACGCTGTTCGGCGAACACCTCTCCGGTGCCCTCTTCCCCACCGAGGTACGGCCGCTGCTGAGTGCGCTCGCCGGTGTGGGCGTCGCGCTCTTCATGTTCATCGTCGGCATGGAGGTCGATCTCGGCATCCTGCGGGGTGGGGGCAAGGTCACCCTGTGGGCCACCCTCTTATCGACCGCGCTGCCACTGGGGCTGGGCGCCGCGCTCGCGTGGCCGCTGATGGGGATGCACGACCACGGTTCGTCCGTGGGCTTCGTGCTGTTCTTCGCGGTCGCGCTGGCCGTGACGGCGTTCCCCGTACTGGCCCGGATCATCGCCGACCGCGAGCTGGCCCACACCCGGCTCGGCACGACCGCTCTGACCTGCGCGGCGATCACCGACCTCTTGGCATGGACCCTGCTGGCGGTGGTCGTGGCCGTCGCCACGGGCAAGCACCTCGACTGGCGCCTGGCACTGCTGGTGCCCTACGTCGCCCTGATGGTCACCGTCGTCCGCCCGCTGCTCCGCCGGGCGAGCGAGCGGGGCACGGGCTCGGAGCCGGGCGGCCCCGGGTCCGGACGGAACTTCCTGGCCGTGGTGCTGGGCGGGCTCCTCGTCTCGGCGGCCTGCACCGAGTGGCTGGGCCTGCACTACATCTTCGGGGCGTTCCTGTTCGGTGCCGTCATGCCCCGGGGCAGCGGCGGCACGCTGCGCGAGGGCGTACTGCAACGGGTCGAGCCGCTGTGCGGCCTGCTCCTGCTGCCCGTGTACTTCGTGCTGTCGGGCCTCAAGGTCGACCTCTCCCGGCTGAACGCGTCGGACCTCGGCGAACTGGCCGCCATCCTCGTCGTGGCCATCACCGGCAAATTTCTCGGCGCCTATCTCGGAGCCCGGCTCGGCGGCCTGGACAGCCGCCACGCCGCCGCGCTCGGCACCCTGCTGAACACCCGCGGACTCACCGAACTGGTGGTGCTCGGGGTGGGCCTGGAACTGGGCGTACTGGACAACAAGCTGTACTCCCTGATGGTGGTGATGGCGGTGACGACCACGGCGATCACGGGCCCCCTGCTCACCCGGATCCTCCGCACGGGGACGCCCGAGCCCCCCGTGTCCCCCGCGCCGGCGGCGGACGACCCGGTGGAGGCGACGGCCGGCAAGTCCGAGTGACGCCGGCACGTCCGGGTCACGCCGCCGAGGCCGGCCACCGGCCGACCGAGCGCCTCAGCCCGCCGTCCCTCCTGCCTGCCCCGAGGCCCAAGGAGCAGACAGGAGGGACGGACTGGAAGGAAGTAAGCAAATCAGACATGAATGCCTATTGCTTGATATAAAGATCGCATGAAGGCGTGACCGGCCCTTGAGCGGGCGATGCGGGCGCGCCGGTTGTCTGAGATGGGAGCTTCTAAGGAGAGGCATGCGGCCCTTCAGAATCGCGGCAGTCCGACAGACACCGGTTCCCGTGCCGCGCCGGCCGGCCCATCCGGAAGGCAGCCGGGCACACTGGTACGGTCCTCTGTCCGTCGGTGTGGATCTGGTCGGCGCGGCACTGCCGGTAGCGGCGGCGATCGTGGAGGTCCACGAGCCCCACCCCCTGCGTCTGGCGGCCGTCGCCGCCCTGGTGTGGCCGCTGATCCGAGTGGTCGGCAAGCGGTACACGCCCTCCGCCTGGGGTGACGGCGGTGGCCTGAGAGCCGTTCTGAGGGACTGGCTGCTGCTGGTCGGCGCGCTGGCGACGCTGCGCGTGCTGTGCGGACTGGAGAGCGTGCCGGCCGAAGCCTTCACGGCGCTGATCCCCGCGCTGGTCCTCACCGCGGCCTGCCACCAGATGATCCACCGTCATCTCCTGGCCGCCCGCCGCCACGGCCGCGCGCTGCGCCACGTCCTGGTGGTCGGAGAAGGCCCGACCATCGACGCGGTGGTCGCACAGCTGGCCCAGCGCACCGACCACGAATACGTGATCGTGGGATCCTGCCCGGTCGGAGAGGACGAGCTGCTCTCCGGTGTCCCCGTGTACGTGCGGCTGCCCCGTGAGGAGCCCGAGACTCCCGAGCAGGACGCCGCGACGGTGCTCGGGGCGGCCGACGGACTCTCCGCCGACCTGGTCTTCGTGGCACCGGGACCGCACCTGTCGGGCGAGCGGCTGCGCCGGCTGTCCTGGGCCGTGCACGACCGGGGCTGCCCGATCGTCGTGCTGCCCGGCATCGTCGAGGTCGCCCGCCGGCGGGTCCGGCTCACCTCGGCGTCCGGGCTCACCCTGCTGCACATCGCGCCGCCGCTGCGCCGTGGCACGCCGACCCTGCTGAAGGCGGCCGTGGACCGCGTGGGCGCGCTGCTGCTGATCCTGCTGCTCTCGCCGCTGCTGCTCCTGCTGGCGCTGGCCGTGCGGCTCAGCTCACCCGGTCCCGCCTTCTATCGCCAGATCCGGGTCGGCCAGAACAACACACCCTTCCCGATGTGGAAGTTCCGCACGATGATCGTCGACGCGGACCGTCTCAAGGACGAGCTGGAGGCGGCGAACGAGAACGACGGCCACATGTTCAAGATGCGCCGCGACCCCCGGGTCACCCCCCTGGGACGCGTCCTGCGCCGCTACTCGCTGGACGAGCTGCCCCAGCTGTTCAACGTCCTCCTCGGCCACATGTCCCTGGTCGGCCCGCGCCCTCCGGTGCCGGAGGAGGTCGTCAAGTACAACCCGGTGGAGATGCGCCGACTGCACGTCAAGCCGGGGCTGACGGGGCTGTGGCAGGTGAGCGGACGGTCGGACCTGTCCTGGCACGAGACGGTCTCGCTCGACCTCCGTTATGTCGACAACTGGTCCCCGGCCATGGACATGAACGTGATGGCCCGCACCGTACGCGCGGTACTGAACGGCCAAGGCGCCTACTGAGGCTCCTCCATCCGGGCAAGCCTGCCGCCAACACGCCTGGATCGCGGGTGATCCGACCGCCGGGGCATGAAGGATCACGCATGTGAACGCCTCGGCCCTCGGGAAGGGACACCGCCATGGCGCAGACCGCGGCCACCCCGCAGCCCGGTGACACCGGGCCGGTCATGACCCACCGGCCCGTCGTGGAGCGATCCCTGCGCGGCTTCACCGGCGCCGGATACGACAAGGGGCGCCCCCCGCTCGTACAGGCCGCCTGGTTCGCCGTCCTCCACCTGGTCTTCGTCAAGTGGTGGTGCCCGGACCGCTGGCGCCCGGTGCTGCTGCGCGCCTTCGGTGCCCGCGTCGGACAGCGGGTGCTGATCCGGCACGGAGTGCGGGTGCACTGGCCGTGGAAGCTGGAGATCGGCGACGACGTGTGGATCGGCGAGGGTGCCTGGATCCTCAACCTCGAGCCCGTCACGATCGGCAGCGACTGCTGTGTCTCCCAGAGCGCGCTGCTGTGCACGGGCAGCCATCGCCCCCGTTCCGCCACGTTCGAGTTCGACAACGGCCCCATCCGGATGGAGCCGGGCAGCTGGGTCGCGGCCCGTGCCGTCGTCCTGCGCGGTGTCACGGTCGGCCGGGGCGCCGTGGTGGGCGCCGGCGCCGTCGCCCACCGGGACCTCGCGCCCGGCGCGGTCCTGACGACGAAGGGACGTACGGCATGAGACTGCTCCACGTGGTGACACTCATCAGCGACGACGGCGCCTTCGGCGGTCCGCCGAGCGTCGCGGTCGCCCAGTCGCAGGAGCTGGCCGCACGCGGTCACGACGTCGCGCTGATGTCGCTGTGGCGGGGCAGCGGCCGGGCACCGGAGCGCGTCGGCGGCGTCCGGCTGCGCTCCCGTCCGGCCCGTACGCTGCTGCCCGGACGGGGCTTCATCGGCCTGCTGCACCCCCTCCTCGTGCGCGACCTGTGGCGGGCCATGGGCGGCGCCGACGTCGTGCACGTCCACGCGGGGCGCGACCTTGTCTCCCTCTCCGCCCTGGCCGTCGCCGCCCTGCGCCGCGTGCCGTGTGTGGCGCAGACGCACGGCATGGTCGAGCCACGCACCGCGCTGCCCGTCCGGCTGTTCGACCTGCTGTACCTGCCGCTGCTGCGCCGGACGCGCGCCTGCTGCGTCCTGACCGAGCACGAGCGCCGGCTGGTGGCGCGGGTGCTGGGGCCGGACGGTCCGCCGCTGCGCATCCTGCCCAACGGCATCCAGCCGGGCCCGGCCGAACCGGCGCCGCGGCAGCCGCGCGAGCCCCATGTACTGTTCCTGGCCCGGATGCATCCCCGTAAGCGGCCCGAGGCCTTCGTGGAGATGGCCAAGCTGGTCCACAAGGAGATGCCCGAGGCCCGATTCACGCTGTACGGCCCCGACGACGGATCGCTGCCCGCCGTACGCCGGCTCATCGACGAGGGGCCAGCGGGCGTGGTCCGCTACGGCGGGGCGCTCGATCCCGCCGAGGCGCGCGAGGCCTATCGGACGGCGGCCGTCCACGTACTGGCGAGCGTGAACGAGCCGTTCGGCATGACCGTCATCGAGGCGCTGGCCGCCGGCACGCCCGTGGTCTGCACCGACACCTGCGGCATCGCCGACGAGCTGGCCCGCCGCGGCGCCGCCCTGGTCACCGACGGCAGCCCCGGGGCCATGGCGGCAGCGGTCCGCCGGCTGCTCGGCGACCCGGAACTGTGCGCCCGGATGGCGGAAGCCGGCCGCCGCGTGGTCGAGGACGTCTACTCCATCGACGCCGTGGCCAACCGGCTGGAGGAGATCTACGCGAGCATCCACCGCGACACCCCGCTCGGCCGAGCCGGTACGGATCACGGGGTACGTCCGACCGACGACCACCCCAGGCAAGAGCGAGCCGCGACAGGCCGGGCCGACTGATCGTCCAAGCCGGGGCACGCCCGACCGGCAGCCACCCCCGCCAGGAACCAACCGCGACGGGCCCGGCTGACTGACCGTCCGAACCGAGATACGTCCGACCGGCAGCCACCCCCGACAGGAACCAACCGCGAAAGGCCCGGCCGACTGATCGTCCAAGCCGGGGCACGCCCGACCGGCAGCCAACCCCGCCAGGAACCAACCGCGACGGGCCCGGCTGACTGACCGTCCGAACCGAGGCACATCCGCCTAACGCCCCCGGCAAGAGCCAGCGCGACAGGCCCGGTCGACTGATCCTCCGAATCGGGATACGCCCGACCGGCAGCCACCCCCGACAGGAGCCCGCCGCGAAAGGCCCGGCCGACTGATCGTCCCAGCCGGGGTACGCCCGGCCGGCGGCCACCCCGCCGGGAACCAACCGCGACGGGCCCCGCCGGCTGATCCTCCGAGCCCGGCCGCCGCACCGAGCCGTTCAGAGCCTGGTCGGCCGCCGGGAAGACCATCCGGTGGGCGCTCGGCCGGGCCCGCTCCCGCGCCCGGCGTACGCCGGGTCACCTGATCCTCCGAGCCGGCCGCCCGATCGCCACCCAAGTCCGGGCCGCGCGGCAGCTGTGCCGCGCTCTCCGGGGCTGTGCCGGTCCGCGAATCCGTGACGGCACCTGTGCGCCCCCGGTGACCGCCCCGCAACCCCCGGATACCGACCCAGCCCTCCCTCGATACCGGCCCAGGACGCCTCGGCACCGGCCCACACCCCAACACCGGCCCCGGAGGCCCCGGCACCGGCCCACGAGGCCGCGGCGCCGGACCCCGAACGCGTCGACGCCGGTCCCCGAACGCGTCGGCGCCAGTCCCCGAGCGGGAGGGTCGCCCCGTCGGCCGTGTGGCCGGCGGCGCAGGGCGGCCCGCCACGTGAGACGCCGTTCAGAGCGAAGACGCCCGTTCAGACGGTGACCGCCCGTCAGAGCGGTGACGCCCGTCAGGGCCGGTAGTGGTTTCCGTCGGCGTCGCTCACGCTGTGGAGGATGTCCTCGAAGCGGGAGGCGCAGCCCTCCAGGGCGAACTCGCGCTCGGCCAGCGCGCGGCTCTCCTTGCCCAGCCGCTCGGCCCGGGCCGGGTCGGACAGGACCTCCCGGACCCAGGCCGCAGCGCCCTCCAGCGCGGGCTCCTCCGGCGCGAAGACCGCCGATCCCGCCTGCCGGAGCAGCCGCGCGGCGAGGTTGTCGGCGGGCATCAGGCCGAGCACCGGCCGCCCGGCGCACAGATAGGACAGCGTCTTGGACGGGACGGAGAACTGCCCCGCCTCCGGACCCAGCAGGACGACGAGGACGTCGCCCGTGCCGAGCACCTCGGGCAGCCGCTCATAGGGCTGGAAGGGCAGCAGGGTCAGCTCGACGCCCCGCGCCGCGGCGGCGTCCCTGAGGACGGGTACGGCAGGACCGTCGTTGACGACGACGAGACGTACCGGACTTCCCTGCTCACGCAGCCGCTCGGCCAGCCGCACCAGCAGCGCCGGGTTGTGTTTCAGCCCGAGCGTGCCCGAGTACAGCAGCGTCCGCACGTCGTTCAGACCGTGCTCCGCCGACCAGCCGTTGGCCCGTGCCACCGGGACGATCTCGTCCAGCGGCGCCCAGTTGGGAATGACGGTGACCTTGTCGGCGGTGCCCCACTGCTCGTGGACCCGCACGAAGGAGTCGGCGATCACCACGATGGCCGCGGCCTGCCGCGCCGACCACTTCTCCCCCGCCCCGAACACCTTGGCCGCCACGCCCATCGACTTGGCGACATCGGCGGCGGCGAAGCTCTTCAGCGCGACCGCGGTCACGTCCTGGTGCCACAGCACCCAGGGGATGCGCAGCCTCCGCAGGACGGCCGCGGTCACGACCAGCACCGGGATCGGCAGGTTGGACAGCAGCGCCACGTCGGGCTTCTCGCGGCGGACCTGCCGGGCCAGTTCGAGCCCCAGCCGGGTCTCCTGGCCGAGCCGGCGGAAGTAGGCGTCCTTGCGCAGCCTGACGCCGTCCCCGATGGTGGCGAAGCGCAGGCCCGCGGCGGGTGCGGCGAGGTCGCCCTTGCCGGAGACGTAGGCCGTGCACGTCGAGTGGACGACCTCGTGTCCGCGGCGCGCCAGTTCCCGGCTCAGCTGGGCCTGGAACGGGTGGCCGCTGTAGTCGTGGACGAGGATCCTCATCGTCTCTTCGTGTCCTCGCGACGCGTCGGAGGTCACTGGTGGGAGCGCTTGACCTGGTCGTAGACCCAGGCGTAGGTCTGCTCCAGTCCGTCGGCCAGGGAGACCGACGGCTCCCAGCCGTAGATCTCCCGGATCAGGGTGTTGTCGGAGTTGCGGCCGCGCACGCCCTGGGGGGCGTCCAGCCGGTAGCTGCGCTCGCAGCGGATGCCGGCGATCCGCTCGACGATGTCGACGAGTTGGTTGATGGTCACCAGCTCCGAGGAGCCGAGGTTGACCGGGACGCCGCTGTCCCCCTTCATGATCATCTGGGTGCCGTGCAGGCAGTCGTCGATGTACATGAAGGAACGCGTCTGCCGGCCGTCGCCCCAGATCTCGATCCGGTGGTCGCCGGAGAGCACCGCCTCGGCCACCTTCCGGCACACCGCGGCGGGGGCCTTCTCCCGGCCGCCCGCCCAGGTGCCGTGCGGGCCGTACACGTTGTGGTAGCGGGCGACGCGGGTGGTGAACCCGTAGTCCTCCGCGTAGTGGCGGCACATGCGCTCGGAGAAGAGCTTCTCCCAGCCGTAACCGTCCTCCGGCTGCGCCGGGTAGGCGTCCTCCTCGCGCAGCGCGGTGACGTCCGGGTCGGTCTGCTTGCCGGCGGCGTAGACGCAGGCGGAGGAGGAGTAGAAGTAGCGCTCCACCCCGGCCTCGTGCGCGGCCTGGAGCATGTGCGTGCTGGTCAGGACCGACATCATGCAGGCGGCCTTGTTGTTCTCGATGAAGCCCATGCCGCCCATGTCGGCGGCCAGCATGTACACCTGCTGTGCGCCCCGGACGCCCGCGCGCGCGTTCTCCAGGAGCGACAGGTCGGCGATCACGTTCTCCGCGGCGTCGTGGACCTGGTACCACTCGTGCCGGGGCTTGATGTCGATGGAGCGGACGGTCAGCCCCTGGGCCAGGAGGGCGCCCACGAGATGGCCCCCGATGAATCCCCCGCCACCGGCAACGACGACGTCGACCTGCTCGCCCATGGGCAACTCCTTTGTCCGAAGATCAGACGACCTGGTGCGATCAAGGAATGCACATTTGTCCTGATTTTCGGCAAATGGCACGCCGACCGGTCTCCCCGCGTCACCCGATGACGGTGCTGCGCGGACAGCCGCGTGGAGCCCCCGGATTCGCGCGCGCCTGTACGGCTCCATGAGGCATGGGCGCTATAACCCTTTTGATGAGCGTTCAGGCGAAATACCCGGATGGTGAAGACCTTGGGCGGCGAAAGGCTCCCGTCCGCAGTGTGGCCGCGGTCTCCCTCTGGGCCGTGGCGCTGCTGGTCCTGCTGCCGGGGCTGATCCTCCAGTCGGACGGCGCGCACCTGTCGGTCGCGCTCGCCGCGCAGGGTGTGGTGCTGGCGCACACCGGTGTGGTCCTCATCCGCGTGCTCACCGCGACGACGGTGCGGCTCACCGCCCTCGGCTTCTGGGTCTTCGCCTACATCTGGCTCGGCCTCGCGCCCCTGGCGCAGCTCGTCACCGACACCTACCCATGGGCCTACCGGACCGGCCAGGGGACCGCCCTGACGGCCGTGGCCGTCGTCGAACTCGGGCTCCTCGCCCACAGCGCGGGAGCCACCGTCGCCGCCCGCCGGGAGCGCACCCGCGCGGCCGGGTCCGCCGCCTGCCCGTCGGGGCCGGTGGAACGGCTGCTGTCCCGCCGCCTCGCGCCCTGGCGCCTGCTGTCGCTGTGCGGGCTCGCCGTCGCCCTGGCGGCCCTGCTCATCCCCACCCAACCGGGCGGTCTCACCGCCTACTTCACGAGCCGTCAGGCACTGCGCGAGGCGGGCTTCACCGACGGTTCGGACGGCGCGTTCCTGTCGGCCCTGCGCAGCTGGTCCCTGTCCGTGCCCGCGTTCTGGGCGCTGCTGGGCCTGCTGTACGTACCGCGCGCGCCCGGCGGTGACCGTCTGCTGCGCGGCATCCGCCGGCTGCTGCTGCCGCTGCTCCTCGCACTGAACGTCGTCGTCAACAACCCCGTCAGCAAACCTCGGTTCTGGTTCGGCACGGTCGTGCTGACCCTGCTGTTCGCCGTTCCCCGGCTGTGCCGGCCCCGCGCCTTCCGCGTCATCGCGGCCACGCTCATGGCGACCGTGCTGCTGGTCTTCCCTTACAGCGACTACTTCCGCTACAGCGACCGGGAGCAGTTCACCGTCGTCTCCCTGTCCGCGCAGTTCACGACCAACGGCGACTACGACGCCTTCCAGCAGGTGCAGACCGGCATCGACCTCGCGCGGGACGAGGGTTTCTCACCGCAGGGGGTGCTGGGTCCCGCGCTGTTCTGGGTGCCGCGCTCGGTGTGGCCGGACAAACCGGGGGACACCGGCATCACCCTCGCCCAGTACGCCGGCTACGACTTCCTCAACCTCTCCGCCCCGCTGTGGATCGAGAGTTACCTGTGGGCCGGCCCGCCCGCCGTGGCCGCCGTGTTCTTCCTGCTCGGCGCGGCCGGACGGCGCATGGACGACGTACGCCACCGGTTCCGCGACCGGGCGGGCACCCTCGCGACCTTCCTGGTCCCGGCCTTCGCCTTCTACCAGATGATCTTCCTGCGCGGCAGCCTGCTCGGGATCGTCGGCCCGCTGACGCTGCTGGTGACCATTCCGCTGCTCATCACCACCCCCACCGCCCGCGTGTCCCGGCTTGTCCCGTCGGCGCTGCCGACCGCACCCACCCGCCCCGCACAGCTCCCCCGAACAGGAGGGCACCCGTGACCGGCCCCATCCACCCCTACGACCGGTACGACGAGCCGGACCAGCTACGCGACCAACTACGCCGACTCCTGCGCCACCGCGTCGCCATCGCCCTGGGGATCGTCCTGGGACTGCTCGGCGGCGCCGCCCTGGCCCTCTCCCGCGCCCACACCTACACCTCCACCAGCGAAGTCCTCGTACGCTCCACCGCCGACCCCTTCGGCACGGTCAGCGTGGCCGCCGACAACCAGGTCAGCATGGGCACCGAGCAGCAGATCGCCGCCAGCACCGCGGTCGCCGTCCGCGCGGCACGCATCCTCGGCCAGGCCGACAGCAAGGCGGCCGCGCTCGAGGAGGATCTGCGGATCACCAACCAGGGGAAGTCCCAGGTGCTGCGCTTCGAGTTCACCGCCCGCACGCCGGGGCGCGCCGCGCGTGGCGCCAACGCCTTCGCCGAGGCCTATCTGGCCGACCGCAAGGCCCGTAACGAAGCCGCCGTACAGCGGGCCACCCGCAGCGTGCAGCAGCAGATCAAGACGGTGCAGGCGGCCAAGGCCAAGGAGGACACGGAGGACGACGCCGCCAAGGCCTTGCAGAGCCAGCTGGACACCCTGCACAAGCGCATCGTCGACATCAACTCCCGCGACACCGAGGGAGGCGACGTCGTCCGCCACGGCGATGCGCCCCGCCGGCCCTCGGTGCCCGGCTGGCCGACCCTGCTCATGCTCGGACTGGCGAGCGGACTGGCCCTCGGCATCCTGCTGGCCTGGCTGCGCTCCGCCCTCGACACCCGGGTCCGGTCGGCCGACGAGGCCCGGGCCGCGCTGCGCTCCCCGGTGCTCGGTCTGCTTCCGTCCGGGCGCGACGAGGACGACGAGCTGCTCACGGTCGGCCGGCAGGGCGGTGACCGGGCCGAGACCCTCCGCGCCCTCGCCTACCGCATGCGCCGGACCGGTCTGCCCGCCGGCACCGGCCGGCTCCTCGTCGTGGCCCCCCGGCGCGGTGCCGCCACCGAGGAGGTCGCCGTGAACCTGGCCGCGGCCCTCGCGGAGTGCGGCGACGAGGTGCTGCTGGTGGACGCCGACCCCGGCACTCCCGCCCTCACGGCCCGGCTGCCGCTGCTGCCGGACGACGCCCGCACACCCGAGGAGTTCTCCTCCCTGCCCGACGGGAGCCGCCTCGTCGACGCCGGGACCGCCGGGCGGTTCGCCTGCTGCGCGGGCGGCGGCAGCGGTTCGCCGGCCGAGGCGGGCGTGTCCGCCGCCGTCCAGCGGATGCCGGCCGGGTCCGACTCCCGCACCGCCGTCGTCGTCACCCGGCCGCTCCTGGAGCACGCCGACGCTCTCGCCCTCGCCCAGCGCGTCGACGGCGTCCTGCTGGTCGCCGGCCTCGGCACCACCCGGCGGGACGACCTCAAGCGGGTGTACGAGCTGATCGACTGCTCCGGCGGGACCCTACTCGGCGCCGTGCTCGACGCCGGCCGTCGGCGCGGACGTCTGCGTGCCGTCCTGCGCCGCCGCCCCGGGCGCCGCCCGGAGACGGAGGCCACCACACCGGTCGTGCAGCTTCCGGCGCAGGACGACACGCTCTCGGTCTCCCGCGGATGACCGCCCCGGAAGCGACCGCCCCCGCCCCCGCCGCCCCGAACAGCGTCACCGCCGCCGCGCGGGGCGGGTGGTGGGGGGTGGCGGGTTCCGCGACCAACGCCGTCTTCGCCTTCGTCTTCGTCGGCCTGATCACCCGCGCCCTCGGAGCGCAGGGAGCGGGTGCGGTCTTCACGGGCGTGGCCCTGTTCACCATCCTCGGCAACGCCTGCAAGCTCGGTGCCGACACCGGGCTCGTCCGTTTCGTCTCGCGCGACCTCGCGGTGGGCGGCGGCCGCTCGGTGGGCGGTCTGCTGCGCGCGGCCCTCGTACCCGCGGTCGTGGCCAGTACGGCGGCCGCCCTGCCGCTGCTGCTGTGCCCCGCGGTGGCCACCACGCTCCTGCCGCACCTGCGGCCGGCCGACGCGGTCACCCTGGTCCGGCTCTTCGGGCTGTTCCTGCCCGTCGCCACCGTCGGACTGGTGCTGCTCGGCGCCAATCAGGGCCACGGCACCGTGGTGCCGTTCGTCGGCGTGGAGCAGATCGGCAAACCCGTGCTGCGGGTGCTGATCGCCGTCCCGGTGGCCGCGTGCGCGCCGGGCCTGCTGCCTCTGGCCGCGGCCTGGTTGCTGCCCGCGCTGGCCGGCACCGTGGCCGCCTGGCTGGCCCTGCGCCACTGGCGCGCCGTCCGCGGCACCGCCCACCCGGCCGTGCGCGGAGCCGTTCCCTGGCGCGCCTTCTGGAGCTTCGCCGCACCCCGCGCGATCTCCTCCGTCTTCGACATCAGCGCGGTCTGGGTCGGCGTCATCCTGCTGTCCGCGCTGGCCACCGGCGCCGAGGCGGGCGTCTACACCGCCATCGGCCGCGTCGTCACCGCGGGCACCCTGCTGCAACTGGCCGTCCGGCTCGCCGTGGCACCCCAGATCAGCCGGCTGCTCGCCGTCGACCAGGTCGCCGAGGCGCGTCATCTGCACCGCGTCTCGACCTGCTGGATCGTGCTCTTCTCCTGGCCGCTGTTCGTCCTCGTCGCCGCCTTCCCCCGGACCGTGCTGTCGGTCTTCGGCCCGGAGTTCGTCCACGGAGCGCCCGCCCTGGTCGTGCTGTGCGGGGCCTCGATGGTCAACGTCGCGGTCGGCAACGCCCAGACCGTGCTGCTGATGTCCGGCAGGAGTTCCTGGCATCTGGCCGTCACCGCCGCGGCGTTCACGGTGCAGCTGACGGTCGGCCTGCTCGCCGTGCCGAGGTGGGGCGTCGTCGGGGCCGCCGTGTCCTGGGGCGCGGCCATCGTCGTGGAGAACCTCTCGGCCGCCCTGCTCATCCGGCTGCGCCTCGGCTTCACGACCGTGGACCGCCGCTACGCCACCGCCCTCAGCGCCGGACTCGCCGTCTCGGTGGTGCTGGCCGCCGTGCGCTCACTGGGAGGTGACACGACGTCAGGACTCGCCGCCGGGATGACCTTGGGTATGGGTGTATTTGGTACTACTTTGTGGTGGTATCGCAGGCCGCTGGGAGTGAGCGAGCTGGTCGGAGTTCTGCGCCGTCGCGCTGCGTGAGCCCGGGCAGGGGCGTGCGGTCCGGGCTCGGCAGGCCCCGTGTCATTCCCCGCGCGTCGCCCAGACCACTGCCATCCGGGGTGTCCATTGCGCCTGAGAAAGCTCCCGCCGAGGGCGGCCGCCAGTGCTGTCGCCGCCACTCTCCTGTGCTCCGCCGCCCTGCTCCATCCCGCTCCCGCCATGGCCGCAGGCGAACCCAGGACGTCGTTCACCGCCGATCCGCTGACCACATGGCAGACGAACGGCATCGTCTGGTCGCTGGCCTCCGCGCACGGTGTCGTCTATGTCGGGGGAACCTTCGACTCGGTACGGCCGTCGGGCGCGGAACCCGGCGACCGGGAGGTCCCGCGCCGCAACTTCGCGGCGTTCGACGCGGTGACGGGCGCCCTGCTGCCGTGCGCGCCGTCGTTCGCCGGAGGCGAGGGAACCGTGCGCGCCCTCAAGGCCTCCCCGGACGGCCGGGTGCTGTACGTGGGCGGCTCCTTCAGCCGTGTCGAGTCCACCGGCGTGGCCAGCGCCGCCGCCCTGGACACGGCCGACTGCTCGCTGCGCGGGGATTTCCGGCCGGCGGTGTCCGCGACCGTCCGGGCGATCGACGTCACGGACCGGACGGTCTATCTCGGCGGTGACTTCCGCCGGGTGGACGGCCGGACCAGGCAGCACGTCGCCGCCTTCACCCCCAAGGGCGCCCTGCGGCCGTTCCGGGCGGACGTCGACGCTCCGGTGCGCGCGCTGTCGGCGGCACCCTCGCGCGAAAAGATCTACGTCGGCGGTGACTTCGAACGGGTCAACGGCCGGCGGGCCCACTCACTGGTCGCCCTGGACGCCACCAGCGGAGCGACCGAGCGCACCTTCCCGGACTGGCTGCCGCCCCGGTCGTCGGTGAAGTCGATCGCGCAGGACGGCACCCGCTTCTACGTGGGCGCCGAAGGCCACGGCGAGGGCATCTTCGACGGCCGTGTCGCGGGCCGTCTCAGCGATGACCGGATGGTGTGGAAGGACACCTGCCACGGCGCCACCCAGGCCGTCCTGCCCTACCACGGCGTCCTCTACAGCGCCTCGCACGCACACGACTGCGGTGAGACACCGGGCGGGTTCCCCGAGCGGCAGGACCGGCAGCACCTGCTGGCCCAGTCGCCTCGGGACAGCACGATCCTGCACTGGTTCCCCGACACCGACGAAGGAACGGGAGAGAAGGTGGGACCGCGCGCGCTGACGGTCGCCCGTGGAGTCCTCTGGGTGGGCGGCGAGTTCACCCGGGTCAACGGCAGACCGCAGCAGAGCCTCACCCGCTTCGGGGCCGGCCCCGACACCGGGGCACCCGCGGTTCCCGACCTCGCGCTCTCCGCCGAGCGCCCCGGACAGGTCACCCTGCGCTGGAAGGCCTCGTGGGACCGGGACGACGCGTCGCTCACCTACCGGCTCTACCGGGACGGCCGGCTGATCTCCCGGCAGAAGCGGTCGTCCACCTACTGGTACCGCCCGTGGATGAGCTACACCGACTCCGTGGACGCCGGCACCCGTCACCAGTACCGGATCGAGGTGACGGACGGGACGAACACCTCGCGGAAGTCCACGCCGTTGCGCGTGACCGTGCCCACGAAGGCGACGGCCGGGGCGGCGGGTGCCCCATGGAGCTGACCCGCATCGGTTTCGCACCCGGCGTCTACGACCTGTTCCACGTCGGCCACCTCAACATCCTGCGCAGGGCACGCCTGCACTGTGACCGCCTCATCGTGGGAGTCACCACGGACGACCTGGTCAAGCGTCTCAAGGGCAGACCGCCGGTCGTCCCGCTCGCCGAGCGCCTGGAGATCGTCAGCAACCTCCGCTGCGTCGACGTGGCCGTCGTCGAGGCGGAGGAGGACAAGCTGGAGACGTGGAAGCGGCTCGGTTTCCACGTCATCTTCAAGGGCGACGACTGGCGGGGAACGCCCAAGTGGGAAGCGCTGGAACAGCGTTTCGCGCAGGTCGGTGTGGAGGTCGTCTACTTCCCCTACACCATGCACACCTCCAGCACGCTGCTGCGCGGTTCCCTGGAGCTGCTCGCCCAGCCCAAGTCGCCGGAGATCCTCTCAGCGCAGCTCGCGGAACCACTTGACCAGGAAGGCCGCCATGAACAGGAGGTGGGCCAGCAGCAATGCGCAGTAAACGGAAAGGAAGATGTGCTGACTGCCCAGGAATAGGAAGCTGAGGCAGGTCACGCCGTAGTCGACCGGCAGCAGCAACAGGGACCGCAGCGCCGGCGCGGGCTCCGTCGGCGCCGGGGCCGCCGTCTGCCGCTTGAGCTGCTCCGTCAGGATTCCGGCGAAGAAGATCACCACGGCCGCCAGCTCGAACAGCATCGGGGCCAGCAGGAAGGCGGGGCCGGGCAGCGAGAAGAACCGGTAGAACGACACCAGCACCACCAGGTGCACCGTGACCAGCTTGACGCAGTCCAGCACATGGTCCAGCCACTCGCCGGACGGACTTCCCGAGCGCTGCGTGCGGGCGAGCTGTCCGTCCGCCGCGTCGAGGGCGAACCCGACGGCGAGGGCCGCGCAGACGCAGACCGACAGCCCCGGACCGGGCCGCACCAAGGCCACGGCGGCCAGGGCGGGAAAGGTGAACAGAGCGCCGAGCACGGTCAGCTGATTGGGGGTCGCACCGACGCGGTACGCCAGTGCCGCCAGGACGCGGCCGGCCGGACGGTTGACGAACAGGGTGTAGACCGACACCCCTTTCGCGGGCTTCTGGACCGCCGACATATGCCTGAGCACCTCGATGAACCCGGCCATTTGGCTCCTTATCGGCTGGAAAGAAGGGGATTATGACAGAACGGGATGGATCAATGTCCCGTGTCAGCCGTCGGCGACTTCTGCGTGGCGGCGCCTCGGTGTTCGCCGTGACGGCCCTGTCCACCCGCAGCGCGTCCGCCGTCGCGCGCTCCTCCGCCAAGCCGGACACCGTGGTCAACGTGGCCGACCTGGGGGCGGTGGGCGACGGGCGGACCGACGACAGCGGAGCCTTCGAGATCGCCTACTCGTTCGCCGCCGCGCGTGTCTCCGAGGGAGTCGGCCGTGTGGTGATCGAGATCCCCGCCGGCGATTTCCTCATCACCCGCCCGCAGGCGCTGCTGAACGGAGTCGCTCCCCCGCGGCCCGCGAGCGGCCTGCGGTTCTCCGGAGCGGGCAGGCGCATGACCAGTCTCGTCTTCCGTCCCGGCACCGGCCCGGGCTCCTTCCTCTGCCGGAACCGGGACGTGTGGTCGAACCTCTCCTTCGAACGCATGCAGTTCCGTTCGGCCACACCGGGCGCCTCCTTCTTCGACTCCTACTCGACCGGGCAGGCGCAGGACTACCGGTTCTCCGAGTGCGAGTGGATGGGGGAATGGGAATACGGGCTCGTCCTGAGCGGCACGGACACCAACTCGGAGATGCGGTGGGAGGCGTGCCGGGTCGGTGGGTGCTACCGCCGGGCCTTCCTGTACTCGGGGCTGACACGGGAGGGGCAGCAGGAACCGAACGACCAGGACCAGTTCCTCAACTACTGGTTCACCGACATGAAGGTCGAATACGAGTGGGGCAACTTCCTGGAGTTTCCCTACGGCGGTTCCATCGCCTGCCGGGGCGGCTCGTACATCATCACGGACAGACGTCCGCAGAGCACCCCGGAATACGGCACCACCAGCACGTTCTTCCGCTTCCCCGTCGGCCAGCACCATGACTCCGTGCAGCGGTTCCACGCCCAGGACATCCGCTTCGAGGTGCGCGACCCCGACGTGGTCGTCATCGACTGCAAGTGGAACGGCGGCACGGTCCACTTCAGCGACTGCGACGACATCGGCCTCGCCTACAAGGACTTCTCCGCCGAAGTCCGCCCGCACCGCTACACCGTGGGCCCGCGCGGGCCGCTGATCCGCTACGACTCCTGCCAGTTGGTGGGCCGCCACGAGTACCGGCCGAACTCCGCACCGAACGCCCTCCCGGTCCTCGCCCGCTACGACATGTGTCTGCTCCGCAGCCACACGGCACGTGACTTCGTGGTCGCCGGCGGCCCGGACCAGGTCCCCTTCGTCCAGTTCGTCGACTGCATCGGCGCCGGCGACGCGAACGACTCGCCCGCACCGGCGTCCCCCTCCACCCCCTCCACCCCGCCCCCGTGCCTCGCGCCGAGCCCGGCCCCCACCACGACGCCGAGCCCCAGCGTGAGCCCCGAGTCGGCCCCCGAGCCGAGCCCCGCCACCGCACCCTCGCCGCAGTCGGCGGCGCCCCCCGAGCCCAGCCCCGCGACGACTCCCGCCACCCCGGACACACCGACGCCGCGCGACGCCGGTCAGGCGGGCTACTCCTGCCCGCAGCAGAAGCCTCGCTGACCCGGCGTACTCCGTCCGCGCCCACCCGCACAGCGGCGGGTCACCCGTGGGAGGGACTTCCCGGCGCCGGTGGACCGACTGCGGACGAATCGGCGCGCAAGCTCACTGATATCCGCAGTCCCGACGCCGGGAAACGGTTCGTCAGCAAGATGGACCGATCCCGGTGGCCATTGCTTCAGGGGGCGCCTGATACTCCAGAAAGGAGTCATGGCCACGCTCCGGCCCACGCCCTTCTCACCGGGTTCACCACGGTGCAACACAGCAATGAGCACCCCCCTCGCATCGCAGTCGGCCGCGTCATTCCGTCAGGAATCACGCGGTCGCGCCACGACAGGAAAGGCATTCAGGATGTCACGCTTGGCGCATTCGCCGCTGCATCGGGTCCGTCCGGGCATGGCCGCGCTCACCGCTGTCGCCGCCGTCACGACCCTCGGCGTGTCCGGGCCGCCCGCGACGGCCGCGGAACCGCCCTCCGTCCCCCGCGCGGGTGGCGCACCGTCAGGCATCAGCAAGCTCGCGGACGGGCTGACGACCCCCTGGGGGATCGCGTTCCTCCGAAGGCACAACGCGGCACTGGTGACGGAACGCGACACCGCCGTGGTCTGGCGGGTCGCCCTGAACGGCGCCAAGAAGAAGGTCGGCACCGTGCCGAACGCGGTGTGGAGCCAGCAGACGCAGGACAAGGGCGGCCTGCTGGGTGTCGCCGTGTCACCGACCTGGAACGGGACCACCGACAAGGACGTGTTCTTCATGGAGACCACGGCCAAGGACAACCGTGTGGTCAAGATGAGATTCGACGGCACGAAGCTGAGCGGCTACACCCCCATCCTGACCGGCATCACCCGGGACACCCAGCACAACGGCGGACAGATCGCTTTCGGGCCCGACGGATATCTGTACGTCACCACCGGCGACGCCCAGAAGGGCAAACTGGCCCAGGACAAGAAGTCGCTCAACGGGAAGATCCTGCGGATCACCAAGAACGGCGCCGCGGCTCCCGGAAACCCGTTCGGAACACGCGTCTACAGCTACGGCCACCGCAATCCCCAGGGACTGGCCTGGGACCGCGCCGGGCATTTGTGGTCGACCGAGATCGGCGCGGAGGCCTGGGACGAACTCAACCTCGTCAAGCCGGGCCGGAACTACGGCTGGCCCACCTGTGAAGGCGCCTGCCGCGCCGCGGGAATGACGAATCCGAAGATGGTCTGGAAGCCCGACGAGGGAGGCGTACCCGCCCAGGTCGCGGTCGTCAACAACGTCATCTACGCCACCACCCTGAGCGGCCGCCGGCTGTGGCGGATGCCGATCGACTCCACCGGCGAGGACGTCGGACCCGCGAAGGCCTACTACAACGGCGCCTACGGCCGGTTGCGGGCACTGGCCAAGGTCCCCGGCTCCGACCGGCTGTGGCTGGGCACGAGCGACCGCGGCACCGACCGGGACCTCCTCCTCAAAGTGACCATCAAGTGATGCCCGCCGAGTAAAGGCCCCCTCCCGCACCGGGAGGCGAACACCCCCCACCCGAAAGGAAGGTACGCACCATGACCGAAGCCGTCGAGCAGACCGAGCAGCCCGTCCGGACCATCACCGAGGAGACCGACCGGACCGCCTGGCAGACCCCGGGGTACGCGATCGTCGACACCGCGCTCGAGGTCACCGCCTACTCCCTCAGCGTCCGCTAGCCGCCGTCATGCTGCTGCAGGTGCTCGGTACCGCGGCCGGCGGCGGCATCCCCCAGTGGAACTGCGCGTGCCCCGGGTGCTCCGGGGCACGCGCCCACCCCGGGCGGCGCCGCCGACACGCCTCGCTGGCCGTCCGTGCCGACGAAGGCCGCTGGTACCTCGTCAACGCCACCCCCGACATCGCCGACCAGATCGAGGCCCACCCGGTCCTCCACCCCGGGCCCGGGCCCCGGCAGACGCCGATCGCCGGAGTCGTGCTCACCGACGCCGAACTCGACCACACGCTGGGA
Organism: Streptomyces sp. NPDC029138; assembly: GCF_055564375.1. Lineage (NCBI taxonomy): Bacteria > Bacillati > Actinomycetota > Actinomycetes > Kitasatosporales > Streptomycetaceae > Streptomyces > Streptomyces sp. NPDC029138. Next base: position 27,335 of record NZ_JBVHWM010000019.1, read on the forward strand.
ATCGGGCGGCTGCGCGAGGCGGACGGCCTGGAGATCCTCGCCACCGCCCCGGTCCGCGAGGCGGTCGACGGCCGACTGCGCCTCGGCGCGGTCCTCGCCCCGTACACCACCCTGACCTGGCGTGAGCTGCGGTGCCGGGGGACACAGCCGCTGCCCGCCGACGCGAGCGTCCCGGACGGATGCGGCGTCCACATCAGCGCCGTACCCGTCTCCGGCAAGCGCCCGCGCTACGCCGCCGACGCCCCCGGGCACGACGCCTGGGTCGTCGCGCTGCGCCTGTACGACCCGGCCACCGGCCGGACCGCCCTGTACGCGCCGGCCGTGGCCGCCTGGTCCGGCGCGCTGCACCAGGCCGCCGCCGAGGCCGACTGCGTCATCGTCGACGGCACCTTCTGGGACGACGAGGAGCCCCGCCGCACCGGCATCTCCCCTCGTACCGCCACGGGCATGGGCCATCTGCCCATCGACGGACCGGGCGGCACCGCCGGCATCCTCGCCAGGCTGTCCGCCCGCTGCCTCTACACCCACCTCAACAACACGAATCCCCTCGTCGACCCCGCCGCGCCGCAGCACAAGCGGCTCGCCCGGCTGGGCCTCGAGGTGGCCGACGACGGAATGGTGATCGAGCTGTGACCACGACACTCGCCCCGGCGGCGAAGCCCTGGAGCCGCGCCGAGTTCGAGGAGCGCCTGCGCGCGGTGGGCCAGGACCGCTACCACGACCGCCACCCCTTCAACATCCGCATGCACGAGGGCGACCTCGGCCCGGACGAGGTGCGCTGCTGGATCACCAACCGCTTCCACTACCAGCGCCACATCCCGGTCAAGGACGCGCTGATCATCGCCAAGCTGGACTCGTCGCGGCTGCGGCGCATGTGGCTGCGGCGGGTCGAGGACCACGACGGACGCGGCGAGGGCGAGGGCGGCATCGAGCGCTGGCTGCGGCTCGGCGAGGCGGCCGGCCTGGACCGCGAGATCCTTTTGTCGGGCGAGACCGTGCTGCCGGGCGTCCGGCTGGCCGTGGAGGGCTACGTCAACTTCTGCCGCCTGCGCTCCACCCTGGAGGCCGTCGCCGCCTCGCTCACCGAGCTGACCGCGCCCGATCTGATGCGCCTGCGCATCGACGCGTTCGAGCGCCACTATCCCTGGATCGCGCCGGACGGGCTCGCCTACTTCCGCGCCCGCGTCGACCAGGGCCGGCGCGACAGTGCGGAGGCGCTGGACCTCGTGCTGGAGTGGGCCCGCACCCGCGAGGAGCAGGAGAGGGCCGTGGCCGCGCTCTCCTTCAAGTGCGATGTGCTGTGGTCCCTGCTCGACGCCGTACAGCAGTACGCGGAAGGGTCCGGGCACACCGGGCAGGACGAGCGGGCGCACGGCCAGGACAGCGCATGGGAGCGGGTGTGATGCCGCAGACCGCGGACCAGTGGTGCCCGGCACTCGCCCCCGCGCTGATGCTGCGGCACGACGCCGTGCGCGGCACGGACCTGCTGGTCCTGCCGGAACGCGTGGTCGTCCTGCAAGGGCACGGCGGCACGGTCGTCGGCCTGTGCGACGGCACCCGCACCGTGCCAGGGATCGTCGGCGAGCTGGCCGAGCGCTTCCCCGGCGCGCCGGTGGCCACCACCGTCCCCGCCTTCCTCGACAGCCTGCGGCAGGAGGGCTGGCTGACGTGACCGCCCCCGTGAAACCCGCACCCCCTTGGGCCCTGCTCGCCGAACTCACCCACGCCTGCCCGCTGCACTGCCCGTACTGCTCGAACCCGCTGGAACTGGCCCGCCGCTGCACCGAGCTGAGCACCGACGAGTGGACGGACGTACTGCGTCAGGCCGGCGCACTGGGCGTCGTGCACACACATCTGTCCGGTGGCGAGCCGCTGCTGCGCCCGGACCTGGAGCGGATCGTCGCCGCCGCCGAGACCGCCGGGATCTACACGCAGCTGGTCACGAGCGGCACCGGCCTGGACGAGGCCAGGCTGACCGCCCTCACCGCGGCCGGGCTGCGCAGTGTCCAGCTGTCCGTCCAGCACGCCGACCCGGGGGCGAACGACCGCATCGCCGGACGCCCCTCGTCCTTCGCCGCCAAGGAACGGGCCGCGGCGCTCGTCCGCCGGGCCGGGCTCCCGCTCGGCCTGAACGTGGTGCTGCACCGCGACAACCTCGACACCGTCGACGCCCTCATCGAACTCGGCCTGGCCTGGGGCGCGGACCGCATCGAGCTGGCCAACACGCAGTTCTACGGCTGGGGCCTGCTCAACCGGGCCGCGCTGCTGCCCACCCGCGACCAACTGGCCCGCGCACGGGAGACCGTGGAGCGCCGCCGGGAGGAACTCGCCGGGCGGATCGACCTGGTGTGGGTCGTCCCCGACTACTTCGACGGGGTGGCCAAGCCCTGCATGGGCGGCTGGGGAGCGGTCTCGCTCACCGTCACACCGGACGGGACCGTGCTGCCCTGCCCAGCGGCCGCCTCCCTGCCGGACCTGCACCCGCCCAACGTCCGCGACCGTCCGCTCGCCTGGATCTGGGAGCAGTCCCCGGCCTTCGACCGCTACCGAGGCACCGACTGGATGACGGGCCCCTGCCGGGGCTGTCCCCGCCAGGAGGAGGACTTCGGCGGCTGCCGCTGCCAGGCGTTCGCACTCACCGGCGACGCCGCCCGCACCGATCCGGCGTGCGCGCTCTCCCCCGACCACCACCTCGTCCGCGAGCCGGCCGACGGCAGCCGTCCCGAGGCCCCGCCGTACGTCTACCGCCGCCCCGGGGCGGTACCGGCACCGTCCCCGTCCCCCACCGCCCTCACCCCGGACGGCCTGCCCGGCAGAACCTGACCGGCGAACCGACACCGAACGCATCCTCACGGCCAACGACCGCCAGGAGGAGATCGATCGGCGGTTCTTCGCCATCGCCACCGACCTCATCGGCGCTCCCACCGAACTCATCGACGAGGCGGGCAGCGTCGCGCACGTGGCGGGAACCTGCGGCATGCTCCACGCGGTGGACCTACGGAAACATGTCGGCAAGACCCGCCCGCAACCTGGCGAATCAGAAAATCAGCACGTCAGAGGCCCTTCGTAGCCGGTTCAAGAATCGCCACGCACTCCACATGATGCGTCATGGGAAACAGATCGAACGCCCGAAGCGTCCGCACCCGGTACCCGCCCTCCCGGAAGTACCCCAGGTCCCGGGCCAGCGCAGCGGGATCGCAGGCGACGTAGGCGATGCGGCGGGCGCCCAGGGAGGCGAGGTGGGCGACCGTGCCGCGGCCGGCGCCGGCGCGGGGCGGGTCGAGGACGATCAGGTCGACCTCGGTGATGCCGGTGCGCGGCAGGACCGACTCGACCTTGCCCTGCTCGACGCGGACCCGCGGGAAGTCGGCCAGGTTGTGCCGCGCGTCCTCCACCGCCCGCTTGCCGGACTCGATGCCGAGGACCGCGCCCTTGTCGCCGAGGCGGTCGGCGAGCGCGCCGGCGAAGAGGCCGACACCGCAGTAGAGGTCCAGGGCCGTCTCGCCCTTGCGGGGCAGCAGGCCCTGCATGACGGCGGTGACGAGCGTGTCCGCCGCCTTGGGGTGGACCTGCCAGAAGCCGCCGTTGCCCACCCGGTGCGTACGGCCGTCCGCGCGTTCGCGGACGAAGGGGCGGCCGTGGACGCGGTGCACTCCGCCGGACTTCTCGTCCACCCGCAGGACCGACACCGGCCGGTCCAGTTCGACCAGCGGGAGGCGGGCGCCCGGGCGCGGGGTGAGGATCACCTGGCGGTCCTGGGAGCCGGTCGCCGCGATCGCCTCGACCGACTCCATGCCGGTCCAGTCCCGCTTCTCGATGCCCAGCTCGCTGACGCCCTCCGCCGCGATCATGCAGTGGTCGATGCGCTCGACCTCGTGCGAGCGGTGCCGGCGCAGACCGGCGTGGCCCTCGGCGTCGACGGCGTACTGGACGCGGGTGCGCCACTGCGGGACCTGGCCGGCGGGCAGCTTGTCGCCCTCGGCCGGGACCACGGTGCCGTCCCAGCCCGCCTCCTCGGGGGTGAGGCCGGCGAGCCGCTGGAGCTGTTCGGCGATCACGTCCGCCTTCAGCCGGCGCTGGGCGCCCGGCTTGGCGTGCTGCCAGTCGCAGCCGCCGCAGCGGCCGGGGCCGGCGAAGGGGCAGGGGGCCTCGATGCGGTCCTTGGACGCCTCCAGAATCCGTACGGCGTCCGCGCGCAGGAAGCGTGCGCCCTCCTCCCCCTCGGTGACCCTGGCCACCACCCGCTCGCCGGGCAGCGCGTGCCGCACGAACAGCACCTGTCCCTCGGAGGTACGGGCGATGCAGTGGCCGCCGTGGGCGACGGGGCCGATCTCGACCTCGTACTCCTCCCCCACCAGCGACTTCTTCGTTTCTGCGGGCATGGTGGGGTGACTCCAGATCGACAGTGGGGGGCGCGCCCCCGTGAGGGGCCCGACAACAGCCCACCAGTCTACGGCCTCCCCGCCTCGCCTCACTCCTTGCCCGACGGCTCCTTCGGCCGGTCCACCGCCGGACCGCGCCGGACGGCGCCCGGTGCGTTCCACTCCTGCCGCTTGCGGGCCCTCGCCCGGGCGACCTCGGAGGACTGCAACTGGTAGGGCACCGAGGTCACCATGACGCCCGGCGTGAACAGCAGACGGCCCTTGAGGCGCAGCGCGCTCTGGTTGTGCAGCAGGTGCTCGTACCAGTGGCCGACCACGTACTCGGGGATGATCACGGAGACCGCGTCGCGCGGGGACTCCTTGCGCAGGCCTTTGACGTACTCGATGATCGGCCGCGTGATCTCGCGGTACGGCGAGTCCAGGACCTTCAGCGGTACGTCGATCCCGCGCCGCTCCCACTCCTCTCGCAGCGCCTTCGTCTCGGCCGGGTCGACGTTGACGGTCAGCGCCTCCAGGGTGTCCGAGCGCATCAGCTTGGCGTAGGCCAGGGCGCGCAGCGTGGGGCGGTGGATCTTGGAGATCAGGACCACCGAGTGGACCCGGGACGGGCGGACCATGTCGTCGCTGGGGCCCTCGGGCGCGGCGATCTCGTCGGCGACCCGGTCGTAGTGCTTCCGGATCGCGGTCATCGTCGCGTAGAAGATGCACATGCCGAGCAGGGCCACCCAGGCGCCGTGCGTGAACTTGGTGACCAGGACGACGACGAGCACCAGGCCGGTGAAGAAGGCGCCGAACGCGTTGATCGCGCGGGAGCGGATCATGTGGCTGCGCTTGGCCTGGTCCTTCTCGACGGCGAGGTGGCGGTTCCAGTGCCGGACCATGCCGGTCTGGCTGAGCGTGAAGGACACGAACACGCCGACGATGTACAGCTGGATCAGGCGGGTGGAGTCGGCGCCGTAGATGAACACCAGCAGCATCGCCGCGCCCGCGAGCAGCACGATGCCGTTCGAGAAGGCGAGCCGGTCGCCGCGGGTGTGCAGCTGGCGCGGCAGGTAGCGGTCCTGGGCGAGGATCGAACCGAGCAGCGGGAAGCCGTTGTACGCGGTGTTGGCGGCCAGGAACAGGACCAGCGCGGTGGCGGCGGCGAGGAGGACGAACAGGAAGCTGCCCTTGCCGAAGACCGCCTCGGCGACCTGGGAGATCACCGGGTTCTGGACGTAGCCGGAGCCGAGCGGGACGCCGCCCTGCAGCAGGTCGGTGGCCGGCTTCTCGGCCATGCGGACCTTGGTGGTCATGGCGAGCACGATGATGCCGCAGAACATGGTGACGGCCAGCAGGCCCATCATGGCGAGCGTGGTGGCCGCGTTCTTCGACTTGGGCTTGCGGAAGGCCGGGACGCCGTTGGAGATGGCCTCGACGCCGGTGAGGGCCGCACAGCCGGAGGAGAAGGCGCGCAGCAGCAGGAAGACGAGCGCGAAGCCCGCGAGACCCTGGTGCTCGGCCTTGATGTGGTAGCCGGCCGTCGGCGCCCGCATGGTGTCCCCGAGGACCAGACCACGGAAGGCGCCCCACGCGATCATGATGAAGACGCCGCCGACGAACACGTACGTCGGGATCGCGAAGAGCTTGCCCGACTCCCTCACGCCCCGCAGGTTCATCAGCGTCAGCAGCACGATCACGGCGGCGGCGCAGAACACCTTGTGCTCGACCACGAAGGGGATCGCGGAGCCGAGGTTCTCGATGCCGGAGGAGATGGAGACGGCGACGGTGAGGACGTAGTCCACGAGCAGGGCGCTGGCCACGGTGAGGCCGGCCTTGGGGCCGAGGTTGGTGGTCGCGACCTCGTAGTCGCCGCCGCCGCTCGGGTAGGCGTGCACGTTCTGCCGGTAGGAGGCGACCACGGTGAACATCAGCACGACGACCGCGACGGCGATCCAGGGGCTGAAGTGGTACGCCGACACGCCCGCGATGGACAGGACCAGCAGGACCTCCCCCGGCGCGTAGGCGACGGAGGACAGCGGGTCGGAAGCGAAGACGGGGAGTGCGATGCGCTTCGGCAGGAGCGTTTCGCCCAGCCGGTCACTGCGCAGTGCGCGCCCGATCAGGATCCGTTTGGGCACGTCGGTCAGTTTGGACACGAGAGAGGATCGTAAGCCTTCGAACTGGCACCCGCCCACCCGGCGTGCTGGATCTGCCTCACGAGTGAAATCGGGGGCGCACGGAACTACGGAATCCGTGCTTCGTGTGCCCGCCGTGCCTAGATGGCAAACCCCGCCTGTCATCGCACTTCGGAGGTTCCATGCCCGCGACCGCGGAGCTGATCGGGGCGCTGCTCGCCCTCGTCGGCCTCGGAATCCTGACCCTGTGCAGCGTGCGCAGCATCACTCGCCGACGGCTCCCGCCGCCACCCGCGGCACAGGGGTGCCCCCCGCGTGGCGCCCGTGTGTAGCTTTGGGCGTCGGTCTGAGACCCTGATGCTGAGCAGTAGCTTTTGGACACCGGAAGGACGGTCGTGCACATCGTCATCATGGGCTGCGGAAGAGTGGGTTCCGCTCTTGCCCAGACCCTGGAGCAACAGGGACACACGGTCGCCGTGATCGACCAGGACCCCACCGCCTTCCGCCGGCTGGGCCCGGGATTCGGGGGCCGCCGGGTCACCGGGGTCGGCTTCGACCAGGACACCCTGCGCGAGGCGGGCATCGAGGAGGCCGGCGCCTTCGCCGCCGTCTCCAGCGGCGACAACTCCAACATCATCTCCGCGCGCGTGGCCCGCGAGATGTTCGGCGTGGAGAACGTGGCCGCCCGCATCTACGACCCCCGCCGCGCCGAGGTCTACCAGCGCCTGGGCATCCCCACCGTGGCCACGGTCCGCTGGACCGCCGACCAGATGCTGCGCCGGCTGCTGCCCTCCGGGGCCGAGCCGCTGTGGCGCGATCCCACCGGCGGGGTGCAGCTCGCCGAGGTGCACGCCTCCCCGAAGTGGGTCGGCCACAAGATCAGCACGCTCCAGGAGGAGACGGGCGTCCGGGTGGCGTTCCTGACCCGCCTGGGCGAGGCGATCCTGCCCACCTCGCAGACGGTGCTCCAGGAGGGCGACCTCGTGCACGTGATGATGCGGACGGACGACGTGGACAAGGTCGAGGCGGCGTTCGCCGGTGGCCCGGAAGAGGAGGGCGGTCACTGATGAGGGTCGCCATTGCCGGGGCCGGCGCCGTCGGCCGCTCGATCGCGGGCGAGCTGCTGGAGAACGGCCACGAGGTCCTGCTGATCGACAAGGCGCCGACCGCCATCTCGGTCGAGCGCGTCCCGCAGGCGGAGTGGCTGCTCGCCGACGCCTGCGAGATCACCTCCCTGGACGAGGCGGCGCTACAGCGCTGCAACGTCGTGATCGCCGCGACCGGCGACGACAAGGTGAACCTGGTCGTCTCGCTGCTCGCCAAGACGGAGTACGGCGTTCCGCGCGTCGTGGCCCGGGTGAACAACCCCAAGAACGAGTGGCTGTTCAACGAGGCCTGGGGCGTCGACGTCGCCGTCTCCACCCCGCGCCTGATGTCCGCCCTGGTCGAGGAGGCGGTGAGCGTCGGCGACCTGGTCCGCCTGCTCCGCTTCAGCCACGGCGACGCCAACCTCGTCGAGCTGACCCTGCCCGAGGAGTCGGCCCTGGCCGGCACCCAGGTCGGGGACGTGCAGTGGCCGGAGGACACCTCCCTGGTCACGATCATCCGCGGCACCCGCGTGCTGACCCCCTCCAAGGAGGACTCCCTGGAGCCGGGCGACGAACTCCTCTTCGTGGCCGCGCAGGCCCGGGAGGAACAGCTGGAGGACCTGCTGTCGGTGCGGCGGGAGGACTGACCGCATGAGACAAGGACGCCCTTGGTGACAAGGGCGCCCTTCGTCGTCGTAAGCCGCCCGCATCTCCAGGCGGAGCCTGCCTACCCCTCCCGGCGGTGGCGGCCACCGGCCGCCTCGGCAGCGGCCTTCCTCTCCTCGGCCGCCTTCTCCTCCGCCTCCATCTCCGCGAACACGTCGATGGGCGCGGGCGCCTTCGCCAGGAAGACCCAGGTCAGCCATACCGCCAGCAGGAACGGCGGGATCTTCAGGGTGACCAGGACCCAGCCGAGCTGGGCGGTGTCGGCCCACCAGTACAGCGGGAAGAGGATCGCGCACTTGGCCAGCAGGATCAGGCCCCAGGCCCAACTGGCCTTGGCGTACGCCTTCTTGCGGCCCGGGTTACGGGTGCGCCAGGAGAGGTTCTCCTTGAAGATCGGGCCGAGGATGAGACCGATCAGGGGCACACCGGCCAGCGTCGTGATGATGTAGGCCAGCGCCATGCCCAGCGTGTAGAGCATGCCGGGGAGGTAGAAGTCCTTGGCGTTGCCGGTGAACATCGCGAACACGACACCGAAGGCGACGCCGAAGACACCGCTGAAGGCGTGCTTGACGGTGTCCTTCATCGCCAGCCGGACCACGACCAGGATCAGCGACAGGGCGAGCGCGGCGATCGCCGCCATGTGCAGGTTCTTGTTGACCGTGAAGATCGCGACGAAGAGCAGGCCCGGCAGGACCGTCTCGACCATGCCGCGGACCCCGCCGAAGGCCTCGAACAGCGCCGCCTCGGTCACCGCGCGGGCGTCGTCGGTCTGAGTCTGGTCGGTGTCTTGGGTCGGCTTGTCGAGGGACGTCACCGGCTACTCCCGTCCGAGGGGTCGCAGTTCGTATTTCGGGTTGAACAGCACCCGGCGGCCCCGGCTCATGGAGATCCGGCCCGATGCGATCAGCTTGCGCCCCGGTTCTATCCCCACGATGGAGCGCCTGCCGAGCCACACCACGTCCAGCGCGGCGGAGCCGTCGAACAGCTCGGCCTCCAGGGCCGGGACTCCGGCGCGCGGGCGCAGGGTGACCGTGCGCAAGGTACCAGTTACGGTGACGATCTGGCGGTCATGACAGTCACCGATCTTCGTGCACCCGGCCGTCTCGGCGTCCTCGCGCAGCTCCTCGGACTCCAGGTCCTCCTGCGACGAGGAGAGCCGGTCGAGCATGCGCCGGAACCGGCCCGCCGGCTTTTCGGAACGAGGAACAGCAGTCATACCTGAAGCGTACCGGGGCGCGCCGACAGGGCCGTAGCGCAGCTCACTTCCGCAGCGCTGCTCATCCTCTCCGCGCGGCTCATCTCCCCGGCGCGGCTCATCCCCTCCGCGCGGCTCATCTCTCGAACCGGTAGCCCATCCCCGGCTCGGTGATGAAGTGCTTCGGGTGCGACGGGTCCGCCTCCAGCTTCCGCCGCAGCTGGGCCATGTACACCCGCAGGTAGTTGGTCTCGGTCCCGTACGACGGCCCCCACACCTCCTGGAGCAGCTGCTTCTGGCTGACCAGCCGGCCGGTGTTGCGGACCAGCACCTCCAGCAGATGCCACTCGGTCGGGGTGAGCCGGACGTCCTTGCCGCCCCGGTTGACCTTCTTGGCGGCGAGATCGACGGTGAAGCCCTCGGTCTCGACGGTCGTCAGGTCGTCCTCGCCCGGCCCGGCCGGCTCCGCCCGGCGGACGGCGGCCCGCAGCCGGGCCAGCAGCTCGTCCATGCCGAACGGCTTGGTCACGTAGTCGTCGGCGCCCGCGTCCAGCGCCTGCACCTTCTCGTCGGAGGAGTGGCGGGCGGACAGCACCAGGATCGGCACCCGGGTCCAGCCGCGCAGGCCCTTGATCACCTCGACGCCGTCCAGGTCGGGCAGGCCCAGGTCGAGGACGACCACGTCGGGGTGGCGGGAGGCGGCCAGTTCCAGCGCGGTCCTGCCGTCGTGGGCCGCGTCGACCTCGTACTTGCGCGCCCTGAGGTTGATCACGAGGGCGCGCACGATCTGCGGCTCGTCGTCGACCACGAGCACCCTCGTGGGGGTCTGGGGGGCCTGGGGGGTCCCCGCAGCCGGGCTCACCATGTGGCCTGCCTTTCCGGTTCGGTACGGGACTCCCCCGCAGGGAGCGGCTCGGGCCGCGGTCCTGCCGCGCGCAGGCTCAGCACCATGGTCAGCCCGCCGCCCGGCGTGTCCTCCGCGGTGAGGGTGCCGCCCATGGCCTCGGCGAAGCCCCGGGCGACCGCCAGGCCGAGCCCGACGCCGGCACCGCGCGGAGCGTCACCGTACCGCTGGAAGGGCTCGAAGATACGGTCCTTGGCCTCGTCCGGGACGCCCGGGCCACGGTCCACCACGCGCACCTCCACGCGGTCGGCTATGGCGCTCGCGGCCACCAGGACGCGCCGCCCGGGCGGGCTGTACTTGACGGCGTTCTCCACCAGGTTGGCCACCGACCGCTCCAGCAACCCGGGGTCGACGGCGACCATCGGCAGCGTCTCGGGCACGTCCAGCTCCACGCTGTCCTCGGGTACGCCGCCCAGCGCCATCGGTACGACCTCGTCGACGTCGATCTCGCGGATCAGCGGGGTGACCGTGCCGGTCTGGAGGCGGGACATGTCGAGGAGGTTGCCCACGAGGTGGTCGAGCCGGTCGGCGCCCTCCTCGATGCCCTCCAGCAGCTCCGCCCGGTCCTGCTCGGACCAGGCGACATCGTCGGAGCGCAGGGAGGTCACGGCGGCCTTGATGCCGGCCAGCGGGGTGCGCAGGTCGTGGCTGACGGCGGCCAGCAGGGCGGTGCGGATGCGGTTGCCCTCGGCGAGCGTGCGGGCCCGGTCGGCCTCCTCCTTCAGGCGCCTGCGGTCGAGCACGACGGCGGCCTGGGCGGCGAACGCGGCGAGCACCCGGCGGTCCGCGGCGGGCAGCACCCGCCCGGTGAGCGCGAGCGCCATGTGGTCGCCGACGGGCATGTCGACGTCGGCGTCCTCGGGGCGCTCCAGCGGCGGCCCGAAGCCGGCGCGGCCCGCGCAGGTCCAGGGCGCCACGTCGCTCTCGCGTTCCAGCAGGGCGGCCGACTCCATGGCGAAGGTCTCGCGGACCCGCTCCAGCAGTTCCTCCAGGCTCGTCTCGCCGCGCAGCACGTTCCCGGCGAGGAAGGAGAGGATCTCGGACTCGGCGCGCAGCCGGGCGGCCTGGTGGGTGCGCCGGGCGGCGAGGTCGACCACCGAGGCGACCGCCATCCCCACCCCGAAGAAGATCGCGATGGCGACGATGTTCTTGGGGTCGGCGACGGTCAGCCGGTGCAGCGGCGGGGTGTAGAAGTAGTTCAGCAGCAGCGAGCCGAAGGCCGCCGAGGCCAGCGCGGGCAGCAGACCGCCGAGCAGGGCTGCCGCGACCGTGACGGCCAGGAACAGCAGCATGTCGTTGGCGAGGCCGAGGTCGACGGTGTTCAGCAGCACCGCGAGGATCGCGGGCCCGGCCAGAGCCACCGCCCAGCCCCGGATGATCCGGGCCCGCCCGAGCCGGCCGCCCCGGGCCACGGGCAGTCCCCGGCCCTTGGCGACCTCTTCGTGGGTGACGATGTGCACGTCCAGGTCGGGGCCGGAGTCCCGGGCGACCGTGGCGCCGACGCCGGGCCCGAAGACGTACTGCCAGGCCTTGCGGCGGGAGGAGCCGAGCACGATCTGGGTGGCGTTCACCCCGCGCGCGAAGTCGAGCAGGGCGGCCGGGATGTCGTCGCCGACCACGTGATGGAACGTTCCGCCGAGATCCTCGACCAGGGTGCGCTGGACGGCCAGCTCCTTCGGGGACGCCGAGGACAGCCCGTCGCTGCGGGCGATGTAGACGGCCACGACCTCGCCGCCGGCGCCCTTCTCGGCGAGCCGGGCGGCCCGGCGGATCAGCGTGCGTCCCTCGGGTCCGCCGGTCAGGCCCACCACGATCCGCTCCCGCGAGCCCCATATCGTCGAGACCCGGTGCTCGCTGCGGTACGCGTTCAGGTACGCGTCGACCCGGTCGGCCACCCACAGCAGCGCCAGCTCGCGCAGGGCGGTGAGGTTGCCGGGGCGGAAGTAGTTGGACAGGGCCGCGTCGACCTTGTCCGGCTGGTAGATGTTGCCGTGGGCCATGCGGCGGCGCAGGGCCTCGGGTGACATGTCGACCAGCTCGATCTGGTCGGCCCGCCGTACGACCTCGTCCGGGACGGTCTCCCGCTGCCGCACCCCGGTGATCGACTCGACCACGTCGCCGAGTGACTCCAGATGCTGGATGTTGACGGTGGAGACCACGTCGATGCCGGCGGCCAGCAGCTCCTCCACGTCCTGCCAGCGCTTGGCGTTGCGGGAACCGGGGATGTTGGTGTGGGCCAGGTCGTCCACGAGGGCGACGGCGGGCGCCCGGCGCAGGACGGCGTCGACGTCCATCTCACCGAAGACGGCACACCGGTACTCCAGCCGCCTGCGGGGCACCTGCTCCAGACCGCGCAGCATCACCTCGGTGCGCGGCCGGCCATGGCTCTCCACGAACGCGACCACGCAGTCGGTGCCCCGCTCGACCCGGCGGTGCGCCTCGGCGAGCATCGCGTAGGTCTTGCCCACGCCCGGTGCCGCACCGAGGTGGATCCGAAGCTTGCCGCGTGCCATGGCCCCATTGTCTTCCCGTGCCTGTCGACTGCGCAGCGTCGACCTTACGGCCCACCACCACGGCAAACGGGACAGAGAGTGCGAGCGGCGGGCAACTTTGACGGAACCCTGATGAGACCGCTGCCGAGCCGGGCGGCTCAGTGCTCGGTGATCTCCCCGTCACGCAGCTCCAGCACCCGGTCGGCCAGGTCCAGCAGGGTCGCGTCGTGCGTGGCGACCAGCGCCGTGACCCGCTCGCTGTGGACGACGGCCCGCAGCAGCTCCATGACGGCGTGCCCGGTCTCGGCGTCGAGCTGGCCGGTGGGCTCGTCGGCGATGAGCAGGGCGGGGCGGTTGGCGAGGGCCCGCGCGATGGCGACCCGCTGCTGCTGGCCGCCGGACAGCTCACCGGGCCGCTGGGCCGCGTGCCCGGCGAGCCCCACGAGGGAGAGCAGCAGCTCGACCCGCTCCTCGCGCTCACGCGGGTCGGCACGCCGCAGCCGCAGCGGTACGCCGACGTTCTCGGCGGCGCTGAGGATCGGGATGAGCCCGAACGACTGGAACACGAACCCGATCCGGTCCCGCCGCAGCCGCAGCAGCTCGCTCTCGCCGAGCCGGGCGAGATCCCGCCCCTCGACCTCGACCCGGCCCTCGTCGGGGGTGTCCAGCCCGCCGACGATGTTCAGCAGGGTGGTCTTGCCGGACCCGGAACGCCCTTTCAGGGCGACGAGTTCCCCCCGGGGCATCTCGAAGGACACCCCGCGCAACGCGTGCACGGCAGCGGCCCCGACCCCGTACGACTTGTGAACGCCTTCGACCCGCACCATGGTCTCGGTGACCACGCGCCCGCTCATACCGCCTCCCCCGGTCGACCGCGCATCAGTATCACCGCTCAGGGCAGCGCCCCGTAAGGGGCGCGGGGAACTGCGCGACGAGCCGGAACGAACCCGCACCCGGCGACGACAGGCCCCCAATGGCGCGACCCCGCGAAAACGGGCCGCGCCCCCGCAGGGGCACGGCCCGTGTGTCAACGGCTGAAGCCGTCAGCGGACTTCCGTGATCTCGGGACCTCGCTGCAACTGCCCCATCCCGCCGGAGAACCGCGAGCCCTCCTCCTGCTGAACCCCCTCGGGGACCATCTGCGCGTCGTTCGGCAGCTTGAGGACGATCGGGTCGCGCGGGGCCATCGGCCCCTCGCCACGGACCACGACGGTGTCCCGGAAGATCTGCTCCAGCAGCCCGGCGGCCTGCGGCTGCACCGCGCCCTGCCCGGAGATCACACCGCGCAGGAACCAGCGCGGGCCGTCCACGCCGACGAACCGGACGACCTGGAAGCCGCCGGTGCCGTCAGGCAGCTGCACCGGCACCTGCGCGCGCAGCTCCCACCCCAGCGGCCCCTCGACCTCGTCGACGATGCCACCCTGCTGGGTGATGCCGGACGCGATCTCCTCGCGGACCTCACCCCAGATGCCCTCACGCTTGGGCGCGGCGAACGCCTGGAGCTGGATGGCGCTGTCGCGCAGCACGACGGTCGCGGCGACGATGGCGTCACCGGCGACCTCGACCCGCAGCTCCATGCCGTCGACGCCCGGTACGAACAGACCGCCGAGGTCCACGCGGCCCTCGGCCGGGTCGCGCACCTCGCTGCTGTCCCACGGCCCGTCGGGCCGGGGCCCGGGCTCCAGCCGGACGCGCTCGCGCTCGGCCTCCTCCTCGTCCGCCTCGGTGTCGACGCTGTCGACGACCTGCTCGGCCTCGCCGGCCGCGTCCTCGGCGGCACCCTTCTTCTTGCGACGTCCGAACACGTCACTGTCCTTCCCGGTCGGATACGACCGAAGCGTATCGATTCCCACCCGTCGGACCGCCCTCGGCGGCCTGACCGCTTGTGCCGCTCTCGCCGCCCACCGCGGCATGGCCACCGGTGGACCCGAAGCCCCCTTCGGCCCGCGCCGAGCCGGGAAGTTCCGCGACCTCCTGGAAGCGGACCCTCTCGACCTGCTGGACGACCAGTTGGGCAATCCGGTCGAAGCGCTCGAACCGCACGCTCTCGCGCGGGTCGAGATTCACCACGATCACCTTGATCTCCCCACGGTACCCGGCATCAACCGTCCCCGGGGCATTCACGAGGGCGACACCGCAGCGGGCGGCGAGGCCGGAACGCGGATGCACGAAGGCCGCGTACCCCTCGGGCAGGGCGATCGACACACCCGTGGGGAGGACGGCCCGTTCTCCGGGTGCCAGCTCGCACGCCTCGGTGGTGCGCAGGTCGGCTCCGGCGTCCCCGGGATGCTCGTACGCCGGAAGCGGTACGTCCGCGTCGACGCGCCGGATGAGGACGTTCAGCGGGTCTCGGCTCACGGGTTCACCTCGAAGGCGCGGGCGCGCCGGATCTGGTCCGGGTCGTTCATGGCGGCCTGGATCTCCGCCGGGCGGCCGTGGTCGATGAAGTGGTCCACCTTGACCTCGATGAAGAGGGCGTCGGCGCGGACGGCGACCGGCCCGTCGGGGCCGCCGATGCGCCCGGTGGCCGTGGAGTAGATCTTCCGCCCGGCGACGGCGGTGACCTCGGCCTCCAGGTACAGCGTGGTACCGACGGGCACGGGCCGCACGAAGTCGGTCTCCAGCCGTCCGGTGACGGCGATGGTCCGCAGCAGCCAGTTCAGCGAGCCGAGGGTCTCGTCCAGGGCCGTGGCGAGCACGCCGCCGTGCGCGAGGCCCGGGGCGCCCTGGTGGGCGGCCTGCACGGTGAACTCGGCGGTCAGCGAGACGCCCTCACCGGCGCGGGCCTCCAGGTGCAGTCCGTGCGGCTGCCCGGGGCCGCACCCGAAACAGTGTTCGTAATGGGCACCGAGGAGTTCCCCGGGCGCGGGCGCCTCGGGGTGCCGTACCGGTGTGCCCGCGTCGGCGGGAGGCTGAAGAGCTGCGGAACTACCACTCACAGCCGCAGACCTTACCCGCCCGCCCGTCACCCACCACCGCCCTACTCGACAGCGCTTAGCGCTGAACGCCCCGACTCCGGTGGTGTGCGGATCCCGTGCCAAGCTTGGCTTCATGCAGCTCTCCGCCACCCCGTACGAAGAACGCCTCACCGCCCCCCGCTCGTGGTGGCTGATCAGCTTCCTGGTGGGCGTCTCGTTCGCCCTGATCCTGCTGCCCTTCGGCACCCTGCCGCTGCTCGGCGGCCTGGTCGGCGGTACGGCCGCGGCGGCGGTGGTGGCCAGCGCCTACGGCTCCCCGCGCATCCGGGTCGTGGGCGACTCCCTGATCGCGGGCGAGGCGAAGATCCCGGTGGCGGCCCTCGGCGCGGCGCAGATCCTGGACGCGGAGGAGGCCCGCGCCTGGCGGACGTACAAGGCCGACACCCGGGCGTTCCTGCTGCTGCGCGCCTACATCCCGACGGCGCTGCGCGTGGAGGTCACGGACCCGCAGGACCCGACGCCGTATCTGTACCTGTCGACGCGGGAGCCGGAGCAGCTGGCCGCGGCGATCGAGGCGGCGCGCAAGGCACACGCCTAGAGTTCCCCGGACGGCGCACGCCTAGAGTTCGCCGGGGAGTTCGCGCAGTCTCAGCGGTTCGGCCGGCTTCTCCAGCGGCGGCAGCTCCGGCAGTTCCTCCCAGGGCACCTGGATCTTGCGCAGGTCGGCCCGGATGCGGGCCGCGAGTCTCTTGGTGTCCCGGCGGTTCATGACCGCCCCGACCGTGGCCCCGACCATGAACGGCATCAGGTTGGGCAGGTCGCGCACCATCCGCTTCATGATCTGCTGGCGCAGCTGACGCTTCATGTGGCCGCCCATGGCCGTGTCGTACGTCGACGGCTTCATCACGTCGATCCCGCGCTCCCCCGACCAGGAGGACAGATACGCGGCGGTGCGGGTCTTGAGGTTCCCGGGCGGGCGCAGGCCGTAGACCTCGTGCAGTTCGGCGATGAGCTTCAGCTCTATCGCGGCGACTCCGGTGATCTCCGCGGCCAGCTCGGTCGGCATGGCCGGCGGCACCGGCAGCATCGCCGCCGCTCCGATCCCGGCCCCGACCGTCGAGGTGCCGGCCGCCGCGCCCGCCACCAGCTTGTCGGCCAGTTCCTCGGGTCCGAGGCCGGGGAACTGCCTGCGCAGGGTCGCGAGGTCGCGTACGGGGATGCGCGGGGCGATCTCGATGATCCGGTCCGCGAGGTACGCCAGCCCCGCGCGGGCCCGGCTGCCGCCCTTGCGGGCGCCTTCCCGGGCCAGACCCCGGGCCTTCTCACGGATCACCGCCGCCCGGCGCCGGGCGACGGGTGCGGGGTGCTGCGCCGGCGCGGGCAGGTTCTCCCGGTCGGCCGCCGGTTCGAGCGGGGCTCCCGCTGCCGGGGAGCCCCGCTCGTCGTCACGCGCGCCGTGCGGGCCGTCGGTCGGCCCTTGGTCCGCTTTCCGCAGGGGGAAGCGGCGCTTCCGAGGAGGGGTCGAGCCAGACACGGCCGACCCGTCCTCAGTCGCAGTCGCGGCAGATCGGCTGGCCGTTCTTCTCCCTGGCCAGCTGGCTGCGGTGGTGCACCAGGAAGCAGCTCATGCACGTGAACTCGTCCTGCTGCTTCGGCAGCACCCGGACGGCCAGCTCCTCGTTCGAGAGGTCGGCGCCGGGCAGTTCGAGGCCCTCGGCGGCCTCGAACTCGTCGACGTCCACCGATGAGGTGGACTTGTCGTTCCGCCGGGCCTTCAGCTCTTCAAGGCTGTCCGAGTCGACGTCGTCGTCGGTCTTGCGTGGAGTGTCGTAATCGGTTGCCATAGTCGCTCTCCCCCTCTGGGTGTCTGCGGTGTCTCCAGCGCACGTAACGCGTGAGAGGCCGGACTTGTGCCCGACCTGAGGCGGAGATTTTGCCTCACATCAAGGTCTGTTACTCAATCGACACCCAACCCGATCCCTCAAGAGTGATCGGCTTGGATGGCGGTGAGGACCGTACACGGTTCGAATGCCGCACCTCAAAGGCGCCTCACCGTGTACTTCCCGTGATCAAGAGCCCTGAAAACCAGGACTTTCCCGGCTTTCCACCTTCTGTCATGATCACTCTGCGTAGATGGCCGGAAATCCGCCCATGTGATCGATCACACAGGAAGAACCCGGTACGGCGGTCGAAAAATTCCGCGTGAAGCGAACAACCTCCGCGTGTGTCGATTCCTGATCACAACGGCAGGGTGACGCGCATCACCAGACCTCCGCCCTCCCGGGGCTGGGCCAGGATGTGACCGCCGTGCGCGCGGGCCACGGACCGGGCGATGGACAGGCCGAGGCCGACCCCTTTGTCGCTGCCCGTCCGCTCGGTACGCAGCCGCCGGAAGGGCTCGAAGAGGTTGTCGATCTCGTACGCCGGCACGACCGGCCCGGTGTTCGTGACGGTCAGCACCGCCTGTCCGTGCTGGATCTCGGTGTTCACCTCGACCCAGCCCTCCTCCGGCATGTTGTACCGCACGGCGTTCTGGACCAGGTTCAGCGCGATCCGCTCCAGCAGCACGCCGTTGCCCTGCACCACGGCGGGCCTGCGCTCGCCCCGGATCTTCACGCCCTTGGCGTCGGCCTCGGCGTGCACCTGGTCGATGGCCTGGGTGGCGACCTCGGCCAGGTCGACCGGCTTGCGCTCGACGATCTGGTTGTCGCTGCGGGCGAGCAGCAGGAGTCCCTCGACCAGTTGTTCGCTGCGCTCGTTGGTGGCGAGCAGCGTCTTGCCGAGCTGCTGGAGTTCCATCGGCGCGTTCGGATCCGACAGGTGCACTTCGAGGAGCGTGCGGTTGATCGCGAGCGGGGTGCGCAGCTCGTGCGAGGCGTTGCCGACGAAGCGCTGCTGGGCGGTGAAGGCCCGCTCCAGCCGCTCCAGCATGTCGTCGAAGGTGTCCGCCAGCTCCTTCAGCTCGTCGTCCGGGCCGTCCAGCTCGATCCGGCGGGACAGGTCCGAGCCGGCGACCTGGCGGGCCGTGCGGGTGATCCGGCCGAGCGGGGACAGCACGCGGCCGGCCATCGCGTAGCCGAACGCGAAGGCGATCACGGCGAGGCCGAGCAGCGCCAGCAGGGAGCGGCTGAGCAGGTTGTCCAGGGCCGCCTGGCGCTGCTGGTCCACACAGTGGGCGATCGCCTCGTTGAAGTCCGACAGCGGCACCGGGCCGGAGTTGATCGCGGTCACCGCGGGGCAGTTGTCGCTGGTGACCTTGATCGCCGAACCGCTGACGATCTTGAACAGCGGCTGGTTGCCGGTGCTGATCGCCTGTGCGGCCAGCAGGTAGATGATCGACAGCAGCAGGATGCCGGCGATCAGGAACATGCCGCCGTACAGCAGCGTCAGCCGTATGCGGATGGTCGGGCGCAGCCACGGGAAGGGCGGCTGCGGCCTTCTGGGGTCCCAGGTGGGCTTCGGGGGCGCCTGGGGCGGCGCGGGTGTCGTGGCCACGGGGATCAGATCCGGTAGCCCGAGCCGGGGACGGTGACGATGACGGGCGGCTCGCCCAGCTTGCGGCGCAGGGTCATCACCGTCACGCGCACCACGTTGGTGAACGGGTCGGTGTTCTCGTCCCAGGCCTTCTCCAGCAGCTGCTCCGCTGAGACGACCGCGCCCTCGCTGCGCATCAGCACCTCCAGCACCGCGAACTCCTTGGGCGCGAGCTGGACCTCCTTGCCGTCACGGAAGACCTCGCGGCGGTTGGGGTCGAGCTTGATGCCGGCGCGCTCCAGGACCGGCGGCAGGGGCACGCTGGTCCGGCGGCCGAGGGCCCGCACGCGCGCGATCAGCTCGCTGAACGCGAACGGCTTGGGCAGATAGTCGTCGGCGCCGATCTCCAGCCCCTCGACGCGGTCGCTGACGTCGCCGGAGGCGGTGAGCATGAGCACGCGCGTGGGCATGCCCAGCTCGACGATCTTGCGGCAGACGTCGTCGCCGTGGACGAGCGGGAGGTCGCGGTCGAGGACGACCACGTCGTAGTCGTTGACGCCGATGCGCTCCAGGGCGGCCGCACCGTCGTACACGACGTCGACGGCCATGGCCTCCCGGCGCAGTCCGGTGGCCACCGCATCGGCGAGCAGCTGCTCGTCCTCGACGACGAGTACGCGCACGTCGCTTGTCCTTCCTGTGTCCACCCGCGAAGACGCGCCGTGGGCGCGTGCGGGCAGGGGTGTCCGTGGGTGTGACCCCCATCCTGCCCTTTTCGGCCATAAGTCGGCTGTAAGGCGGGGTTCGGACCGCAGGGACGGGGTTCCTGGGGCGGGAATACGAGAATTTCTCCTCCGGTTGAGGTTTCCACGGAGGGGAGCGGGGGGAGGACGGCTTTACACCCCGCGATCACGCTCTGCATGTGCCGCAGCACCATGCGGTACTTCGGCCTCCGCTTCGCGGAGCGGGCGTGGGTGTCCGGCACCGTCGCCGCCCGGCCGGGCAGCGCTGGGCACCTGCGAGAGACGTGATCGCCCCTTCCATACGGCACACCCCCGTGCCACTGACCCACGACCCAGGACGAGGGGGCGCAGCATGGACGCTTTCACCGCAGGACTTCTGCAGCGCATAAGGGCGACCGAGTCCGACTTGTCGCGGGCTCGTGACGAGGGCGACGACTTCCTCGTCGAGGTGGAGCAGGCAGAGCTCGACGACCTGCGCCGCCTCGCCGCCGAACACGGTGTGGAGGTCGGCGCGTCACGCGTCTGATCGGCCCGGAAGCGCAAGGAGGGACCCCGGCGAATCCAGCGCCGGGGTCCCTTCGCGTGTCCGCTCCCCGGGATCAGTCGTGCCAGGCGCCGAACTCCTCCAGCAGCCGCTGAAGAGGCTCGAACACCTCCGGCGACCCGGCCACGGTCAGATCCCGCGACGGCGGCTCTCCGGGCCGTCCACCGGTCAGCGCGCCCGCCTCCCGGGCGATCAGGTCACCCGCCGCGAAGTCCCACGCGTTGAGCCCCCGCTCGTAGTACCCGTCGAGCCGGCCGCAGGCCACGTCGCACAGGTCGACCGCCGCCGAGCCGCCGCGCCGGATGTCCCGCAGCAGGGGGATCAGCCGGGCGGCGATCTCGGCCTGGTGGACGCGGACCTCGGTGACGTAGTTGAAGCCGGTGGAGACCAGGGCCTGGTCCAGCGGGGGCGCGGGACGGCAGGTGAGCGCCCGCTCGCCCTGCCACGCGCCCGTGGCCCACGCGCCGCCGCCGCGCACCGCGTGGTACGTCTCGCCGCGCATCGGAGCCGCGACGACCCCGACGACGGTCTCGCCGTCCTGCTCGGCGGCGATGGACACGGCCCAGGTCGGCAGGCCGTACAGGTAGTTGACGGTGCCGTCCAGCGGGTCGATCACCCAGCGGATGCCGCTCGTGCCCTCGACGGAGGCGCCCTCCTCGCCGAGGAAGCCGTCGTCGGGGCGCTGACCGGAGATCAGATCGGTGATCAGCTTCTCCGCCGCGATGTCCATCTCGGTGACGACGTCGATGGGGCTGGACTTGGTCTTCGCCACGGCCAGGTCGGCGGGGCGGCCGTCGCGCAGCAGCTCGCCGGCGCGGCGGGCGGCCTCCTGGGCGAGGTCGAGCAGGTCCCGGTGCAGGGCGTCGGTCACGGGTCTCCTCACGCGTAGGGGCTGTCGGCGCCCGCGGCGGCGGGGCGGGGGGCGCGGGCCGGACAACAGCCGACCGGGCACACCTGGTGGCTGGGGCCGAGCGCGCCCAGGGCGCAGGGGGTGACCTGCTGGCCGCGTTCCACGGCGGCCCGCTCCAGGATCAGCTCGCGGACGGCCGCGGCGAACCGCGGGTCGGCGCCCACGGTGGCCGAGCGGCGCACCGGCAGGCCCAGTTCCTCGGCCTTGGCCTTCGCCTCGGTGTCGAGGTCGTAGAGGACCTCCATGTGGTCGGAGACGAAGCCGATGGGGGCCATGACGACGGCCGGGACACCGGCGGCGCGCCGCTCCTCCAGGTGGTCGCAGATGTCGGGCTCCAGCCACGGGATGTGCGGGGCGCCGGAGCGCGACTGGTAGACGAGCCGCCAGGGGTGGTCGACGCCCGTGCGCTCGCGGACGGCGTCGGCGATCAGCTGGGCCACGTCCAGGTGCTGCTCGACGTAGGCACCGCCCTCGCCGTGGGCCTCGACGGGGCCGGAGGTGTCGGCGGCGGAGGTCGGGATGGAGTGGGTGGTGAAGGCGATGTGGGCGCCCGCGCGGACGTCCTCGGGGAGGTCGGCGAGGGAGCGCAGCACGCCGTCGATCATGGGCTCGACGAAGCCGGGGTGGTTGAAGTAGTGCCGCAGCTTGTCGATCCTCGGCAGCTCGAGGCCCTCGGCCTCCAGGGCGGCCAGCGCGTCGGCGAGGTTCTCGCGGTACTGCCGGCAGCCCGAGTAGGAGGCGTAGGCGCTGGTGGCGAGGACCAGGATGCGGCGGCGGCCGTCGGCGACCATCTCGCGCAGGGTGTCCGTCAGGTACGGCGCCCAGTTGCGGTTGCCCCAGTGGACCGGCAGGTCCAGGCCGTGGTCGGCGAAGTCCTTGCGCAGGGCGTCCAGCAGGGCGCGGTTCTGGGCGTTGATGGGGCTCACCCCGCCGAACAGGAAGTAGTGCTGCCCGACTTCCTTGAGGCGTTCCTTGGGGATGCCGCGCCCGCGCGTGACGTTCTCCAGGAACGGGACCACGTCGTCCGGGCCTTCGGGGCCGCCGAAGGAGAGCAGGAGCAGGGCGTCGTACGGGGTGGGATCGAGCGCGTCTGGCATGAGTCGATCCTCCCACCCGGCACTGACAGTGAGGAAACAACGGGGTGAAGAGTCGGGTTCCAGTCGGTTTAGGGCGGTTTCTGCGGGTGCTGGATCAGGCGCGATTGCACACGCTTGACCAGGTGCGATGAGGGTCCCCTGACTCGTAAGCTGTATCAGCCGCATTCGCGCCTTACCGAGTCGCTTCGGAGACCACGTGCCCAGCCCCTACAGAGCCCTGTTCGCCGAGCCCGGCACCAAGGCCTTCTCCGCCGCGGGATTCCTCGGGCGGATGCCGCTGTCGATGATGGGGATCGGCGTCGTCACGATGGTCTCCCAGCTCACCGGGCGGTACGGCCTCGCGGGCGCCCTGTCGGCCACCATCGCGCTGTCCGCCGCCGCGATCGGGCCGCGGATCTCCCGGCTGGTGGACCGGCACGGGCAGCGCCGGGTGCTGCGCCCCGCGACCCTGGTGGCCCTGGTCGCGGCGGCCGGGCTGCTGGTCGCCGCCCACTTCCGGTGGCCGGACTGGGTGCTGTTCGTCTGCGCGGCCGGGATCGGTTCGGTGCCGAGCCTGGGCGCGATGATCCGGGCCCGCTGGGCCGCGCTGTACCGGGGCACCCCCAAGCTGCACACCGCCTACTCGTTCGAGTCGGTCGTGGACGAGGTGTGCTTCATCTTCGGGCCGATCATCTCCATCGGCCTGTCCACGGCCTGGTTCCCGGAGGCGGGCCCCCTGCTCGCCGCCTGCTTCCTGGCGGCCGGCGTCTTCTGGCTGACCACCCAGCGCGCCACCGAGCCGGCCCCGCATCCGCGCGAGCCGCAGGGCGGCGGCAGCGCCCTGCGCGCGGCGGGGCTGAAGGTGCTGGTGGCGACCTTCGTGGCGACCGGCGCCATCTTCGGAGCGGTGGACGTGGTCACCGTCGCCTTCGCCGACGAGCGCGGCCACAAGGGCGCCGCGAGCGTGGTCCTGGCGCTGTACGCGGCCGGTTCCTGCGTCGCCGGCGTGGTGTTCGGGCTCCTGCGCTTCAGCGGTGCGCCGGAACGTCGCTGGTTGCTGGGCGTGGCGGCGATGGCCGTGAGTATGATCCCCCTCCTACTGGTCGGAAACCTGCCGCTTCTGGCCGTGGCGCTGTTCGTTGCGGGGCTGTCCATCGCACCGACGATGATCACGACGATGTCCCTCATCGAAGAGCACGTACCGCGCGCGCAGCTCACCGAGGGCATGACCTGGGTGAGCACCGGCCTCGCCGTCGGCATCGCGGTCGGCTCCTCCGTGGCCGGCTGGGTGATCGACGCGGCCGGTGCACGGGCCGGGTACGGGGTCCCGGCCGTGTCCGGGGCCGTCGCGGTCGCGGTCGGTTTCCTCGGGTACCGCCGGCTGCGCAGGCCGGCCGCGGGTCGGGGAGGCACCGTTGAGCAGCACAGCGAGCGGGAAGAACGGCACCTGGCGTAACTGGGGCGGCAACGTCACCGCCCGGCCCGCCCGGCAGGTCACGCCGGCCTCCGTGGAGGAGCTGGCCGGTGCGGTGCGCCGGGCCCGGGAGGACGGCCTCAAGGTGAAGGCGGTCGGCACCGGGCACTCCTTCACCTCGATCGCCGCCACCGACGGTGTGTTGATACGCCCTCAACTGTTGACCGGTATACGCACCATCGACCGGGCGTCCATGACCGTCACGGTGGAGGCGGGCACCCCGCTCAAGAGACTCAACGCCGCTCTCGCGCGCGAGGGCCTCTCGCTCACCAACATGGGCGACATCATGGAGCAGACCGTGTCCGGGGCCACCAGCACCGGCACGCACGGCACCGGCCGCGCCTCGGGCTCCATCGCCGCCCAGATCAAGGCACTGGAACTGGTCACGGCCGACGGTTCGGTGCTCACCTGTTCCGAGAAGGAGAACCCGGAGGTCTTCGCGGCGGCCCGCGTCGGCCTCGGCGCCCTGGGCGTCGTCACCGCGATCACCTTCGCCGTGGAGCCGCTCTTCCTGCTCACCGCGCGCGAGGAACCCATGCCCTTCGACCGGGTCCTCGCCGAGTTCGATCAGCTGTGGGCCGAGAACGAACACTTCGAGTTCTACTGGTTCCCGCACACGGCGAACACCAACACCAAGCGGAACAACCGCAGCGCCGGCCCCGAGCAGCCGGTGGGACAGCTGGCGGGCTGGTTCGAGGACGAGTTCCTCTCCAACGGCGTCTTCCAGGTGGCCCAGTGGGTCGGCCGCGCGGTCCCGGCGACCGTTCCGGCGATCGCGCAGATCTCCAGCAGGGCCCTGTCCGCGCGGACGTACACGGACATCCCTTACAGGGTCTTCACCTCACCGCGCCGGGTGCGCTTCGTGGAGATGGAGTACGCCGTCCCGCGCGCGGCGCTCGTGGAGACGCTGCGTGAGCTGAAGGCCATGGTCGACCGCTCCGGGCTGCGCGTCAGCTTTCCGGTCGAGGTGCGCACCGCCCCGGCCGACGACATCACCCTGTCCACCGCCTCCGGCCGGGACAGCGCCTACATCGCCGTACACATGTTCCGGGGCACGCCGTACCAGGCGTACTTCACGGCCGCCGAGCGGATCTTCACCGCGCACGAGGGGCGTCCGCACTGGGGCAAGGTGCACACGCGGGACGCGGAGTACCTCGCCCGGGTGTACCCGCGCTTCGGCGAGTTCACGGCGCTGCGGGATCGTCTCGACCCGGACCGGCTGTTCCGGAACGACTATCTGCGGAGGGTTCTGGGGGCGTAGGCGTCGTGGCGGAGGCGCTGGGCGCACTCGGTGAAACCATTCGTTCCGTTTCTGGCGGTTGCGTGAAGTTCACCACGTTCATGATCCACAAAACCGGTTGCGAACGGCCAAGTCGCACCCCTTGCCAGAAGTTGGGCGGCGCGCCAATCCACGCACGTGGTCCAAATGGAGTACTGTTGCGAGCCCTGGGTCCGGCCTCCCACCAGGGTGCCCGCGACCTTGCAGGATCGCCGGGAGGGGGCTAGTTGCACAGGGTGACGGAGTTGGTCACTTAGCGTTGCGAACAGGTAACCGTGCCATAACGGCGGCCCCGGGCCCGTGCCCGACACGCCGGGCAACTCGGCAAGGTTGTGGCAGGCTGCACCCGGGCAGGCCACACTCGACTAGCGGAAGCAGCGACGCACGTGACGTCGGCAGGCACCACCCGGGAGGTCCCCATGCCCGAACTGCGTGTCGTGGCCGTCTCGAATGACGGCACACGGCTGGTGCTGAAGGCTGCCGACTCTACGGAGTACACGCTTCCGATCGACGAACGGCTCCGCGCCGCCGTCCGCGGCGACCGGCCCCGTCTCGGCCAGATCGAGATCGAGGTCGAGAGCCATCTGCGCCCGCGAGACATCCAGGCCCGGATACGAGCCGGTGCCACGGCGGAAGAGGTCGCGCAGCTCGCCGGCATCCCCGTCGACCGGGTACGGCGCTTCGAGGGGCCGGTGCTGGCCGAACGCGCCTTCATGGCCGAGCGGGCCCGCAAGACCCCGGTCCGCCGCCCCGGCGAGAACTCCGGACCCCTGCTCGGCGAGGCCGTGCAGGAACGGCTGCTGCTGCGCGGCGCCGAGAAGGACACCGTGCAGTGGGACTCCTGGCGCCGCGACGACGGCACCTGGGAGGTGCTCCTCGTCTACCGGGTCGCGGGGGAACCGCACTCTGCGAGCTGGACGTACGACCCGCCCCGGCGGCTCGTCCAGGCCGTCGACGACGAGGCGCGCTCGCTGATCGGCGAGTCCGACGACCTCGCCGTACCGGAGCCGAGCTTCCCGTTCGTCCCGAGGATCGCCCGGCTGCCGCGCGAGCGCACCATGGACCGCGCCCTCGACCGCGGCGACCGGGAGCGGCCCAGCCTCCCCGCGCAGGCGTCGGAGCCCGCCGAGGAGAGCACGGGCGAACGCGACTCGCTGACCAGCCTGCTGGAGGCCGTGCCGAGCTTCCGGGGCGACCTGGTGGTCCCGGAACGCCCGGCGGAGCCCTCGGAGGAGACCGACGACGAGCCCGCCGCCGAGGAGCCGCCGGCGCCCGCCGCGTCCGCCGGCTCCGCCTACGCGGACGTCCTCATGCCGCGCTCCGTCGGCAGCCACCGCGACCGGCTCATCGGCGCGACCGACCGCCAGGCGGAGGCCGACGGCGTCCGCCCCGGCCGCCGCGCCGCCGTACCGAGCTGGGACGAGATCGTGTTCGGCACGCGCCGCAAGAAGCAGGAGTAGGACGGTCGTACCGAGGGAAGAGGGGGCACGCGCGCGTGCCCCCTCTTCCGGTTGCCCGGTTACTGCGGGTCCGCGCCCACCGCCACCGGCCGGGACGGGTCCGAGGACCACTCGGACCAGGAACCGACGTACAGGGCCGCCGGAATGCCCGCCACGGCCAGCGCGAGGACCTCGTGGGCGGCGGAGACGCCCGAACCGCAGTACACGCCCACCTCGGTGTCCTCGGACACTCCCAGGGCCTTGAAGCGGTCCCTCAGCTCCACCGCGGGCAGGAAACGGCCGTCCGGGCCCACGTTCTCCGTCGTCGGCGCCGACACCGCGCCCGGGATGTGCCCGCCGACCCGGTCGATCGGCTCCACCTCACCGCGGTACCGCTCCCCCGCGCGCGCGTCCAGCAGCACACCCGTGCGGGCCAGGGCCGCGGCCTCGTCAGCGTCCAGCAGCCCCGCCGCGGCCGGCGTCGGCTCGAAGTCACCCTCGGCCGGGACCGGCGTCCCGGTGGACAGCTCGCCCTCCCAGGACGGCAACCCGCCGTCGAGCACCCGCACGTCCGGGTGACCCGTCCAGCGCAGCAGCCACCACGCGCGCGCGGCGGCCCAGCCCTGCCCGCCGTCGTACACGACGACCGGCCGGCCCGCCGACACGCCCGCGCGGCGCATCGCGGCACCGAACTCCGCCAGGCCTGGCAGCGGATGCCGGCCGTGCGCGCCGGGCGCGGCGGCCAGCTCCCGGTCCAGGTCGACGAAGACCGCGCCGGGGATGTGACCGGACGTGTACTCGGCCCGTCCGTCGAAGGCCGGCGCGCCAGCCGCCTTCGCCGTGCTCAGCTGCCAGCGCACGTCCAGCAGCACCGGCGGGTTGTCGCCGGTCAGCTCATGTGCGAGTTCGGATGCGGTGATGATGGCGTTCATGGCGTCCATCCATACGCCAGGGGTGGCCGCGGCGTCCAGGTCCGGCTACTCTGCTCGGCCGGACCCGCTCGATCACCCGGCGTACGTGATCGAGCACGTGCTGTACAGCCGACGGACACCCGCCGGCCATCGTCAGGAAGCGGCGAAAGACGGCAGACCGGGCATCCTCCCGGAGGTACGGCCGAGCGGCGCGGTACGGCCCCGCGGCACCGAGGAGGATGCGGGCACCGGCACGGGCGTACGCGCCAGCGGCGTGGACACCCTTCCGGGGAGCGGAAGCGACACGGCCACCGCGAGGGGCCGGGGAGAGAGTGATCGATGACCGAGGCACGGGAGTCGGCCGGTCCGCACGCGCGGCGCGTGCCCGGCACACCCTGCTGGGTGAGCCTCATGGTGCACGCGCTGGACGCCACCGAGGAGTTCTACGGTGAGCTGTTCGGCTGGGAGTTCCGGCCGGGCCCGCAGCAGCTCGGGCCGTATGTGCGGGCGCTGCTGGACGGGCGGGACGTCGCGGGCATGGGCCAGCTGCCTCCGGACCGCCGGCTGCCGGTCGCCTGGACGCCGTACTTCGCCTCGGACGACGTGGACCAGACCGCGGACACCGTACGGCTGTGCGGCGGCACGCTGGCCGTCGGGCCGCTGGACGCGGCCGAGGCCGGGCGGATGGCGATCGCCGCCGACCCCTCCGGGGCGGTGTTCGGGATCTGGCAGGGCTCCGCGCATCTCGGCACGTCGATCACCGGCGTGCCCGGCACCCCCGTCTGGAACGAACTGGTCACCTACGAGACGGAGAGCGTCGCCAAGTTCTACAAGAGCGTGTTCGGCTACGAGGAGGAGCCGGTGGTCTCCGCCGACTTCGACTGTCTGACCCTGCGCCTCGACGGCCGCCCGGTGGCCGGGCTGCACGGCATGGGCCACGGCCTGCCCCGGGACCGGGGGCCGTACTGGCAGACGTACTTCGAGGTCGCCGATCTCGGCGCAACGCTGCGGCAGGTCACCGGGCTGGGCGGCCGGGTCCTCAGGCCGGCCCACGACAGCCCGCACGGGCGGCTGGCGACCGTGGCGGACCCGGAGGGCGCCGAGTTCTCGGTGATCCAGAACCCGCGCTGAGCGCTCAGGGGGTTCCGGAGGGCGGGACGGGCAGCACGTCCGGGGACAGGGCCGCCGCGCGGGCCGCGGCGGCGGTCATCCGGCGCCGGTGGTGGCGCCGGCACAGCACCTCGTAGCCGACCTGGCCCGCGGACTGGTTGACGTCGCCGACGACCACCTGGGCGCCCTCGACCACCATCTCGCCGTCTATCGTGCGGGCGTTGTGCGTGGCGCGGGCGCCGCACCAGCACAGCGCCTCCACCTGGAGCACCTCTATCCGGTCGGCCAGCTCCACCAGCCGCTGGGAGCCGGGGAACAGCTTGGAGCGGAAGTCGGTGGTGATGCCGAAGGCGAACACGTCCAGGCCGAGATCGTCCACCACGCGCGCGAGCTGGTCGATCTGCTCGGGCGCGAGGAACTGCGCCTCGTCCGCGATCACATAGTCGGCCCGGCCGCCCCGCGAGAGATGGTCGACGAGATAGGCGTACAGGTCCTGGCCGTCCTCGACCTCCACGGCGTCGGTGACCAGGCCGAGCCGGGAGGACAGCTTGCCCTCGCCCGCGCGGTCGTCCCGGGTGAAGATCATGCCGGCCAGGCCGCGCGCGGAGCGGTTGTGCTCGATCTGGAGAGCCAGCGTCGACTTCCCGCAGTCCATGGTTCCGGAGAAGAACACCAGCTCGGGCATGAGGAGTTGAGCACCTTTCGGCAACGGAGGGCCAGAGGGGGGCGGGTCAGGAGGGCGGGGGTGGGTCAGGGACGTACTTCGAGCAGCGGGACCAGCTGCTCGGCGGGAGTCATCGAGCCGTGGTTGCCGACCAGCGCCGACTCCTTGGGCTCCCGCTCGGAGGCGATGATCAGGACGTCGTCGTGCGCGGCGGCGACCACGTCCCCGATCCGCGGGTACACGCGCTCGTCCACCTGCGGCCCGAACCAGCCGGCCGCGATCGCCTCGTCCCGCGAGGCCACCCAGAACTGCTCCCCGAGCACCTCGCGCCAGCAGGTCAGGACGTCGTTCTCGGCACCCGGCACCGCGTACACGTGCCGGGCCCGGCCCTCGCCGCCCAGCAGGGCGACTCCGGCGCGCAGCTCCCAGTCCTCGTCGAAGTCGATGCGGTGCCGCTCGTCGAACGGGATGTCGACCATGCCGTGGTCGGCGGTGACGTAGAGGGCGCTGCGCGGTGGCAGCTGCTCCGCGAGGCGCTGGACGAGCCGGTCGACGCACATGAGCTGACCGCGCCAGGTGTCGGAGGCGATGCCGTAGCGGTGTCCGGAGCCGTCCAGTTCGGCGTAGTACGTGTACACCAGCGCGCGGTCGGCCGCGGCCAGTTGCTCCGCCGCGAGGTCCATGCGCTCCTCGCCGGTGAGCCGCCCGTGGAAGGTGCCGCCGCTGAGCGCCACCTTGGTGAGCGGGGTGTGCTCGAAGGCGGGCGAGGACACCTGGGCGGCGTGCACCCCGGCCTGCTGGGCCAGCTGGAAGACGGTGGGGTACGGCTGCCAGGAGCGCGGTTCGGTGTACGGCTGCCAGCGGAGCTGGTTCATCAGCGCGCCGGTGTCCGGGTTGCGCACGGTGTAGCCGGGCAGCCCGTGGACGCCGGGCGGCAGGCCGGTGCCGACGGAGGCGAGGGAGGTCGCGGTGGTCGCCGGGTAGCCGGCGGTGAGCGGGCGGCCGGTGCCGCCGCGCGAGCTGCCGAGCAGGGAGGTCAGGAACGGGGCCTCGTCGGGATGGGCCCTGAGCTGTTCCCAGCCGAGGCCGTCGATCAGGAAGACACAGACCCGGTCGGCGGGGGCCAGTTCCGCGATCGTTGCGGTCAGGCCGGGCACGCCCATGCCGGCGGCCAGGGTGGGCAGCAGGTCGGCGAGGGAGCCGGTGCCGTACTCGGGCAGCGGCGCGGTGTCCAGGGCGAGGGGTTCCGGGTGGTCCCAGGCGGAGAGCTGGGACATCAGCGCGTGACGTCCGCGGTCGCCTCCGAGATGGACTGCGCGAAGGCGAGCGCCTGGCGCACCGTCTCCGGGCCGTCCCCGGCCTCGCTGACGCGCAGGCTGAGGTCGTCCGCCGTGGAGCTGCCCGTGTAGCCGTGGTCGGCGTCGCAGTTGGGGTCGCCGCAGGCGGCGGGCTCCAGGTCGATGCGGTTGACCGCGCCCCAGCCGATGGTCAGCACGACCTCGCGGGGCAGGGTGCCCGGCTTGTACTGCTCCGGGTTCGCGACCACCCGGCTGACCACGACCGAGGAGATCCGGTCGAGCTTCACGGACTCGGTGGAGGTGGTGGCGTACGGCGTCGGGGACGTGCTGTCGGCGGCCTGCTCGTCGGTGTGGCTGACGATGAAGCGGTTGCCGGTGAGGACCAGCACGGTGACGTGCCGGCGCACCTCGTTCTGGTCGAAGGTGGTCTCCTGGTGGACCAGGTACGACCGGATGGGCTCGCCGCCCACAGCGGCCTCCACCGCCTCGGCCACGAGGGCCGGGTAGTAGCCGCTGCGCTCGATCGCCGCGCGCAGCCCCTGGGTCGTCGTACTGGTCTTGGCCATGGCGTCCATCCTAATCCGTGGGCAAGAGCGCTCCGGGCCAGTCGCCCGCACCCGCGGCCGGTCACCGGGAAGCCGACGCCCGGCCGGCCTCGGCGGGGCTGTGCCCGCTCAGTACGCCGGCAGGGTCCGTGGGCCCAGGTCGTCGCGGGCCGGTGGGGGCGCGAGTCGTACCGTGGCGCCGAGCACGGTGGCTCCGTGGGGGGCGACGACGACCGGCTCCAGGGTGACCGCGACCACTTCCGGGTGGTCGTCGACCAGCCGCGACACCCGCAGCAGCAGCTCCTCCAGGGCCGGGGTGTCCACGGGGGTGGAGCCGCGCCAGCCGAACAGCAGCGGTGCCGTCCGGATCGATCGCAGCAGCGAGGTCGCCTCGCGGTCGGTGACGGGGATCAGCCGGTGGGCCATGTCGCCGAGCAGCTGCGAGGCGGCCCCGGCGAGGCCGAACGACAGCACGGCCCCGGCCGCCGGGTCGATCACGGCCCGTACGACCGTGTCGACCCCGCGCGGTGCCATCCCCTGCACCACCGGCCGCAACTGCTCCGGCTGCCCGAACAGCTCGGTCAATTCGGCGTACGCCCGCAGCAGTTGTTCCTCGTCCGCGAGGTCGAGGCGTACGCCGCCCAGGTCGGCGCGGTGCCTGAGGTGCGGGGCGGTGGCCTTGAGGGCGACCGGGTAGCCGAGCGCGCGGGCGGCTTCGACGGCGGCGTCCGGGGTGAGCGCGGGCAGGGCGCGGCGCACGGGTATGCCGTACTTGCCGAGCAGCTCACAGGTCTCCGCGTCGGAGATGGTGAGGCCCTGCCCGCGCGCGAGCAGCTCGCCGATCAGCCGGGCGGCCCCCTTCTCGTCGATGTCGTCGTACTCCGGCACCTTCCCGGGATCGGCCGCCTCCCGTCGCCACTGCGCGTACTTCACGGCTTCGGCGAGGGCGCGGACGGCCCGTTCGGCGGCGGGGTAGGCGGGGATGAGGTGGGTGCCCTCGGGCGGGGCGGTCAGTGCGGCGGGAACCGCCGCTCCCTCGGTACCGGGCACCTTCTCGACGGCCCTCGGTGCGGTGCTCGCCGCCGCCGACAACGCCTGCGCCAGCCCACCGAGTTCCACGTGCACCACGAGCACCGGCTTCCCCGGCACCGCCGCCGCGGCCGACCGCAGCGCCTCCGCCAGCTCCGCGTCCCCCGGCGAGCCCTCCCCGATCGCGGGGATCGCCGTGACGACGACGGCGTCGTTCGTGCCGTCGGCCAGCGCGGCGGCGAGCGCCCGGTGGAAGTCCTCCGCCGTCGCCCCGGTCGTCAGGTCGACCGGCCGCGCGGGCCGCAGGCCCTCGGCGAGACACCGGTCGTACGTCAGCACGCCCAGCGACTCCGAGTTGCCGAGGATGGCCACGCGCGGTCCGGTGGGCAGCGGCTGCCGGGCGAGCAGCAGCCCCGCGTCGACCAGCTCGGTGATCGTGTCGACCCGGATCACGCCGGCCTGCCGGAGCAGCGCGGAGACGGTCTCGTACGGCAGCCGGGTGGCCCGTACCGCGTGCCCCGGCGGTGCCGTGCCCGTCCCCTGCACCACCACCAGCGGCTTCGCCGCCGCCGTCCGCCGGGCGAGGCGGGTGAACTTGCGGGGGTTGCCGATGGACTCCAGGTACATGAGGACGACGTCGGTCTCGGGATCGTCGTACCAGTACTGGAGGACGTCGTTGCCGGAGACGTCGGCGCGGTTGCCTGCGGACACGAAGGTGGACACGCCGGTGACCCCGGTGACCCCTCCCCCGCGCCGGTGCAGCCGGGACAGCAGGGCGATGCCGATGGCGCCGGACTGGGCGAACAGCCCGATGCGGCCGGGGCGGGGCATCTCGGGGGCGAGGGAGGCGTTCAGCCGGACGTCCGGGGCGGTGTTGATGATCCCGAAGGCGTTCGGGCCGATGATCCGCATGCCGTACGCGCGCGCGGCCCGCACGAGGGCCCGCTGCCGCTCCCGTCCCTCGGGCCCGCTCTCGGCGTATCCGGCGGAGAGCACGACCAGGCCCTGGACGCCGTGCTCCCCGCACTCGGCGACCACGGCGGGCACGTGCGCGGCCGGTACGGCGACGACGGCCAGGTCCACATGCCCGTCGATCTCCCGCACCGAGCGGTGCGCGGGCACCCCGTCGACCTCCTTGAGGTCCTGCGGGAAGGCCTTGTTCACGGCGTACAGACGGCCGGGGTAGCCGGCGTCGCGGAGGTTGCCGAGGACGCCGCGGCCCACCCCGCCGGGGGCGCGGCCGACGCCGACCACCGCGACGGAGCCGGGCGCGAGGAGCCGCCGTACGGAACGGGCCTCGGCGCGCTGTTCCCGCGCGCGCTGCACGGCGAGGGAGCGGTCGGTGGGTTCGAGGTCGAACTCCAGGCGGACCACGCCGTCCTCGAAGCTGCGTTTCTGGGTGTAGCCCGCGTCCGTGAACACCTTGATCATCTTGTTGTTGGCGGGCAGCACCTCGGCGGCGAAACGGCGGATGCCCCGCTCGCGCGCGACGGCCGCGATGTGCTCCAGCAGGGCGGAGGCGACCCCGCGGCCCTGGTGGGCGTCCTGCACCAGGAAGGCGACCTCGGCCTCGTCGGCGGGCGCGGACGCGGGCATACCGTCGGTGCCGATGCGGTCATAGCGTACGGTGGCGATGAACTCGCCGCCGATGGTGGCCGCGAGTCCCACCCGGTCCACAAAGTCGTGGTGCGTGAAGCGGTGGACGTCCTTGGCGGAGAGCCGTGGGTACGGCGCGAAGAAGCGGTAGTACTTCGACTCGTCCGAGACCTGCTCGTAGAAACTGACCAGGCGGTCGGCGTCATCAACGGTGATGGGCCTGATGCGCGCGGTGCCACCGTCGCGCAGCACCACGTCCGCCTCCCAGTGGGCGGGGTACTGGTGCCGGTCCTGCCGGTCCGCCGAGGTCTGCATGGGCCCCAGAGTACGGCTCGCGTCCGACAACGGCGCGAGGCAGTCTGTGGAGGACGACAAGCCGGACCGAGGCCGCGGTCCGGCGCCACACCGGAGGGGACGAAGGTCCGCTCCGGACACGCTTCACGGTATGGGAAACTGGTCTAGACAACCTGAACACCGAAGGGCAGCAACACATGGCTGAGCGCCGCGTCAACGTCGGCTGGGCCGAGGGCCTCCACGCCCGCCCCGCCTCCATCTTCGTCCGAGCCGCCACGGCCGCAGGCGTCCCGGTGACGATCGCCAAGGCCGGGGGCAACCCCGTCAACGCGGCCTCCATGCTGGCCGTCCTGGGCCTGGGTGCCCAGGGTGGCGAGGAGATCGTCCTCGCCTCCGACGCCGAGGGCGCCGACGCCGCCCTGGACCGTCTGGCCAAGCTGGTCTCCGAGGGCCTGGAAGAGCTGCCCGAGACCGTCTGAGCGACCACCGCGCAGAGCGCCGGAGCCGCGTTCGCCTTTCGGGGCGGCGCGGCTTCGCCGTATGCGCGCACGCTCGGCCCGATGTGCCGTCGATTTACCGCCCGCCGACTCCCGGCGAACTCTCGCGAATACGGCGCGATGAATTCGGGCAGCAGGAAATACCCCGCCCGGAAATTACTCTTCTTTGTATACGGTGCGCTTGTTAATGCCGCGGGCCCGACATGTTTACGGGGTGTTGCGAACTCCTCACACGCTCCGCGGCGGGGGAAAAGCGCAGCCGGTGCGCACCCGTCGCTCGCTCGGCGTGCAGCGCCGTGAGCGCCCGCGCGCGCTCCCCGTCCCCGCGCGCCACCGCGTCCACGATCGCGCCGTGCTCCGTCCAGGACTCCATCGGGCTGAGCGGCGCCTCCACCACGTACATCCAGGCGATCTTGTGCCGCAGCTGGGTGAGCATCGAGGTCAGTGAGGTGCTGCCGGAGGCCTGGGCCAGCGTCTCGTGGAACCAGCCGCCCAGCGAGCGCAGGTCCTCGATGCCGCCCCTGCGGGCCCGCTCCTGGCCCAGCCGGACCAGACCGCGCAGCACCTTCAGATGGGCCTCGGTGCGCCGCTGCGCGGCCCGGGCGGCGCCCAGCGGCTCCAGCAGCGTCCGCATCTCCAGCAGGTCGGCGGCCTCCTGCTCGGTCGGTTCGGCCACGCACGCGCCCGCGTGCCGGCGCGTCACCACGAAGCCCTCGGCCTCCAGGGTGCGCAGGGCCTCGCGGACGGGGACGCGTGAGACGCCGTAGCGGCGGGCCAGGACTTCCTCGGTGAGGCGGCTGCCGCGCTCGTAGACACCCGCGACGATGTCGTCCCGGATGGCCGTGCACACCGAGTGCGCCGGAATACGCATGTCCGACCTCCGCCTTAATCCCCGTGAAACGTCGACGATGGACGTGTGTTCCGTGACTCTATTCCAATGAGCCGGAATTTCCGACGGCGGGCCCTAATCCATGGCTATTTTTTGGACAGCGGATCCGGCGGACACCGTGAAAAACGGCGAAAGCCCCGGCTCGGTGAGCCGGGGCCTCGGACAGCCGTGCGGTCGGTGTCAGACGTTCACGCCGTGCTTGCGGAGGTAGGCGACGGGGTCGATGTCCGAGCCGTACTCGGGGGTCGTGCGCGCCTCGAAGTGGAGGTGCGGGCCGGTGACGTTGCCGGTGGCGCCGGACAGGCCGATCTGCTGGCCCGGGACGACCTTCTGGCCCACCGTGACTCCGATGGACGACAGGTGCCCGTACTGGGTGTACATGCCGTCGGCCATGCGGATCACGACCTGGTTGCCGTACGCGCCGCCCCAGCCCGTGGAGACGACCGTGCCGGAGCCCACCGCGTGGACGGCCGTGCCGCTGGCCGCGTGGAAGTCGATGCCGGTGTGCGAACCGGAGGACCACAGGGAGCTGCTGGCCTGGTAGGCGGTCGACACGTACGAGTGCGCGATCGGGGCGACGAAGGCGTTCAGCCGCTTGCGCTCGGCCTCACGGGCGGCCCGGGCCTTGGCGGCGCGGATCTCCTGGGCCCGCTCGGCCGCCGCCTTCGCCGCGGCCTCCTCGGCAGCCTTCTGCTCGGCGGCCTGCTGCTGCGCGGCGGCCTGAGCGTCGATCTCGTCGGCGACGTCCTCGGACACGGCGACGACCGGGGTGAGGCCGGTCTGCTCCGTGGAGTTCTCGGCGGCGAGCGCCGGGGAGGCTGCGAGGGTGCCGATCACACCGGTGGTGGTGAGGGCCGCGACGCCGGCCGCCTGAACGGTGGTCCGCTTCACCCGGCCGGGCTTGCGGTGCTTACCGGTGGCGCACATGAACGCCATGAAGTGGCTGGTCCTTTCCTTCCCTCTCGCCTACCGGGTTAGCTGACGGGTTCGGAGCAGGAAGGTCTCCTACGGGCCCCCTCGCAGCCGCGCGGGCGCCCGATTCACCCCAGGGACGTGGGTCCCCGGCTCCCCTGGCTCGCGCCGTACGGGGACTCGGCGATGACTGTCCGGTGCCGCGGGTGCGGCGCACTGCCTGACGAACAGCCCGGACGACGCTACGGTGGCGCGCTGTCAATCCTCAAACGTGTCCCGGTTTTTGTAGCGCATCCCACAGGGCAGACAGGCAACCTCCGCCTCAAAACGGGCATCTGGGGGGCGGAGTGGAACAGCGGGGCCCTGACGACCCATAGGTCGCCAGGGCCCCACGCGCGCGTGCCGTCACCCGGCCGCCACCGCAGTCGCGTCTACTCGGCCGCCACCACGGTCACTTCACCGATGCCCAGCGCCTCCACCGGCGCCTTGATCTGCGACGCGTCGCCGACGAGGACGGTCACCAGGCGGTTCACCGGGAAGGCGTTCACGACGGCCGCGGTGGCCTCCACCGTGCCCGTGGCCGCCAGCTGCTGGTACAGCGTCGCCTGGAAGTCGTCGGGCAGGTGCTGCTCGACCTGGTCGGCGAGCGTGCTCGCGACGGCCGCCGCGGTCTCGTACTTCAGCGGCGCCACACCGACGAGGTTCTGCACGGCGACGTCACGCTCGGCGTCGGTCAGGCCGTCCGCCGCGACGGTGCGCAGCACCTTCCACAGGTCGTCCAGCGCCGGGCCGGTGTTCGGGGTGTCCACGGAGCCGCTGATGGCGAGCATCGCCGCGCCCGTGCCGTCCGGCGCGGACCGCAGGACCTGCCCGAAGGCGCGCACGCCGTAGGTGTAGCCCTTCTCCTCGCGCAGCACGCGGTCCAGGCGGGAGGTGAGGGTGCCGCCGAGGCAGTACGTGCCGAGCACCTGGGCGGGCCACACCCGGTCGTGCCGGTCCGGACCGATCCGGCCGATGAGCAGCTGCGTCTGGACCGCGCCGGGCCGGTCCACGATGACCACGCGCCCGGTGTCGTCGGCGGTCACCGGCGGCACCGGCCGGGGCTCGCCCGGGGTGCCGGTCCACGCGCCCAGGGTGTCGCCCAGCAGCGCGTCCAGGTCGGCGCCGGTCAGGTCGCCGACGACGACCATGGTGGCCGTGGCGGGCCGCACATGACGGTCGTAGAAGGCGCGTACGGCCGCCTCGTCGATCTTCTCGACCGTCTCCTCGGTGCCCTGGCGCGGGCGGGACATGCGCGCGGTCGCCGGGAACAGC
Organism: Streptomyces sp. NPDC029138; assembly: GCF_055564375.1. Taxonomy (NCBI): domain Bacteria; kingdom Bacillati; phylum Actinomycetota; class Actinomycetes; order Kitasatosporales; family Streptomycetaceae; genus Streptomyces; species Streptomyces sp. NPDC029138. Next base: position 65,092 of record NZ_JBVHWM010000019.1, read on the forward strand.
TCCTTGGAGAGTTCCTTGGCGGCCCGGCGGGAGGGGTTGGCCAGCTCGTGCGGGATCTCGTCCAGGCGGTTGCGGACCAGCCGCTCGACCTCGCTCGCGGCGAAGGCGGGCGCGCGCAGGGCGTCGGAGAGCAGGCCGAGGCCCTTGGCCAGGCGGGAGGCCGGGACCTCCAGGCTGAGCCGGACGCCGGGGTGGTCGGCGTGCGCGTCCAGGGTGGCGCCCGCGCGCTCCAGCTCGGCGGCGAACTCCTCGGCGGAGTGCTTGTCGGTGCCCTCGGAGAAGGCCCGCGCCATGATCGTGGCGACGCCGTCCAGGCCGGCCGGCTCGGCGTCCAGCGGCGCGTCCAGCAGCACCTCGACGGCGACGACCTGCTGGCCCGGGCGGTGGCAGCGCAGCACGGTCAGGCCGTTGTCGAGCGCGGTGCGCTCGGGCGCCGGGAACGCCCAGGGCCTGGCCTCGCCGGGCTGCGGCTGGGGGTGGAAGTCCATGGTGGCGAGCTGGGTCACTTGGCCGTCTCCTCGTTCTCGGTCTCGTCGCGGCCCGCCTCTACGGTCGCTTCCTGCTCCGGGTCCTCGGGGATCTCGGCGTCCGGGGCGGCCTCCGGGGACTTCGGCTCGTAGACGAGGACCGCGCGGTTGTCGGGCCGCAGGCGGGCCTTGGCGACCTCCCGGACCTCCTCCGGGGTCACCTCCAGGACGCGCTTGACGGCGGTCAGGGCGAGCTGCGGGTCGCCGAACAGGACCGCGTACCGGCACAGTTCGTCGGCGCGGCCGGCGACCGTGCCGAGCCGGTCCAGCCACTCGCGCTCCAGCTGCGCCTGGGCGCGCTCCATCTCCTCGGGCGTGGGGCCCTCCGCGGCGAACCGGGCCAGCTCCTCGTCGATGGCGGTCTCGATGACCGGCACCTCGACGTCACCGGAGGTCTTCACGTCCAGCCAGCCCATGGAGGGCGCCCCGGCCAGGCGCAGCAGGCCGAAGCCGGCCGTGACGGCCGTACGGTCCCGGCGCACCAGCCGGTTGTACAGGCGGGAGGACTCGCCGCCGCCCAGGATGGTCAGGGCGAGGTCGGCCGCGTCGCACGCGCGCGTGCCGTCGTGCGGGAGCCGGTAGGCGGCCATCAGGGCACGCGCCGGGACCTCCTCCACGACGACCTCGCGCAGCTGCTCGCCGATGACGTCCGGCAGGGTGCCGTCACGGGGGGCGGGCTTGCCGTCGTGGGACGCGATGGAGCCGAAGTACTTCTCGATCCAGGCGAGGGTCTGCTGGGGATCGATGTCGCCGACCACGGAGAGCACCGCGTTGTTCGGCGCGTAGTAGGTGCGGAAGAACTGGCGGGCGTCCTCCAGGGTGGCCGCGTCCAGGTCCGCCATCGAGCCGATCGGCGTGTGATGGTAGGGGTGGCCCTCGGGGTAGGAGAGCCCGGTCAGCTTCTCGAAGGCGGTGCCGTACGGCACGTTGTCGTAGCGCTGGCGGCGCTCGTTCTTGACGACGTCCCGCTGGTTCTCCATGGACTCGTCGTCCAGAGCGGCCAGCAGCGAGCCCATGCGGTCGGCCTCCAGCCAGAGCGCCAGCTCCAGCTGGTGGGCGGGCATGGTCTCGAAGTAGTTGGTCCGCTCGAAGCTGGTGGTGCCGTTCAGCGAGCCGCCGGCGCCCTGCACCAGCTCGAAGTGGCCGTTGCCCTTGACCTGCGCGGAGCCCTGGAACATCAGGTGCTCGAAAAGGTGAGCCAGGCCGGTACGCCCCTTGACTTCGTGGCGCGAGCCGACGTCGTACCAGAGGCAGACCGCCGCCACCGGGGTCAGGTGGTCCTCGGAGAGCACCACGCGCAGACCGTTGGCCAGGCGGTGCTCGGTCGCTGTCAGGCCCCCGGAGCCTGCCTCGGCTGTGGTCGTGTGACCCATGGGCATGTACGTCCCTTCGCGAGCGGAGGCGGTTGATGGAAACCGCGGTTTTCCTGCCGTTCCTGCCACTGTATGCAAAGCGTGCGGGGCCTCGGCGAAGTTCCCGCGGGACGTACGCCCACAGCGGATTCCGTGCCCCGCCCAGGACCCGGCCCGGCTCCCCGCAGGTCCTCCGGAACCGGGTCGTGGCACGGGTTGTCAGTACCTCGGTCCACAATGGTCGGCGTCAGTTCCGTCCATCCTTTCAGCAAGGAGCCGGCAGCGATGGCCCGCCGCAGCACGAAGACCCCGCCGCCCGACGATTCGTTCGAGGAGAGGATCCTCGACATCGACGTCGTGGACGAGATGCGTGGCTCCTACCTGGAGTACGCGTACTCGGTCATCTACTCGCGCGCCCTGCCGGACGCCCGTGACGGCCTCAAGCCGGTGCACCGCCGGATCGTGTACCAGATGAACGAGATGGGCCTGCGCCCCGAGCGCGGCTATGTGAAGTGCGCGCGTGTCGTCGGCGAGGTCATGGGCAAGCTGCACCCGCACGGCGACGCGTCGATCTACGACGCCCTGGTGCGCATGGCGCAGCCCTTCTCCATGCGCGTGCCGCTGGTCGACGGCCACGGCAACTTCGGCTCGCTGGGCAACGACGACCCGCCGGCCGCCATGCGGTACACCGAGTGCCGGATGGCCGAGGCGACCGGCCTGATGACCGAGTCGATCGACGAGGACACGGTCGACTTCGCGCCGAACTACGACGGCCAGGAGCAGGAGCCGGTGGCGCTGCCCGCCGCCTTCCCGAACCTGCTGGTCAACGGCTCCTCGGGCATCGCGGTCGGCATGGCGACGAACATGCCGCCGCACAACCTGCGCGAGGTCATCGCCGCCGCCCGCCACCTGATCCGGAACCCGAACGCGGACCTGGACGCGCTGATGAAGCACGTCCCGGGCCCGGACCTGCCCACCGGCGGCCGGATCGTCGGCCTGGACGGCATCCGGGACGCGTACGCGACCGGTCGCGGCACCTTCAAGATGCGCGCGACGGTCTCGGTCGAGCCCGTCACCGCCCGCCGCAAGGGCCTGGTGGTCACCGAGCTGCCGTTCACGGTCGGCCCCGAGAAGGTCATCGCGAAGATCAAGGACCTGGTCAACGCGAAGAAGGTCCAGGGCATCGCCGACGTCAAGGACCTCACCGACCGCGAGCACGGCCTGCGCCTGGTCATCGAGATCAAGAACGGCTTCGTGCCGGAGGCGATCCTGGAGCAGCTGTACAAGCTGACCCCGATGGAGGAGTCCTTCGGCATCAACAACGTCGCCCTGGTCGACGGCCAGCCGCTCACCCTGGGCCTGAAGGAGCTGCTGGAGGTCTATCTGGACCACCGTTTCGAGGTGGTCCGGCGCCGCAGCGAGTTCCGCCGCGGCAAGAAGCGCGACCGGCTGCACCTCGTCGAGGGCCTGCTGACCGCGCTGGTCGACATCGACGAGGTCATCCGGATCATCCGGTCCAGCGAGAACTCCGCGCAGGCCAAGGAGCGCCTGATCGAGCGCTACTCGCTGAGCGAGGTGCAGACGCAGTACATCCTCGACACGCCGCTGCGCCGGCTCACCAAGTACGACCGGATCGAGCTGGAGGCGGAGAAGGACAAGCTCACCGCGGAGATCGAGGAGCTGACCCGCATCCTGGAGTCGGACACGGAGCTGCGCAAGCTGGTCTCGGCCGAACTGGCCGCCGTGGCGAAGAAGTTCGGCACCGACCGGCGCACGGTGCTGCTGGAGTCCGCGGGCGCCCAGGCGGCCACCGTCCCGCTTCAGGTGGCCGACGACCCGTGCCGGGTGCTGCTGTCCTCGACGGGCCTGCTGGCCCGTACGGCGACCGACGAGCCGTTCCCGGAGGCCGCGGGCGCCAAGCGCGTCAAGCACGACGTGATCGTCTCGGCGGTGCCGGCGACCGCGCGCGGGGTGATCGGCGCGGTGACCTCGGCGGGCCGGCTGCTGCGGATCAACGTGGTCGACCTGCCGCAGCTGCCCGAGTCGGCGACCGTGCCGAACCTCTCCGGAGGGGCCCCGCTGGCGGAGTTCGTCTCCCTGGAGGACGACGAGACGGTGGTCTGCCTGACCACGCTGGACGAGTCGTCCCCGGGTCTCGCGCTCGGCACCGAGCAGGGAGTCGTCAAGCGCGTGGTGCCCGACTATCCGACCAACAAGGAGGAGTTGGAGGTCATCACGCTCAAGGAGGGCGACCGGATCGTCGGCGCGGTCGAACTGCGCACCGGCGAGGAGGACCTGGTGTTCATCACGGACGACGCGCAGTTGCTGCGCTTCCAGGCCTCCATCGTCCGCCCGCAGGGGCGCCCGGCCGGCGGCATGGCGGGCATCAAGCTCACCGAGGGCGCGAAGGTGATCTCCTTCACGGCGGTCGACCCGGCCGTCGACGCGGTGGTGTTCACGGTGGCGGGCTCGCGCGGCACGCTGGACGACTCGGTGCAGACGACGGCCAAGCTCACCCCGTTCGACCAGTACCCGCGCAAGGGCCGGGCCACGGGCGGCGTGCGCTGCCAGCGGTTCCTGAAGGGCGAGGACTGCCTGTCGCTGGCCTGGGCGGGCCCGGTGCCCGCGCGCGCGGCGCAGAAGAACGGCACCCCGGCGGACCTGCCGGAGCCGGACCCGCGCCGGGACGGCTCGGGCACGTCGCTGCCGAAGACGGTGTCGGTGGTGGCGGGACCGGTGCTGTAGGCGGGGCCGGTGCTGTAGGCGGGACCGGTGCTGTAGGCGGGGCCGGTGCTGTAGGCGGGGCCGGTGCTGTAGGCGGGGCCCGGGCGGGCTCTACGGGGCTCTCTCGGAGGCCTGGGCCCGCTCCGCGCACGGCGCTGAGCGGGCTCCGGGCAGGCTCCGCGGTCTCTAGGCGGGCGGGTCCTCCACGTCGGCTTCCGCTTCGTCCGGGCGCCGTACGTAGCGCAGGACGCCCCACATGCCGTGTTCGTCGGCGTGTGGGGCGTCGTTCCCGCACGCCTCCAGTTCTTTGCCGAGGGTGTCCGCATCGATGCCCGCGCCGATCAGCACGAGCTGGGTGACGCGGTCCTCGCCGGGCCCCCAGGGCTCCGGGTAGAAACGCAGGAACCGGCCGACGGCGTGCACGGCGTAGCGATTGAGCGGGTCGTACGGCCCGAAGTCGACGTATCCCTTGATCCGGTACAGCCCCTCGGGCCGGCTGTCCAGGAACCGCATGAGCCGACGCGGCTCCAGGGGCACGTCGGCGGTGAAGGACAGGCTGTCGTAGCCGGTGTGCAGATGCCCGGCGTGGTCGTCGGCGTCGTGGTCGTCCAGGTCGTCGAAGGACAACTGCCCGATCCGCTCCTCGCTCGGCCGGCAGTCGAAGAGGAACTCGGGGTCGATCCGGCCGTAGGTGGCGGGGACGACGGCTGCGCGGTCGGTGAGCGAGCGGACGAGTCCCACGATCCGCTCGGCGTCGTCCGTGCGGTCCAGCTTGTTGACGACGACCAGGTCGGCGAGGGCCAGGTGCCGGTCGATCTCGGGGTGCTTGGCCCGGGTGTCGTCGAACTCGGCGGCGTCCACGACCTCGACGAGGCCGCCGTAGACGATCCCCGGATGCTCGCTGGCGAGCACCATGCGCACGAGTTCCTGGGGCTCCGCCAGTCCGCTGGCCTCGATGACGATCACGTCGATCCCTGTGCCGGGCGCGGCGAGCCGGTCCAGGTAGAGGTCGAGTTCGCTCGCGTCGACGGCACAGCACAGGCAGCCGTTGCCGAGCGAGACGGTCGCGTCGCCCAGGGCGCCGGCGACGGCCATCGCGTCGATCTCGATGGCCCCGAAGTCGTTGACGATGGCCCCGATCCGGCTGCCTCCGCTGCGGTGCAGCAGATGGTTGAGGAGCGTGGTCTTCCCGGAGCCGAGGAAACCGGCGAGCACGACGACCGGGATCTGCTGCGGGCTACCGCTGTTTCCCAAGCTGTTCCCCAAGCTCTTCCCCAACGGGCGACCTCTCTGACGTACCAGCGCGCACCGGCTCGCGGCCCGGCACGCGGACGGGCATGGACCGAGCGTCAAGGATACGAGCGGGACGGAACCCGAAGGGGTGCGGCGGTCGGGGCGGGGATACAGCGGGCGGCGCGGTGGTACGGCGGTCGGCGCCGGGATACAGCGGGCGCTGTGGCGATACGGTGGTCGGCGCGGGGATACGGCCCTCGGCGCGCTCACTCGGCGGCGGGCACCGCCACCTTCGGCTCCGGGCCCACGTACCGCGCCACGGGGCGGATGATCTTCGAGTCGGCGGCCTGTTCCAGGATGTTGGCGCTCCAGCCCACGACCCGTGCCGCCGCGAAGGTGGGGGTGAACATCTCCCGGGGCAGACCGCAGAGTTCCATGACCACACCGGCGTAGAACTCGACGTTCGTGTGGAGTTCTCGGCCGGGCTTCAGCTCGGCGAGGATGGCCTCCACGCGGCGCTCGACCTCCACCGCGAAGTGGACCCGCGGGCCGCCGAAGCCGAGGGCGATCTCGCGCAGCATCCGGGACCGGGGGTCTTCCGTGCGGTAGACGGCGTGCCCGAAGCCCATGATCCGGTCACCGGCGAGCACCCGCTCGCGGATCCAGGCGTCGATCCGGTCGGGCGTGCCGATCGCGTCCAGGGTGTCCAGGGCCCGGCTGGGCGCGCCTCCGTGCAGCGGCCCGGACAGGGCGCCGACGGCACCGGTCAGGCAGGCCGCCACATCGGCGCCCGTGGAGGCGATGACGCGTGCGGTGAAGGTTGACGCATTGAATCCATGATCAATGGTTGAGATCAGGTATTGCTCGACCGCACGGGCCCGGCGCGGATCCGGTTCCGAACCCGTCAACATGTACAGGTAGTTGGCCGCGTACGACAGGTCCTCGCGCGGCTCGACCGGGTCAAGCCCCCGGCCGAGCCGGTACAGCGCGGTGAGCAGGGTGGGTACGGCCGCGCAGGCGGCCACGGTGTCGGCGCGCCGCCGGTCGGCGTCGATGTCGTACACCGGCCGGAAGCCCTGCGCGGCGCCGAGCAGGGACAGCGCCGTGCGCAGTCCGGCCAGCGGCCCGGAGCCCCGGCCGGCCGCGGCGATGGCGGGCAGGGCCGCGCGGATCTCCTCGGGCAGGCGCCGCAGCGCGGCGGTCTCGGCGGCGAACGCGGCACCGCGCCGGGCGTCCGGAAGGGTGCCGTGGACCAGGAGATGCCAGACGTCCTCGAAGCTCCGGGTGCTGGCGAGGTCGACGGCCGAGTACTGGCGGTAGTGGTAGAAGCCCTCCCGACCCCGGACGTCACCGATCTCGGTCTCGGTGACGACGACGCCGGCGAGACCGCGCGGGGCGTCGATGAGCGGGGTGGCGGTGATGTCGATGGCCATGGTTTTCCTCGCTGGGCTTGACCGGAACTTGATGCGACTGTCCATGCTTGACTGTTTTCTTGTCAACATCGATCCAATCAATACATCGCCATCAATATGTCCAGAGGCGACTACGGTGACCCCCATGCGCGATCACGACACCGCTCCCCACCGTCCCGGGCGCCGGCTGAGCACCAAGGAGACCGCCGAACTGCTCGGCGTGAAGCCCGAGACGGTCTACGCGTACGTGAGCCGTGGCCTGCTCAGCAGCAGACGCGAACCCGGCGGCCGCTCCAGCACCTTCGAGGCCAAGGAGGTGGAGGCCCTCGCCCGCCGCAACCGGCGTGAGGCGGCCGGGAGTCCGGGCTCCGGCGGGGACCTGTCCGTACGCACCCGGATCACGCTGATCGAACAGGACCGGTACTTCTACCGGGGCGTGGACGCCGTCGAACTGGCCACCCGCCACTCCTACGAGGAGGTCGCGGAGTGGCTCTGGACCGGCCGGCTGACCCCTGGGGTGACTCTCTCCGCACCCGAGGCCACCGTCGAGGTCGCCCGCCGCGCGGTGGACGCCCTGTCCGAACACGCCTCCCCGGTCGACCGGTTGCGGGTGGCCGCGATCGCCGCGGCGGCCGAGGACCCGCTGCGCTTCGACCTGTCCGAGGACGCCGTGCTGAACACCGCGCGCATCCTCATCCCGACCCTCGTCGCCGCGCTCCCGCCGGCCCGGCCCGGCCACAAGGACGGCGGGCAGCTGGCGCAGCGCCTGTGGGGCCGGCTGACCGGCCACCCGGCCGACGAGGCGTCCCTGCGCGTCCTGGACACCGCGCTGGCGCTGCTCGCCGACCACGACCTGGCCGCGTCCACGCTGGCGGTGCGGGTCGCCGCCTCCGCCCGGGCGCACGCGTACGCGGCCGTCTCGGCCGGGCTCGGCGTGCTGGAGGGCCCGCTGCACGGCGCCGCCAGCGGCCTGGCCCACCGGATGCTCCTGGACGTGCTCGACCAGGGCACGGCGGTCCCGGTGATCGCCGACGAGCTGCGCGCGGGCCGCCGCGTGCCCGGTCTCGGCCACCGGTTGTACGCGGGCGAGGACCCCCGCGCGCGCGTGCTGTTCGACCTCCTGGAGCAGGTCCCGCGCGCGGAGTCCGCGCTGCTCGCGGCCCGTGACATCGTCGCCACGACCGCCCGGCACACCCCGCTGCACGCCAACGTGGACCTGGCCCTGGCGGTGTTCACCGCGTCCAGCGGCATGCCGGCCACGGCCGGCGAGACGATCTTCGCCGTCGCGCGGACCGCCGGCTGGATCGCCCATGCCCTGGAGGAGTACGGCGAGCGCCCGCTGCGCATGCGCCCCAGCGGCCACTACGTCGGTCCGCGCCCGCCGCAGCCCCTCCCGGAGTAGGACACGGCCGGGCCGGAAGTCGCCCCGGGGAAAGTCAGGTTAGGCTCACCTCTGTGAGTAGGTGTGCGACCGTCTCCCGGAGCCTTGACGAGCCGGTTTCCGGTACGGCGGCCACGGCGACGACGTGGCTGCTGCTGGAACAGCCCGGCCCGTGGGGCGCCAAGGCGCTCACATCCAGTCACCTGGACCCCGCGCTGGGCCGGGCGCTGGAGGCCGCCGCCGACGGAACCGGCGTGCGGATCGCGCTCATCAGGCGCCCCGGGCGCCACGCCGACCCCGGTACGCCCCCGATCCGGCAGGTGTACGCCGCCCACACCGTTCCGGGGCGCGTGTGGCTGCACGGCGCCACCACGCGCGATCCGCGGCGGCTGCTCGACCTGGACTTCGCGGCCCTCGGAGAAGGCGACCACCGTTCCTTCGGCGCGGCGCTCGGCGGACGGCCGCACCGGGGTGATCCGCTGGCGCTCGTGTGCACCAACGGCAAGCGCGACCGCTGCTGTGCCCTCCTGGGCCGCCCGCTCGCCACGGAGCTGGTCGCCTCGGGGGTGCGCGGCGTCTGGGAGGTCACCCATCTGGGTGGACATCGGTTCGCGCCCACGGTGCTGGTCCTGCCGTACGGCTACGCCTACGGCCGCGCCGAGGCGCACACCGTCAAGGAGGCCCTGCACGGCGTCCAGGAGGGACGTGTGGTCGTGGAGGGGTGCCGGGGGTGCTCCGCGTGGGAACGGCCCGGCCAGGCGGCGGAGCTGGCCGTCCGGTCCGCCGCGGGCGAGTACCGGGCGGGCGTGCTCAGTGTCGTACGGACCGACGAGGCGGCTCCGGGCTGGGAGGTCACCGTCCGGCACGCCGACGGCCGCCGGTGGCGGGTCACCGTGGCGCAGGGCGCGTCGCTGCCGCCCCGCCCGGAGAGCTGTGGCGCGGCGCTGCTCGGCGCGCCCGCGCGGATGGACGTGGTCGAGGTGCGCGAGCTGAGACCGACGGCACTGGCGAGCTAGCCGAGGGCGGGGGGCCGTCAGGCGCGGGTGCCGCCATGGGCCGGGGCACCACCATGGGCACGAGGGCCGTCATGGGCACGAGGGCCGTCATGGGCACGAGGGCCGTCATGGGCACGAGGGCCGTCCACCCCTGATCAACAGGTGGATCAAGAGATCCACACCACACCCGCTGGGGTGCGTCCGGTCGCCCCACGTACCGTCATGGGTATGAGCCCCACTCCCCCCGCCCGTCGGCTCCGCCTCGGCCTGCCGCGGCGGATGTTCTCCCAGGTGCTGCTGATGCAGGTGGCGATCGCCGCGGGAGTCGCGGTGCTCGCGACCGGGCTCTTCCTCGCGCCGCTGAGCAAGCAGTTGGACCAGGAGGCGATGCGCCGCGCGCTGGCCATCGCCGAGACCACCGCTCAGGACCCGGAGATCGCCGACGGCGTCCTCACCACCCCGCCGACCAGGAACGGCCCGGTGCAGAAGGAGGCCGAGCGGATCCGGCGGGCCACGCACGCCGAGTACATCGTGGTGCTGGACCGGAACTGGGTGCGCTGGTCACACCCCACGGCCTCGGAGGTCGGCCGGCGCGTCTCCACCGACCCCAGCGACGCCCTGGCCGGCAAGGAGGTCATGGAGATCGACAGGGGTACCCTGGGGCGCTCGGCGCGCGGCAAGGTGCCGCTGTACGACGCCGACCACCGCATCGTCGGCGCGGTCTCGGTCGGCATCGCCTACGACAGTGTGCGGGCGCGGCTGATCAGCGCGATCCCGGGCCTGTTCGCGTACGCCGGCGGTGCGCTCGCGGTGGGCGCCCTGGCCGCCTGGCTGATCTCGCGCCGGGTCCAGCGGCAGACCCGGGACCTGGCCTTCTCCGACATCTCGGCGTTGCTCGCGGAGCGCGAGGCGATGCTGCACGGCATCCGGGAGGGCGTGGTCGCCCTCGACCGGGGCGGCCGTATCCGCCTGCTGAACGACGAGGCGCGGCGGCTGCTGGGCATCGGCGACGAGGCCGCCGGACGGACCCCGGACGAGGCGCTCGGCGCGGGCCGTACGACGGACGTGCTGGCCGGCCGGGTGACCGGCACCGATCTGCTCACCGTGCGCGGCCATCGCGTGCTGGTCGCCAACCGCATGCCCACCGACGACGGCGGCGCGGTGGCGACCCTGCGCGACCGCACCGAACTGGAGCAGCTGGGACGCGAACTCGACTCCACGCGCGGGCTGATCGACGCCCTGCGCGCCCAGGACCACGAACACGCCAACCGCATGCACACCCTGCTGGGGCTGCTGGAGCTGGAGATGTACGACGACGCCGTGGAGTTCGTCGGCGAGGTGGTCGGGGACCACCGGGCCACCGCCGAGCAGGTCACGGAGAAGATCCAGGACCCGCTGCTGGCCGCACTGCTGGTCGGCAAGGCGACCGTGGCGGCCGAGCGCGGGGTCGCCCTGTGGGTGTCGGAGCACACCCGGCTCCCGGACCGGCTGATCGACCCCCGGGGCCTGGTCACGGTCGTGGGCAACCTCGTGGACAACGCTCTCGACGCGGTCGCGGGCACACCGCACGCGCGCGTGGAGGTCGAGTTGCGCACGGAGGGCCGTACGGTCGTCCTGCGGGTGCGCGACACGGGCCCCGGCATCCCCGAGGACCAGCGGGAGCTGATCTTCACGGAGGGATGGTCCACCAAGAAGCCGCCCGCGCACGGCAAGCGGGGCATCGGTCTGTCGCTGGTGCGCCGGCTCGCTGAGCGGCAGGGCGGGAGCGCGGCCGTGGGCGCGGCGGCCGGCGGTGGCGCGGAGTTCACCGTGGTCCTGCCCGAGGCACTGACCGAGCCGGAACTCGAACCGGCCGTGCCCGAAGGGTCTCTTGAGACCGCTGCCGTCGCCGAGGAGGAAGCCCGATGATCGAGGTCCTGGTCGTCGACGACGACACCCGCGTCGCCCGGGTCAACGCCGCCTACGTGGAGAAGGTGCCCGGCTTCCATGTGGCCGGCGAGGCGCACAACGCGGCCGAGGCGCTGCGTCAGGTGGAGGCGCTGCCCGAGCTGGATCTCGTCCTGATGGACCACTACCTGCCCGACGACACGGGTCTCGCGGTGGTCCAGGAGATGCGCCGGCGCGGCCACCAGACCGACGTGATCATGGTGACGGCCGCGCGGGACGTGTCGACCGTGCAGGCGGCCATGCGGCAGGGCGCGTTGCAGTACCTGGTGAAGCCGTTCGCCTTCGCCGGTCTGCGGGCGAAGCTGGAGGCGTACGCCGAGCTGCGGCGCACCCTGGACGGTGGCGGCGAAGCCGAGCAGGCGGAGGTGGACCGCATCTTCGGCGCCCTGTCCGCCCCGTCGGAGCCCGGGCTGCCCAAGGGGCACTCCCCCACGACGGCCGAGCTGGTGCGCCAGGCGCTGCTGAACGCCGAACGCCCCCTGTCCGCTCAGGAGATCGCCGAGCGGACCGGGGTGAGCCGGCAGACCGCCCAGCGGTATCTGAAGCTCCTGGAGCGCACGGGCCGGGCCCGGTTGACCCTCAAGTACGGCGACGCGGGCCGCCCGGAACACCGTTACGTGTGGGCGACCCGCGCCTGAGCGCGTCACGTGTGGACGGACACACGTGGACCGGCGCAACGGTTCACTTGACCGCCTTGACGAACTCCGTCGTGTAGGTCTTGCTCAAGTCGACCTTCGCGTTCTTGATGTTGGGGTTGAACGCCTTGAGGACCTTCTCGACGGTCTCGGGACCGTCCTGGGGCATCACGCCGTCGTCGGTGAACATCGGCAGGGTGCTCTTGATGGCCTGCGCGTACAGCGCCTTGTTGCCCTGGGAGTAGTCGGCGGGCATCTTGGCGGCGATCTCGTCGGCGCTGTGCGTGGACATCCACTTGAGCGTCTTGACGAATGCGTTGACCAACTTCTGGACGGTCTCCTTGTGTCCGTTCACCCAGTCCGTCTGCATGTACAGACTTGACGAGGGGTACGGCCCGCCCAGCGCTTCCTGCGACCCCTCGGGGGTGCGCATGTCGATGAGGATCTTCCCGGCCTTCTTGTCCAGGAGCGTCGCGACGGTCGGGTCGGTGGTCATGCCGCCGTCGATCGCGCCCTTCTGGAGCGCCGCGATGAACGTGGGCCCGGCCCCTACCGCGACCGGCGTGAAGTCACTGATCTTCACTCCGTTCTTGACCGCGAGGTACTTGGTGAGGAAGTCGGTCGAGGAACCGAGCCCGGTCACGCCCAGCTTGCGGCCCTTGAAGTCCTTGGGCGAGGTGAGGTCGCCGGCGGCCTTGTCGGAGACGACCTCGACCTCGCCGGGCGCGTGCGAGAACTGCACGACCGACTCCACCGACTTGCCCTTCACCTGGAGGTCGAGGGTGTGGTCGTAGAACCCGACCGCTCCCTGCACCTGGCCGGAGACGAGCGCGGTCTCGGCCTGGACCCCGGCGGGCTCGCTGAGGAGCTGGACGTTCAGCCCCTCCGCCTGGAAGTAGCCGAGGCGCTGGGTGAGCATCGCGGGCAGGTAGATGACCTTGTCCAGGCCACCGACCATGATCTTGACGCTCTCGCCCTTTCCGCCGCCCCCACCGCTGCCGGTGTCGGCCGTGGAGCTTGCCGCGTCGTTGGCGCAGGCGGTGAGCGAGGAGAGGGCGAGCAGTCCGGCGGCGGCCAGGGAGGCGTATCTGGCGGTCTTGCGCATGCGGGTTCACGTCCTTGTGAGAGGGCGGTGCGGGAAGGGGCGCGGGGGGTGACGAGGGGACCGGTCAGCTGTCGGAACCGGTGGGCTTCCAGCGGAAGACGCGGTGCTCGACGAAGGTCAGCAGCCCCTCGGCGACGAGGGCGACGACGGCGAGGATGACCATCGCGGCGTACACGCCGGCCGCGTTGAAGGTGTTCTGCGACTGCGAGACGAGCAGGCCGATGCCCTTGGTGGCGCCGATGTACTCGCCGACGATGGCGCCGATGAGCGCGAAGCCGAAGCTGACGTGCAGGCTGGTGAAGATCCAGGAGGTGGCCGACGGGATGACCACCTGGAGGGTCACCCTGCGGTCGCTCGCGCCCAGGATGCGGGCGTTGGCCACGAGGTTGCGGTCCACTTCCCGGGCGCCCTGGAAGGCGTTGAAGAACACCGGGAAGAAGACGAGCACGACGGCGGAGGCCACCTTGGAGGACGGCCCGAGACCGAACCAGATCAGGAAGATGGGCGCCAGCACGATCCGGGGAATCGAGTTGAGCACCTTGATGTATGGACCAAGAACCTCGGCGAGCAATCTGATCCGCCCGAGCGCGATACCGAGCAGCACACCGGCGACCACACCGATGACCCAGCCGAGCAGGGCCTCGTACAGCGTGTACCAGATCTGCTCGCCCAGGGAGCCGAGTGCTGTCCCGTGGGTCACCCAGGTCCAGATCTGGTCCCAGATCTTCGAGGGCATCGAGAAGTTGAACGGGTCGATGACCTTGGCGCGGGACAGCACCTCCCACAGTCCGAGGACGGCCACCAGGAGCACCACGCGCACGGCGTTGACGAGGAGCTTGCGCCGGCGTGCGGCCTGGGCGCGGGTCTGCGCGCGATCGGGCGTCTTGACGGTGTCCACGACCGGAGTGCTGAGGACCTCAGGCGACATGGGCGGCACCCCTCTCGCGGGTGATGCGGACCTCTTCGCCGAGGGACTCCCAGATCTCGCGGTAGATCTCGATGAACCGCGGCTCCAGCCGGACCGACTCGACCTTGCGCGGGCGGGGCAGGTCGATGTCGAAGACCTGCTTCACGGTCGCGGGTCCGGCGGTCATCACGACGACCTTGTCGGCCAGCGCGATGGACTCCTCCAGGTCGTGGGTGACGAAGACGACGGAGGCGCCGGTGCCCTCCCACAGCTCCAGCAGCTCGTCCGACATCAGCGCCCGGGTCTGCACGTCGAGCGCCGAGAACGGCTCGTCCATCAGCAGGATCTCGGGGTCGTTGACGAAGGTGGCCGCCAGGGCGACCCGCTTGCGCTGGCCGCCGGAGAGCTGGTGCGGATAGCGGTCCTCGAAGGCGGTGAGCCCCACGCGGGCCAGCCAGTCGCGGGCCCTCTGCTTGGCCTCCGCCTTGGGTACGCCCCGGAAGCGCGGGCCCGCCATGACGTTCGACAGCACCGTCCGCCAGGGGAAGGTGGCGTCCTGCTGGAAGACGAAGCCGACCTTGTCACCGACCCCGTCGACCGGCTCGCCGGCCACCAGCACCTCGCCGTCGGTGGGCTCCTCCAGGCCGCTGACCAGGGTCAGCGTGGTGGACTTGCCGCATCCGGTCGGTCCTACGACGGCCACGAACTCGCCGCGCTCCACGGTGAGGTCCAGACCGCGCACGGCCGTGTGCAGTCCCCCGGACGGGGTTCTGAAGGTCTTGCTCGCGCCCCGCAGCTCGATGGCGGGGCTGGTGTGTGCGCTCATGGGCCGGGACGGTAGGTGTGGCCCCGGCCACAGTAGGAGTCTTGTGAGCACAAGCCGTTCTTTTGCTCGCAAGAACCTGTTGTGCTCGTTTTGCTCGCGCTACAACTGCGGAGCCGAACACGGGCTGAACGCTCGCCGGCCTTGTAAGGAGAGGCCTGATGATTGACGTCCTGGTGGTCGACGACGACTTCCGTGTCGCTGAGATCAACGCCAAGTACGTGGGAAAGGTTCCCGGCTTCCGGGTGGCCGCCCGTGCGCACAGCGCCGCCCAGGCCCTGGCCGCCGTGGAGCGCGGCTCCATCGACCTGGTCCTGCTCGACCACTACCTGCCGGACCAGACCGGCCTGGAACTCGTGCACCGCATGCGGGAGCAGGGCCACGGCACCGACGTCATCATGATCACGGCGGCCAGCGATGTGACGACCGTCCAGCAGGCGATGCGCCTGGGCGCCCTGCACTACCTGGTCAAGCCGTTCACCTTCGCCGCGCTGCGCACCCGCCTGGACTCCTACGCCGCCCTGCGCCGCACGGTCGACCGGGTGGGCGGCCGGGGCCTGACGGGCCAGGAACAGGTCGACCGGATCTTCGGCGCCCTCCGCACCGCCCCCGCCCCTTCCGCGCCCGGCCTGCCGACCGGTCACTCGGAGCCCACGACCGACCTCATCTGCGGTGTCCTGCACGGCGCCGACCATCCGCTCTCGGCCCATGAGGTGGCCGCCCGGACCGGACTGAGCCGCTCCACCGCCCAGCGCTACCTCCGCCACCTCGAACAGGCGGGCCGTCTCCGCCTCTCCCTGAAGTACGGAGACACCGGCCGCCCGGAACACCGGTACGCATGGGTGGCGCCGTAGCGAGGCTCGCGTCCGGCTACACGGCTCCGGCCCCGGTCAGCGAACGCACCTCCGTCTCGGCGTACTTGGCCTCGTCCGGGACCTCGTCCGAGGTGACGGTGCCCAGCCAGCCGGCGAGGAAGCCGAGCGGGATGGAGACGATGCCCGGGTTCTCCAGCGGGAAGTACTGGAAGTCGACGCCGGGGAACAGCGAGCCCGGGCTGCCGGACACCACCGGGGACAACAGCACGAGCCCGATCGCCGGGACCAGCCCGCCGTACACCGCCCACACCGCGCCCCGCGTCGTGAAGCCGCGCCAGAACAGCGAGTAGAGCAGGACCGGCAGGTTCGCCGACGCGGCGACCGCGAAGGCGAGGCCGACGAGGAAGGCGACATTGAGATCGCGGGCCAGCAGGCCGAGCCCGATCGCCACGACGCCGATACCGACCGCCGCGCACCGGGCCACGGCGACCTCGCTGCGGGGCTTGCCGTGCCGTCGGCGCAGTGACGCGTACAGATCGTGGGCCACCGAGGCGGAGGAGGCGAGCGTGATGCCCGCGACCACCGCGAGGATCGTGGCGAAAGCCACGGCGGCGACCACCGCGAACAGCACGGTGCCCCCGGTCGAGCCCGCTCCGCCGCCCAGGTCGAGGGCGAGCAGGGGCACCGCCGTGTTCCCGGCCGCGTTGGATCCGCGCACGGCCGGCGGCCCCACCACCGCCGCCGCCCCGAAGCCGAGGACGATCGTCATCAGGTAGAAGCTGCCGATCAGACCGATCGACCACACCACGGAACGGCGGGCGGCCCGCGCGGTCGGCACGGTGTAGAAGCGGGACAGGATGTGCGGCAGGCCGGCCGTGCCCAGCACCAGTGCGAGCCCCAGGCTGATGAAGTCGAACCGGGCGTTCCAGTCCCCGCCGTACTTCAGCCCCGGCGCCAGGAACGCCTTCCCATGACCGCTGCGCTCCGCCGCCGTGAGCAGCAGCCGGTCGACATCGCCGTGGAAGCGCAGCAGGACCAGCACGGTCAGCACGACCGTCCCGCTCAGCAGGAGGACCGCCTTCACGATCTGGATCCAGGTGGTGGCCCGCATCCCTCCCAACGACACATAGATCACCATGAGCGCGCCGACACCGATGACCGTCCAGGCCTGGGCCGCGCCGCTCGTCCGCCCCAGCAGCAGTGCCACCAGGCTGCCCGCGCCGACCATCTGCGCCACCAGATACAGAACGGACACCGTGACCGAGGACGTTCCCGTGGCGATCCGCACCGGCCGCTCGCGCATCCGCGCGGCCACCACGTCCGCCAGCGTGAACCGCCCGCAGTTGCGCACCAGTTCGGCCACCAGGAACAGCACGACCAGCCACGCCACGAGAAAACCCACCCCGTACAGCAGCCCGTCGTACCCGTACAGCGCGATGAGCCCGCTGATCCCGAGGAAGGAGGCCGCCGACATGTAGTCGCCCGCGATGGCAAAACCATTCTCCATCGGGGAGAACAGCCGCCCGCCCGCGTAGAACTCCTCCGCCGAACCGTGCCGCCTGCGGCTGACCCACGTCGTGATCCCGAGGGTGACCGCCACGAACCCGCTGAACAGCAGCAGCGCCAGAGTCTGATGGTCACCGGTCACGGGGTCCCTCCCCGCGCTCCGCGGGCCAGTTCCTGCGTGTCCCAGCGCAACTCCAGCGCGGTCCTGTCCCGGCGCAGCCGCGCGTGCCGGGCGTAGGCCCAGGTGAGCAGGAACGTCGTGAGGAACTGCCCGAGCCCCGCGAACATCCCCACGTTCACCGCCCCCACCACGGGCCGGGCCATGAGTCCCGGCGCGGTCGTCGCGGCGACCACGTACCCCACGTACCAGACCAGGAAGGCCACGACCCCCGGCACCACGAACCGCCGGTACCTGCGGCGCACCTCTTGGAACGCCTCGCTCCGCTGCACCTCGACATACACGTCGCGAGCACGCGCCGCCGCCGTGCCGGGCTCAGCGCGCGCGGGCGGCACGGCCGGCGCCCGCATGCCCGCACCGTCCAGCTCGCCCCAGCCCGAGGCCAACGCGTCGTACCAAGGGTCGTCGTACGTCACGTCGCGAAAGGACGCGCCGTCGCCTTCCTGGTTCCCGGCCGATCTCTCGGGACCGTCCCCGACTCCGCCTGGACGATCGTTGCTTGACTGCATGCCCAAGGATGGACAGAACGGGAAGATCCCTGACTCTTCTTCCTCCGGCTCTTCACCCCATCAGGTGATTCACCCGGTGGGCGGCCGCACCAGCCCCTTGCTGTAGGCGTACCGCACGGCCTGCGCCCGGTCCTTGAGGCCCGTCTTGGCGAAGAGGTTGTTGATGTGTGTCTTCACGGTCGCGGTCGACACATGCAGCCGGCGAGCGATCTCCTGGTTGTTGAGACCGTCGGCGATCAGCACCAGGACCTCGGTCTCGCGCGTGGTCAGCCCGTCGGGCGCCTCGCAGGCCGCCGGCACCGGCACGGGCTCGGCCTGCGACAGCCGCTCCAGCAAACGTCGCTGGATACTCGGCGACAGCCCCGCGTCCCCCGAGAGCACACTGTGCACGGCACGGACGATCTCCTCACCACCCGCGTCCTTGGTCAGGTACCCCCGGGCACCGGCCCGCAGTGCGGGGAACAGCGACTCGTCGTCCGCGTAGGTGGTGAGCACCACGACCTGCGTTCCCGGGTACTGCGCCCGGATCCGCCGGGTGGCCTCCACACCGTCGCAGCGGGGCATCCTGAGGTCCATCAGCACGACGTCCGGAGCGAGTTCCCCAACCAGCCGCACCGCCTCCTCCCCGTCTGCCGCGGCCCCGACGACCTCCACGCCGGGCAACAGCCCGAGCAACATCACGATGCCCTCACGGACCACGGTCTGATCGTCGGCCACCACCACCCGTGCGGGCTTCCTCTCCCCCTCCGTCTCCGTCATACGGGAACCTTCAGCGTCACCACGAACCCCTCCTCGTCCGGTCCCGCGTCCAGCGAACCGCCCAGCAGTTCGGCGCGCTCACGCATGCCCAGCAGACCGTATCCGCCCCCGGATCCGTTCAGTTCGCCCGCTTCGCCGCCCGAGTCCCGTACGTTCAGCGTCACTTCATGCCGGCTGTAGTCGAGCCGCACGGTCACTTTGGCGCCCTGGGCGTGCTTGCGGACGTTCGTCAGCGCCTCCTGCGCGACCCGCCGCACGGCCTGGGACGCCTCGGCCGGCAGGGGTCTGCGTTCACCTGTGACGGTGACCTCGGCGCCGTGGGCCGTGCTGACGAGTTCGGTGAGGAAGTCCTCCAGCGGGGTCAGCTCGCCCCGCAGCGCGGACAGGGCCTGCCGGGTCTCGGCGAGTCCGTCGCGGGCCATGCCCCGGGCGGCCACCACCCGCTCCAGGATGCGCTCACGATCCGCGCCGTTCTCGATCAGCAGTCGGGCCGCCTCCAGGTGCACGAGCTGCGCCGAGAGGCTGTGCGCCAGCACGTCGTGGATCTCCCGTGCGATGCGGGCACGCTCGGCGAGGGCCGCGGACTCGGCCTCGGCCGCACGGGCGGCACGCTCCTGGGCGAGCAGCCGCTGCGCACTGCCCCGGGCTTCCCCGTCCAGCCGCAGGACGTACCCGGCGAGGGCCATGCCGGCCACGGTGGCGGCCGTGGACAGCCAGACGTCGTTGGTGAACGCGGAGTAGGAGGCCAGCGCCACCGACGCGACGGGGACCGCGGCCCCGAGCGGCAGCCGCTCCAGCGCGCCGACTCCACAGCCGCACCAGATCACGAGGGCCGGCCCTCTGAATCCCGTGGCCTCGGCGGCGACCGCGATGCCCAGGAGCACGCCCATGAGCGCGAGGGAGGGCACCAGCCGGTGCTCGTAGGTGGTCCGGAAGAAGGCCCAGGAGACGAGACCGGCGAGGAGGACCCCCGCCGCTGCCGCGAGCGCTTCCCAGAGACCGACGTGCCTCTGGCTGAAGGCAGCCCACAGGAGCATGGCCAGTACCAGCAGTCGGACGGCCCAGACGAGCAGGCGCCGGGGGCGGGTGGTTCCCGCGCGGCCGAGGGCTTCGCGTGACGGCCAGCGTGTCCAGGCGTTCTCCGTCACACGCGCTCCTTCCACGCCGACCGCTGGTCGTCACCGTACGCCGGGGCGGGACGGCTCAGGGCCGGACGGCTCGCGGCGGGACGGCTCGCGGCGCCGACGGACTGGGCCCGCCAGGCCAGGAGTCCGCCGCGGACCAGCAGGGTGCCGGCGAGGCCGAGCATCAGTGCGGAACTGTCCTGGTGCACGCCGAGGGCGGAGCCGAGGGCGAAGACGCCGGCTCGCAGGGCTATGCCCACGATCCATACGGCGCCGCTCGCCTTGCTGCTCCTGGTCCATACGACGCCGTCCGGCGCGGTCCAGACCCGGGTGGTCCAGCCCCAGCCGACGCCGGTGGCCAGGCCGATGAGCAACTCGACCACGAGCAGGACGGCGGATTCGGCGCGGTGGTGGGCGTCGAGGATGCCGGGCTCACGCAGTGAGAGGACGGCCAGGATCAGGGGCAGCAGCCACCAGCGCCGGTCCGTGTCGATCGCCCGGGCGCGGAACTGGCGCGCGATCACTATGGCGGCGACGACCACGATCACCAGCGCGTTGACGAGCCCGGGCATCTTGACCTCCGTGAGTGAGAAGGCGGTGCCGGAAGCGAGTGCTGCCGACGCCTTCGAAGTTACGGAAGTCCGCAGGCCAGGGGATCGGAGCCGGGGTGGATCACGGGTGGAACCTGGCACCGGCCGCTCTCCACCCGGGGGTGGAGAGACCTTCAGGGTCGGATGGTGGGTGGGTGTAGGGGGCGGGACGGGGGTGGTGGGTGATGGTGCGGGGCGGGCGGGCTAGTGGTGATCAAGCGAGCTGCGTCCTGAGGGGACCGCCGCACCAGAGCCGACCTGGGAATGGTGGGCCGTCCCGCCCTGATCGGGCGGTGGCCGCTCGGCATGGGCTACGGGCACGAGGGCCGACGGCGCCGGCTGGCGGCTGGCGGCTGGCGGCTGGCGGCTGGCGGCTGGCGGCTGGCGGCAACAGCGGACACCCTGCCTTCCGCCCCGGCCACTCAACCCGTCCGGCCCCGGCTCACACCGGAACGCCCCGGCAGGCGTCCGCTCGGCCTTCGCTCGGCAGCCACCCGGCAAGCCCCGCCCCCCACCTCGTCCCGCCTCCCACCAGGACCGCTTCCCACCCGAGCCCCGCCTACCCCACCGCCCTCCCCAGCTCCGCAACGCAGGCCAACGCGGACCACCACACGCCACGCCCACCAACGCACGCACGCCCATACGAAACGCTGGGCCCCGAGCAAGCCCTCAGCCCCAGGCAACTACCCCCGTCGACCGAAAGCCCCCGTCGTCCGAAGCCCAGCGCAGCGGCTACGCGTCGATGCGTGACCGGTCCAGCGTCGCCGCCGAGCCGGAGATGAACTCCTTGCGGGGAGCCACGTCATTGCCCATCAGCAGGTCGAAGACCTGTTCGGCGGCCTCCAGGTCGGAGAGGTTGATGCGGCGCAGGGTGCGGTGGCGCGGGTCCATCGTGGTCTCGGCCAGCTGGTCGGCATCCATCTCGCCCAGACCCTTGTAGCGCTGGATGGAGTCCTTGTACCGGATGCCCTTGCTCTGGAACTCCATGAGCTTGTCGCGCAGCTCGCGGTCGGAGTACGTGTAGACGTACTTCTCCTGCCCCTTCTTCGGCTGGATCAGCTCGATGCGGTGCAGCGGCGGCACGGCGGCGAAGACCCGGCCGGCCTCGACCATGGGCCGCATGTAGCGCTGGAACAGAGTGAGCAGCAGGCAGCGGATGTGCGAGCCGTCCACATCGGCGTCGGTCATCATGATGATCTTGCCGTAGCGGGCCTGGTCGATGTCGAAGGTGCGGCCCGAGCCCGCTCCTATGACCTGGATGATCGCGCCGCACTCGGCGTTCTTGAGCATGTCGGTCACCGACGACCGCTGCACGTTGAGGATCTTGCCGCGGATCGGCAGCAGGGCCTGGAACTCGGAGTTCCGTGCCAGCTTGGCCGTACCGAGCGCTGAGTCGCCCTCGACGATGAACAGCTCGCTGCGGTCGACGTCGTCACTGCGGCAGTCGGCGAGCTTGGCCGGCAGGGACGAGGACTCCAGGGCCGTCTTCCGGCGCTGGGCGTCCTTGTGCTGGCGGGCCGCGACCCGGGTGCGAGCGGCCGCGACCACCTTCTCCATGACGACCCGGGCCTGGGTGGCGGCGTCACGCTTGGTGGCCGTCAGGAACGCCTTCAGTTCCTTGCTGATCACGCTGTTCACGATGCGGCGGGCGGCCGAGGTACCGAGGACCTCCTTGGTCTGCCCCTCGAACTGCGGCTCGGCCAGCCGGACCGTGACGACGGCGGTGAGGCCCTCCAGGGCGTCGTCCTTGACGATGTTGTCCTCGGCCACACGCAGCATCTTCTTGGCGCGCAGCACATCGTTCAGCGTCTGGGTGAGGGCCTGCTCGAAGCCGGTGACGTGGGTGCCGCCCTTGGGCGTGGCGATGATGTTGACGAACGACCTGACGGTCGTGTCATAGCCCGTGCCCCACCGCATCGCGACGTCGACGCCCAGCTCACGGGTGACCTCGGTGGGGGTCATCTGGCCGTGCTCGTCCAGGACCGGGACGGTCTCCTTGAAGGTGCCCTTGCCCGAGAAGCGGAGGACGTCGCAGATCGCCTTGTCGTTCGCCAGGTACTCGCAGAACTCGCTGATACCGCCGTCGAAGCGGAACGACTCTTCGCCCTTGCTGCCGCCCTCGCCGAGGCCGAACTCGTCGCGGACGACGATGGTCAGGCCGGGCACCAGGAACGCGGTCTGCCGGGCGCGCTGGTGCAGGTTCTCCAGGGACAGCTTGGCGTCCTTGAGGAAGATCTGCCGGTCGGCCCAGTAACGCACGCGCGTGCCGGTGCGCGTCTTGGGGATCTTCTTGGTCTTGCGCAGACCGCTCTTGGCCTCGAACTTCGCTTCGGCACCGTCGGTGGCGAAGGCACCGGGCACGCCGCGCCGGAAGCTGATGGCGTGGGTGTTGCCGCCGCGGTCCACCTCGACGTCGAGACGGGCGGAGAGGGCGTTGACCACGGAGGCGCCGACGCCGTGCAGACCGCCGGAGGCCGCGTAGGAGCCGCCGCCGAACTTGCCGCCGGCGTGCAGCTTGGTCATGACGACCTCGACGCCGGACAGGCCGGTCTTCGGTTCCACGTCCACGGGGATGCCGCGGCCGTTGTCACGCACCTCCACGGAGCCGTCGTCGTGGAGAATCACCTCGATGTGGTCGCAGTAGCCACCGAGGGCCTCGTCCACCGAGTTGTCGATGATCTCCCACAGGCAGTGCATCAGACCGCGGCTGTCGGTCGAGCCGATGTACATACCGGGGCGCTTGCGCACGGCCTCAAGACCCTCGAGGACGAGCAGGTGCCGCGCGGTGTAGTTGGAACCGTCCCGGTCTGCTCCTGCCAGCAGCGCTGTGGACGGCACGGACGTATCGGCGGTCACGCGGTTCGCTCCTCGCTGAATTTCAGGTGGCCCCCTTTTGGGTAAGGGGGCGGCTTCGGTCGCCGCACAGAGGGTACCGAGCCCTGGTAGAGCCGGTGTAACGCCACCCTCGTCGGCACCTCACACTAGTCCACACTCGCATACACGTTCGATCCCTCGATGGAGTGAAGTACACATCACGTTCCCTTCGAGGCATGAACCATTTAGGCTCCGGGCACGTCCTCATGAACAACCGGCAACCCGGCCGGGAGGACCGAGACAGCAAGACAGCGCGAACCCGTACGCATACAAGAGACGCAATACGGCACATTCGCCGCCAACCGGCAGCAGACAGCCGCCCCGGAAAGATTTTTTCGAGGAAAAGCCACGAGCGGGAACGTTTTCGGGCTGGTTGGATGTTGACCCTGGTACGACAGCTCGTCGAGCTAGAGAAGAGGCGACGTGACTACTGTTCTGACCCCCGCGAGCCCGTTGACGGCCGCCGATCGCTGCGACCGCTGCGGCGCCCAGGCATACCTGCGCGTCGTCCTGCTCAGCGGCGGAGAACTGCTCTTCTGCGCCCACCACGGTCGCAAGTTCGAGCCGGAACTCAAGAAGATCGCCGCTGAGATACAGGACGAGACGGAGCGGCTGACGTCCGTTCCGAACACCGCTTCCGAAGAAGAGCGCTGAATCTCGCACCACGACGAGCCAGCCCCGGCACAGGCCGGTGCACGGGCGGCCGCTCCTCGCCAGGAGCGGCCGCCCGTGCTCATGCCCGCAGGCGCGCGCTCATGTGCGCCCGGGAGGCTGTTCCTCGTCCCCTGCGGCCGCCTGGAGCGTTCGTACGATCTCGGAGACCCGCGTGTAGACGCCGGGCAGTCCCGGCCGTCCGCAGCCGCTCCCCCATGACACGAGGCCGATCAGCCGCCCTCCGGCCACCAGAGGCCCGCCACTGTCCCCCTGGCAGGCGTCGGGACCTCCACCGGCCTCACCGGCGCACAGCATGGTGGCGGCCCGGTAGGCGCCGTCGGGGCCGCCCGGAAAGGCACGGGCGCACGTCTCGTCGGGCAGTACGTGTAGGCGTGCGGCATGGAGTCGGCGCGCGTAGGCCCCTTCGCCGGTCGTGTCCCCCCACCCGGACACCATGGCCTGGGTGCCTGGTGCGTACGCCGGATCGCCCGCGCCCGCCATCGTGACGACCGCACTCTGCGGCAGCGGCGTGGCGAGACCGAGGACCGCGAAGTCCCCTGAGTTGGTCGTGACGTCGTAGGCGGGATTGAGCCGGATGTCGCGTACGGCGATCTCCTCTCCCTGCCCCGACAGCAGGTCGGTGCGGCCCGCGATGACCTTGAGGTCGCGCACACGGTTGGGCGGTGCCCCGAGGACCTCCTCGGACAGACAGTGGGCGGCGGTGAGCACGGTGGTCCGCCCGACGGCCACAGCCCCGCAGAACTGGCCCGCCCGCATACCTCCGAACCGGTCACGGCTGGCCAACGCGACCGTCCACGGAGCTTGGGAGACGTCGATCGGAAACCCTCCGACCACTACGCTGTCGGCGACGGCGGGAGGCGTGCTCACCAGGGGTATCGCGGTCACGCCGGCTGCCAGGGCCAGCGGCCGGATCAGTGCCCGGACAAGGGAACGGCGCATGCATGCTCCTCACTCTGGGTCCTCCTGGGACACCCAGAGTCATCCAGGCAACTGAAGCGCGCAGCACGAAGGCCCGGCCCCTGCGAGGGGAACCGGGCCTTCGCCGTCGTACGACCGCTTACCTAGTCGAGGTAGTCGCGCAGCACCTGGGAACGCGACGGGTGGCGCAGCTTCGACATGGTCTTGGACTCGATCTGGCGGATGCGCTCACGCGTCACGCCGTACACCTTGCCGATCTCGTCGAGGGTCTTCGGCTGACCGTCGGTGAGACCGAAGCGCATGGAGACGACGCCCGCCTCGCGCTCGGACAGGGTGTCCAGGACGGAGTGCAGCTGCTCCTGGAGGAGCGTGAAGCTGACCGCGTCGGCCGGGACGACGGCCTCGGAGTCCTCGATGAGGTCACCGAACTCGCTGTCGCCGTCCTCGCCCAGCGGGGTGTGCAGCGAGATGGGCTCACGGCCGTACTTCTGGACCTCGATGACCTTCTCGGGGGTCATGTCGAGTTCCTTGGCCAGCTCCTCCGGGGTGGGCTCGCGGCCCAGGTCCTGGAGCATCTGGCGCTGCACGCGCGCGAGCTTGTTGATGACCTCGACCATGTGCACCGGGATACGGATGGTGCGGGCCTGGTCGGCCATGGCGCGGGTGATCGCCTGACGGATCCACCAGGTGGCGTACGTGGAGAACTTGTAGCCCTTGGTGTAGTCGAACTTCTCGACCGCGCGGATCAGACCGAGGTTGCCCTCCTGGATGAGGTCCAGGAACAGCATGCCGCGGCCGGTGTAGCGCTTGGCCAGGGAGACCACCAGACGGAGGTTGGCCTCCAGGAGGTGGTTCTTGGCGCGGCGGCCGTCCTCGGCGATGATCTCCAGCTCGCGCTTGAGCTTCGGGGCGAGCTTGTCGGCGTTCGCCAGCTTGTCCTCGGCGAACAGACCCGCCTCGATGCGCTTGGCCAGCTCGACCTCCTGCTCGGCGTTGAGCAGGGGGACCTTGCCGATCTGCTTCAGGTAGTCCTTGACCGGGTCGGCGGTGGCACCCGCCGCGGCGACCTGCTGCGCGGGCGCGTCGTCCTCGTCCTCGTCGGACAGCACGAAGCCGGCGCTCTCGGTGCCCTCGGGCTCGTCGGCGACCTTCGCGTCCTCGAGAACCTCTTCCTCGAGAATCTCGACGTCGTCCTTCTTGGCCGTGGTCTTCTTGGCGGCCGTCTTCTTCGCGACAGCCTTCTTGGCGACCGTCTTCTTGGCGGTCGCCTTCTTGGCGACGGCCTTCTTCGCCGCGGCGTCTTCGGCGGAATCGGCTGGGACCGGGGCCGCGGGCGCCGCGGGGGCGGCCGTGGTGGCGGTGGCCTTCCGGGTGGTCACCGTCTTCGCCGCGACCGTCTTGGTGGCGGTGCGCTTGGCGGGGCTCTTCGCTGCGACGCTCTTGCGGGTGCGCTTGGGCTCTGCGGCACTGACCATCAGCGTCACACCCTCTTCCTCAAGAATCTGGTTGAGGCTGCGCAGTACGTTCTTCCACTGAGTGGCCGGAATCTGGTCAGCTTCGAAGGCCCGACGCACATCGTCGCCGGCGATCTGCCCCTCAGCCTTTCCCCGCTCAATGAGCGCCATGACAGAGACGGACTCGGCGATCTCCGGCGGGAGCGTACGGGATGTGCTGGCCGACACGAACAACCTCTCGGAACGTTGGAAAACGGCTTCCGGCACCGTCCACTGCGGACAGGAGCCGACCACCGGCCTGGGGATGGGCCGACGGCGCGGGCGGGGGCCGGGAAGATGCACAGCGCCTGGTTCGGCGTCCGTATTCCCTCCGCGGCTATCACCTCTTAGGTCATCGCGCTGTCTCCACGAGCGTTACGCCCAATCTGCGTGGCCCGAGTCACACCCCGTAAGCGGTCAAAAGTGGTCAGATGTGCACAGAAGGGATCGTCCTTGGCCTTCGGACCGGCCGCGCCCACGACCAGGACTTCCCGTCGCACCGCCGGACCCGGCCGGACTCCGGAAGGTCCGGCGGGGTCCGGCGGCGGCCGGTACCAGGGCCCGGCGCCGCCACGAATACCACGAGAAAGCCGCACACCGGCGACCGCACCGCGTTCCTCGCGAGGTCAGTGCTCGCGCGGGGCGGGCACCACGCGCTCCACCTCGGGGTGGACGGTGAGGAGCTGGCGCATGGCCGCCTCCGCCGCCGCGCCGTCGCCGGTGCCGAGCGCGTCGACGATCCGCGCGTGCTGCGCGAGGGACGCCTCGTTCGGCCGGTCACAGCCGGTGACGGGGCCGCCGGAGACCTGGAGCGCCGCCGAGACGATGCCGGACAGGTGCTCGAGCATGCGGTTGCCCGCGATCTGGATGAGCAGCCCGTGGAACTCCGTGTCGGCGCGCGAGTAGGTGAGCGCGTCGCCCTGGGCCAGCGCGTGGCTCATGATCTCGACCATGTCACAGAGGCGCTGCTGCACCTCCTCGCGCCCGTGCCCGGCGGCGAGACGGGCGGCCAGCGGCTCGATCGTCCAGCGCAGCTCGCTCAGTTCCCGGCGCTGGTCGTCGCGCTGCGGCCCGAAGGCCCGCCACTCGATGATGTCCGGATCGAGAAGGTTCCAGTCGCTGACGGGACGCACGCGCGTGCCGACGTTCGGGCGGGCACTGACCAGGCCCTTGGCCTCGAGGACGCGGAGGGACTCGCGGACGACGGTGCGGGAGACCTCGAAGCGCTGGCCGATCTCCTCCGGCACCAGCGGTCGGTCGGCGCCCAGGTCGCCGGAGACGATCATCTGTCCGAGCTGCTGGACGAGTTGGCCGTGCAGTCCGCGTCCGCGGCTGCCCGAGCTCCGCCTGCCGACACGGCCCAGCTCGGGGTCCCCGCCGTCCCAGGCGGGCGCGCCGACGCGGTCGGCCACCGGGGCCTCGGCGTAGGGGTAGCGGTCGAGTTCGCCCGGGCCGGCCAGACCTGAGTCTGCGGAGCGGGCGGCGGTCATCATGGTGTGCGCAAGGGTACTCACGGATCCTTTGTCGGCGCCGTCTTCAACTCCCTTGAGGTCTTTGGTGAAAAGCACACGAAAGGGTGATCGCTCACGCCGTCGCAATTGACGCCTTATCGGAAAGAAATGGGCGTTCTTCGGGGAGTTGTGCACACAGTGAGAACGGAAGCGTACGCACGGTCGTCATCGGAACCGGGTCCGCAGCGCTGTGAGCAGGTACGCGCAGAGCAGCGCCGCCAGCGACAACGCCAGCGCTCCCCCGACGGGTTGAGCGAGCACCCGCGCGGCCGCGACCAGGTACCGCTCACCTCCGAAGGGCCACCGCAGCAGGAAGACCTCCCGCATCCGCACCGGGAAGTCGGCCGCCATCCGCACGGCCGGACCCTGAAGCGCCTTGTGCACGAGGGGCACGACGAGAACGGGTACGGCGAGGACGGCCGCCAGTCCGGCCGTCGTGGACCGGAACACACCGGCCGCCAGCACACCGGCCCACGCACAGCCGACGACCAGCCCGAACCAACTCGCGGTCAGCGAAAGCCAGTCCGCGGGAACTTGCGCCAGCTCCCGTCCGTAGACGATGTAGAGCACTTCGGCGTCGCAGCCCACGGTGAGGAAGGCGAGCAGTACCGCGGTGGCTCCGGAGACGAGCAGTTTCGCGGCGAGCAGCCCCAGCCGGCGGGGGACGGTGCCGCGGTCCGCCGCCAGGGCGGGGTGGCGGAACTCGTCCCCGAAGGCCAGCGCACCGAGCAGCCCGGCCGCGAGCGCCGTGGGCGGCAGCGGCAGCTCCCGCGGCCACGCCGCGAACAGCCGCGCCTGCGGGGTGTGACCGAGCCGCGCCAGGAGTACGGCGGTGAGGGCGGACACCACCAGCACGGCCCCGCAGGTGAGGAACCCGGTGCCGATTCCGCTGGCGCGCCGGATCTCGTAGCGCAGGGGGCGGAGGGGGCTGCGGGCGGGGCGGACGGAGATGGGGGGTGGGAGGGGGAAGGGGGCGGGGAGGGGGCGGACACCGTCGGGCAGGGCGGCGCGGCCGGTCTGCTGCTGCCGGGCGCCGGGATTCCTGGCGCCGGGGAGGAGGGTACGGGCGCCGGCGATGGTTGTTGTGGGGGTGCGGGTACTTCCGGTCTGCGGCTCGGAGGCCGCCGCGCGTCCGCCGAGGCCGGCGTCCGGGGTGCCCGTCGAGCCGGCGGACCGGCCGCCGGCGGCTCTGGCGGACGGGTCCCCGGCGCCACCACCGGCCGTGCCCTTCTCACCGGACGCGGTGACTCCGTCGTGGGTGCGGTCGGCCGGTGAGGCCGCGGCGGCCGAGGACGTGTCATGCGTCGGTTCGCTGGAGATGATCAGCGGTCGATCCGCCGCGCCGGCTCGATCAAGACCCTGGCCGGGCGCAGACCGCTCACCGTCGTCGGCCCACCCGCGCTCCCGCGCCGCAAGCCCGGAGGCCAATTGCCCTTCACCGACCGGGAAGACGCCGGCCACGGCCCGCTCGGACTCCGGCGCCGAGGAGTCGGGGGTGCGTTCCCGCTGCCCCGACGACTGCCCGGCGATCACCGCATCGACCGACGAGAGCCCCGGCGCCGGGGTGTCCGGCTTCGGCGCGGATCGGTCGCGGACCGTCGCGCGGGGTTCGCCCGCTGTCGGATCGGCCGCCCTGGCCCCTGATTCCACCGGCGGATCCATGGCGCGCGAGTCCGTCACGTGGAGGGCAGGCGTCGCGGCCTCCTCGGACACCGCCGGCCTCGCGTGCTCGGGCGCCGTCGGCAACTCGTCCACGGCGCCACTCAGGTTCTCCGGTGAGCCGTCGAGCGCGGCGGGGCCGGATTCCAGCGGGGAACCCGCGGCGGACTCGGGCGCCGAACAGCCGGACACGGTACGTCCGCGACGCGCCCACGAAGGGCCCGCAGCGGGGCGCTCGGGTTCCCCCTGCCGGGCGTCGGGCGCCGCCGGGCCGTTGTCCGGCCGGGCCTCCCGGTCTGCCGGCGGTACGTCCGGTACGGCCTGCTGGGGCTCGGTGGAGCACAGCGCCTCATCGTCCTCGGCACCGGCTCCGGGCCCCATGTCGCCGACCTCGTCGGCGAGTTGATGGACGAGGATGCCGTGGCGGAACGCGATCTCGCCGACGTCGGCGGTCGTGGTGCCGTACACGGACAGGCGGTTGCCGCCCTCGCGTACGACTTCGACGGAGCGGCGGGCGGTGCGCGCGTCTTTGGTGAGCAGGGCCGCGAGGCGTGCGGCGTGGGGGCTGCGGACGGCAACGCGGGGGCGCAGCCGGGTGCGGGCGAACGCCCTTGCGTCCTGGTCCGCGACGACTTTGCCGGCGTCGAGCGTGACGACCCGGTCGGCGGTGCGCGCCGCTTCCTTGGTGTCGGCCGTGGTGAAGAGCACTGTGCCGCCCTGGGCGGCGTGGGCCCGCAACATGCTGTGCAGCCACTGGGCCTCGCGGGTGGATAGTCCGTCGGCGGGTTCGTCCAGGACGAGCGTGTGCGGGTCGGGCAGCAGGGCGCAGGCCAGGCCGAGCCTGCGGTCCATGCCGCGCGACAGCGTGCCGAGGCGCTCCTCACGGAGGCTGACGAGACCGACCACTTCGAGGACCTCGTCGGCTCGCCGCGCGGGAACTCCCGAGGCCGCGCACAGCATGCGCAGATGGCCGCGGACCGAGCGGGACGGGTGGCCCGGTACGTCGCCGAGGAGTACGCCGACCTCCCTCGACGGATGCGCGATCCGGTGCAGGGGTCGGCCTCTGAAGTAGGTGATGCCGCGCCCTGGTTGGAGCTCAAGCATCAGTTTGAGCGCCGTCGTCTTGCCCGCGCCGGCGGCCCCGAGGAGCGCGGTGACATGCCCGGCGCGCGCCTCGAAGGAGATGTCGTCGACAGCGGGCGGATGCGCCTTGCGGGGATTGCTGGTCAGTCCGAAGGCCTGGATCACCTTCAGCAAGATAGCGCTACATGTCCGGTTTTCCCGGTATAAGGCGACTTGCGAAAACATGCCGCTTGGTCTAGGCCCGATCTTGTCCGCCGTTCGAGGGAGCCGGGGCTCCGCGCGGGCGGCCGGTTCGCCGGTCGTCCGGCGGGCCCTGCGCTCCGCGTCTCAGACCTCCGGGCGCAGCATCGGCGGGTTGAGCAGGGTGGCACCGCCAGCTCGGAAGAGCTGGGCCGGCCTGCCGCCCTGGCGTGTGGTCGTACCTCCTGTGGGGACGAGGAATCCGGGGGTTCCGGTGACCTTGCGATGGAAGTTGCGCGGGTCGAGCGCCACGCCCCACACCGCCTCGTACACCCGGCGCAGCTCTCCGACGGTGAACTCGGGCGGGCAGAAGGCGGTGGCCAGCGACGAGTACTCGATCTTGGAGCGGGCGCGTTCCACTCCGTCGGCGAGGATCTGCGCGTGGTCGAAGGCGAGTGGCGCCACGGGTTCGCCGTCGCGGCCGTAGCCACCCTGCTGGAGCAGTTCCTCGACCGGGGCCCAGCGCGCGTTGCTGGCGTCGCCGCCGGCGCGTGGTGCGGGCAGGTCGGGCGCGAGCGCGAGATGCGCGACGCTGACCACGCGCATGCGCGGGTCCCGCTTGGGGTCGCCGTAGGTGGCGAGCTGCTCCAGGTGGGCTCCGTTGTCCTGGGCCGGGACCGAGGGGTCGTGCGCGCACAGCCCGGTCTCCTCGGCCAGCTCGCGCGCCGCCGCCTGGGACAGATCCTCGTCGGCCCGTACGAAGCCGCCGGGCAGCGCCCAGCGCCCCTGGAAGGGAGGCTCGCCCCTGCGGACCGCCAGCGCGCACAGGGAATGGCGGCGCACGGTCAGCACGACCAGATCCACGGTGACGGCGAAGGGCGGAAAGGCTGACGGGTCGTAGGGCATGCCGCGATCATAGTCGTCTCCCTGACGATAAACACTCCCTTCGTCGGTCGCACCGGTGGTGATTCCGCTTCGTTCCGGTACGGAGCGCGGAACCGGCTCTCCGTTCGCCGATCCAGTGGTGTCGTACGAGGTCACCCCGCTGTTCCGTAGATGTCACGCTCCCAGTTGCAGGCCGTCCGCCGCCTCCTCCACCATGGCCAGTCCCAGTCGGCTGATCCGCACCGCGAAAGGGGCGCCCGCGACGCGCAGCCCGCTGAGTTGGAGTTCGCCGAGCGGGGCGCTCCGCACGGGACGCAGGGTGACCGTGCGGGCGGGGGCGTCGGGACGGATGCCGGCGAGGGCGGTGAGCAGCAGGACCACGGAGGCCGCTGCGGTGGCCGCCGGACGGCAGGCGGCCGGGTGCGGGAGGGGCGCGGTGTCGGCGGAGCGCTGTTCACCGGCGAACATCTCGGGCAGCCGGTGACCGAAGTGTTCCGCCGCTTCCAGCAGCCCGCTCAGCAGGCCTGCCGCTTCCTTCTCGTATCCCTCCGCCACCAGTCCGGCGACCGCGAGTGCCGTCTCCTGGACCCGCACGGCTCCGGTCCGGTGGCCGAACGGATTGTGTCCCGCCTCCTTGGTGCCGAGGCCGCGCAGCCCCCAGCCCGCGTCCATGGCGGGGGCGCCGAGCAGCCGGGCCAGGTGTTCCGTCTGCACCTTGTCGAGCAGGCCCGGGGCGTGCAGGCCGGCGCCGAGCAGGCCGGTGTCGAGGAGGTGGACGGCGGTGGCGGCCAGGTGGGGCACGGGTCGGCCGTCCGGTGCCAGAGCCATGGCCGGGCGCCCGCCCCCGCGGCCCTCCACCCAGAAGTCGGCCCGGAAGGCCGTCCGCAGTGCCTGGGCCCACTGGCGGAATTCCGTGGCGCCCGGTCTGCCGAAGGCGTCGAGGAGGTCGGCGCCGAGCAGGGCGGCGCGGTGCGCGTGGGCCTGGGTCTCGCAGCGGGCCGGTCCTGCGGGGTGCGGATCGGGGAGGTAGGTGCCGTCACCGAGGGTGGTCCGCAGCCAGGTCAGGCAGCGCTCGGCCGCGGGCAGCAGTTCCTGTGTCTCCTGGTCGGGCAGCCCCCAGCGGCGGGCTTCGGCGAGCAGGACGGGGAAGAGCAGTGTGGCTTCCGTTCCGGTGCAGCTCGGCGGGAGGTGCGGGCCTGTGTCGCGTCGGGGGCCGGGGATCATGCCGGCCCGGGGACCCGGGCCCGGTAGCTGGGTGCGGGCCAGGGCGCGCAGGGTGCCCGCGGCGAGACGGGTGCCCAGGGGCAGCGCCACGCGGGCGGCGGCGAGCGCCTCGGCCGGGGCCATTCCGCAGCGCCAGGGAACGCCCGCCGCGAGGTAGGTGTCGGAGGGGTGTGCGGAGTCGCGCAGGAGCAGTGCCTGGAGGTCGGCGACGGCCGAGTGCAGCAGCGGGGCCACCCGGGGGTCGTCGCACGCCGCCCGGGCGGGGGCGAGCGGGCTGGTGGCGGCGTGCCCCGCGGCCCGCAGAGGGCCTGCGCCCTCGGGTCGTACCCGCAGTTCCACGGCTGCCGTCCCGCCAGGTGGCAGGTCCAGCTCCCAGCGCAGCAGCCCGGCGGAAGCCAGAGCGGCGGCGGGCGGCGGGTCCGCGGTGACGCAGGCGGCGGCGTCGGCCTTGGCCCAGCGCAGACCCGAATCGTGGACGCTGGCCGGGAGTTCGGCGCCTGCCGTCCCGGCGGCGATGGCGCCGATTTCCGCCAGGTCGGTGCCGAGGGCGACCTCGACGGGCAGGCGCACCGGACGCGCGGCGGCGTTGCGGAGCGTGATCCTTTCGGTTCCGTCGGCGTGGCGTGTCCGTTCGACGACGGCATCGGGGTCGGGACCGGCGGCCGGTGAGGTGCGCAGCGTCCCCACGAAACGGGCGCTGTCGGCTCCGGCCGTCCTGGCCTGCACCGGCAGCGGTTCCCGGCCTGCCACGCGGACCTGACACCGGGAGAGCAACCGCCTGCCGCCCCGGTAGAACCCGTCCAGACCAGCGCCGGCCAGCTGCCCCGACTCACCGGAGATGGCGAGGCCGGGCAGGGCCACACAGATCAGCGCGGTGTGCGTGGGCGGCAGCTCTGGCGCCGAACGGTTGCCCGGAGATGTGCGGGGCGGGGGAGTCAGGGCGGGCCGGCGGGGCCGGGCAGTGACGAGGGGCGGACGACCGCGCTGGGTGGCCGGGACGAGGGGACGGATGTCCCCGGACGATGTCAGTCGACGGTCGGCTGCCTTCGGTGTGCGGGATCCGGCGCCGTCCGCCGGGAACGGCTCGGGCCTGCTCCGAGGCGGACGTTCGCCGGCGGCGGAGGGCGGAGTCGGCTGCTGGTGCATGGGCTGGCTTCTTCTGCGCTCGGTGTGCCTCGGACGTGCTGGGCGGCCGGTGGGCCGCCCCGGAGGACAGGGGAGGTGCGGCGGCAGGGCCCGTTCAGGCTTTCCGCCACTCAGGTGAACGGAAGGGGACTCGTCCGGGTCACGGCTCGCCTCGATGAAGCCGACCGAATGGTGACGTGACCGGTCGGCGGGGGTGGCCGTCGGGGTGCTCCGCGCCAACTGGCCTCGGGGCCTCGCCGGGCGTGCGCTCCGGTGGCGTCGGGGACTGCCTCCGTCGTGCCCCGGTGGATCGGCGGCCCGGCCCATGCGGACCGGTGCGGCCCTGCCCGTGCGGACCGGCACTTTCCCGGGTTCGCACCGGTCGACGCTCATCCGTTCTCCTCGGGCTGCGGACGCCCGGTGTCCGAACGGGCGTCGCCGGTTGTGGCGTCGCCCGCACCCGCCGCACGCGTGCGCGTGGTGATCGGGCTGCGGGTGCCGGGCCCGGTGGCCTCGGTGGCGGACGATCGGGGGCGGGAGTCGGCCGGCCTCCGTCGGCCTCCCTTCGCGCGGGCTGTGCGACGACTGTCGTCGCCGTCCGCGCTGCGCGCACGACGCCGTCGCTGTGCGCTCGTCCGGGAGCCGGGTTCGGCGCCCGGATCGTCCGCCTGAATGCCGGCTCCTGGTGCGGGGGCCGGGCCTTGCGGCTCGGTGAGCGCCGTCTGCGGGGGCTCGGTGGGGGCGGTCCGCGGGGGCTCAGTGGGAGCGGTCCGGGGTGCCTGGTCCGTTCGTTCCGTGGTCTCCCTCGGCCTGTGCCGCGCGCCCTCCGCGCGCAGGCAGCGGCGGACCGACTCGGGGTCGAGCCCCTCGTTGCAGGCCTGGTGCAGCAGGCGGGCGAAGAGGTAGTCGGGATCGGCGGCCAGTGCCATGGCCAACGCCTCGCGCGCCTCCAGTTCGTCCCCCATGGACCAGGCGACCCAGCCCGCGAGGGTCAGCGGTGCGGCGGCGTGCTCGCCGTAGGGCCCGACGCAGCGGCGGGCCAGGGCGCGCCAGAGCCGGAGCGCCGGACCGGCCTCCTCCCCCTCCATCCAGGCGGCGGCCTTGTCGCGGGTCGTGCGGTCCTGGAGCCCGAGGATCAGGGTGGCCGCCTCGTCGTCCGCGAGGAGGTTGTCGTCGCGTACGTCCGCCGAATGCGTCCCGGAGACCGGTGCCTCCGTGGCGTAGCGGCGGATGATCCGCTCGGCCAGGTCCAGGGTCTCCTCCGCCACCTCCTGACGGGCCGTCTCGTCCAGGAGGCGGGGCACCAGGCTCATGCCGGCCGCGTCCAGAGCGATCTCCTGTCCCAGCGCGGCGGTGGTCTCCCAGGGCTGCAACCTGGCGCGCAGCTCCCGCAGCGTGCCGCGCACCTGGATGCCGGCGTAGGTGGCTGCCGCGGCGAGCACGGAGGTGCCGGGAAGGCCCATCGGCGAGCCGTCCTCGGGGCAGCAGCCCTTGACCGGGCAGCAGTACGACCAGAAACGGCCGTCGGAGATGCACAGGGCTTCGATGACCGGCACGTCGAGGCTGCCGCATTCGGTGCGCATCAGGTGGGCCAGCCTCTCCAGCCGTCGTTTGACGTCCCGTCCGGACTCTCCCGGGCCCGGTTCCTGGCAGACGTAGGCCACCATCCGCTCGGGCCGGGTGCCGCGCCGCTCGCTGCCGGTGACCAGTCCGCGGGCCAGCTGCCGGGCGGCGGCCTCCCAGTCCTCCTCGTTCGCGGGGATGCCGAGCCGGGCCCGGCCGCCGAACCTGCCGCGACGGCCCACGTGATCGTGCAGGGCGACGAGCACCATGCTGTCCTCCGGGCGGTAGCCGAGGAGGTAGGGCAGGGCGTCGGCCAGCTCGGCCGGGGTGCGCAGCGTGACCTGCGTGGCGTGCTCGGTCGGTCCGGTCGACGGCTCCTGCCCCGAGATGTCGTTGCTCTCGAAGGGTCCGGTGGTTTCGCTGTGATTCGTCATGCCCCGAAGATCTCGCGGATCTTGAGATTCCGGTTGAGCCTGTGGATAAGTCGGATCAGGGACACGACAAAGCCGCCCGGCGTTGTCCACAGCCTCGGCCCGAGCCCGCCCGGTTGTCGGTCCCGTCCTGTTGTATGGGACGCATGGAGCACACGAGCAACGCGGATCTCCGGGCAGAGGCGGACGCCGTCCTCACCCGGCTCGTCGGGGATGCCACGGGCGCGGCCCGGCTGCGCGAGGACCAGTGGCGGGCGATCGAGGCACTGGTCGCGGACCGGCGCCGGGCCCTGGTCGTGCAACGCACGGGATGGGGCAAGTCCGCGGTCTACTTCGTGGCGACCTCGCTGCTACGGGCCAGAGGAAGCGGGCCCACGGTGATCGTCTCGCCGCTGCTCGCGCTCATGCGGAACCAGGTGGATGCCGCCGGCCGGGCCGGTATCCACGCCCGGACCATCAACTCCGCCAACACCGAGGAGTGGGAGGCCGTCCAGGCCGAGATCGAGGCGGGCGACGTCGACGTGTTGCTCGTCTCGCCTGAGCGGCTGAACAACCCGGACTTCCGTGACCAGGTCCTGCCCAAGCTGTCCGCGGCCACCGGCCTGCTGGTCGTGGACGAGGCCCACTGCATCTCCGACTGGGGACACGACTTCCGCCCCGACTACCGCCGGCTGCGCACCATGCTCGGCGACCTCCCACCCGGCGTCCCCGTCCTGGCCACCACCGCCACGGCCAACGCGCGAGTGACCGCGGACGTCGCCGAGCAGCTCGGCACGGGAGGCACGTCCGACGCGCTGGTCCTGCGCGGGCCGCTGGACCGCGAGAGTCTGAGCCTCGGCGTGCTGCGGCTCCCGGACGCCGCGCACCGGATGGCCTGGCTCGCCGACCACCTGGACGACCTGCCGGGCTCCGGCATCATCTACACGCTCACCGTGGCCGCCGCCGAGGAGGTCACCGCCTTCCTGCGGCAGCGCGGGCACGCCGTCGCCTCGTACACGGGCAAGACCGAGAACGCCGAACGGCAGCAGGCCGAGGACGACCTGCTCGCCAACCGCGTCAAGGCCCTGGTCGCCACCTCCGCGCTCGGCATGGGGTTCGACAAGCCGGATCTCGGATTCGTGGTCCATCTAGGTTCGCCCTCCTCCCCCATCGCCTACTACCAGCAGGTCGGCAGGGCCGGCCGCGGTGTGGACCACGCGGAGGTACTCCTCCTGCCGGGCAAGGAGGACGAGGCGATCTGGGAGTACTTCGCCTCGCTGGCCTTCCCCTCCGAGGATCTGGTCCGGCGCACCCTGGACGTCCTCTCCCGGGCGGACGGGCCCCTGTCGCTGCCCGCCCTGGAACCGCTGGTCGAGCTGCGGCGCTCACGCCTGGAGACCATGCTGAAGGTCCTCGACGTGGACGGCGCGGTGCGGCGCGTCAAGGGCGGCTGGATCGCGACCGGGCAGCCGTGGTCCTACGACGCCGAGCGCTACGCGTGGGTGGCCCGACAGCGCGCGGCGGAACAGCAGGCGATGCGCGAGTACGCGACCACCGCCGAGTGCCGGATGGAGTTCCTGCAACGCCAACTGGACGACGAGGGCGCCAAGCCCTGTGGCCGCTGCGACAACTGCGCCGGACCGCGCTTCACCTCCGGTCTGTCCACGGCGGCCCTGGACGCCGCGCGGAGCGACCTGGGCCGCGCCGGGGTGGAAGTGGAGCCCCGTCGCATGTGGCCGACCGGCCTCCCGGCCATCGGCATCGACCTCAAGGGACGCATCCCGGCCGGGGAACAGGCCTCGCCCGGGCGGGCGCTGGGGCGTCTGTCGGACATCGGCTGGGGCAACCGGCTGCGTCCGCTGCTCGCGCTCCAGACGCCGGACGCCGCGGTGCCGGACGACGTGGCGCGAGCCGTGGTGGAGGTCCTGGCCGACTGGGCCCGAGGCCCCGGCGGCTGGGCCTCCGGTGCGTCCGACGCCCCGCCCCGGCCGGTGGGCGTCGTCACCGTGGCCTCGCGCGGCCGGCCCCGGCTGATCCACTCCTTGGGCGCCCGGATCGCCGAGATCGGCAGGCTCCCCCTGCTCGGCTCGGTGGAGTACGCCGGGGACGCGCCAAGGTCGCCACGCAGCAACAGCGCGCAGCGACTGAAGGCCCTCGACGGCGCCTTGACGGTGCCGCACTCCCTGGCGTCGGCACTCGTCGAGGCGAACGGTCCGGTGCTGCTGGTCGACGACTTCACGGAAACGGGCTGGACGCTCGCGGTCGCGGCCCGCCTGCTCCGGAAGTCCGGGGCGCGCGGAGTGCTGCCGCTGGTGCTCGCCGTTCAGGGGTGACATGTCGCGACCGCTGGTCGCCGTCAGGGGTGAGCGAGGTGCGGCCGCCGGTTCTCGCCTTCCTGGGCTGAGCGGCGTGCTGCCGCCGGCCGCGCAGCTCAGGGAGGAGCAAGCAGTCACTCGCGGAACCCGGCAGGCGGCGGCCGGACACCTCAGGCGTCATCTGCCGAACCTTTGGGTAGGGATATAAGCGACGCACCACCAGATAACAGTCGGCGGCGCCAATTGCTCGTTGCCGCAGCCAAGTTCGACAGGAAGAATTGAGGTCCGCTCCCCGCGCGGCTCGTCCGTGATCCGGTTGGGCTCCGCTGCGGTGCGCGCTCCCCCGAATCCGACCTCGCCCGCAGTGTGGGCGCGTAGCCGAAGGGAGGAACGTGACCTTCGGATTCGCCTCGTCCTCGGCGGCCTCGTTGTCGATGTCCGCGTCCGCCGCTTCCGCCAGTCGCCTGCTCGAGCCGGCCGAGTGGGCCGCTGCCGGAATCCCTCTGCTGCGCAACCCCCGTGAGGTCGTCAGCGGGCTGCATGCCCGCCATCACCCGAAGCCGCTCACGGCGATCGTGGCGGTTCTCGACCCGGACGAGCGGCTGCGGGCCAGCGCCTCGTTCACGCGCCGTCCGGCCCCGGCCGACGGCTGGATGTTCCGCAACGCGCTGCTGGCCCAGTTGCGCCGGGTGATTCCGCACGACCTCCGCCGCCGCACGCCGGTGCGCACGGCCGTCCTGCTCTACTGCCGTGAAGGCGACGCGCGCTGGACCGAGGAGGACGGCGCCTGGATGTGGGGACTGCGCGATGCCTGCACACTGCACGGGCTGCGCTGCGGGGCGTACATCACGCTGACGCATGACGGCTGGCAGGTGCTCGGCGAAGGGCGCGGCGGACGCCGGCCCAACGCGCACTCGGCGCCGGAGCCCTTCGCCACGGCGGAGACCCCGCAGCTCGTACCGCGCACCGGCGGCCCGGTCTCCGAGGTGCTGCGCCGGGCGGCGGCTCGCTGAACCCGCTGAGCAGCGCGGCGCGGGCGGTACGACGGCTCGTGCCGCCCGCACCGCGCTGTACGAACAACAAGGCCAGCGAGGCATCACAAACGGCACGGCAGCCGGGCTCCACCAAACGCCCGGGCCAGCCGGTAGCCGTAGCCGGTGTGCGATGACCGGGCCGGGCCGTTGTGTGCCGCGAGCGGCGCCGAGGACACGGGTGGGCTCACGCGTTGGTCCGGCGGCGGAGATACGAGATCCGCTCCGGCGAGATCAACCCTGAAGCGGCCCCGGCACGTTCGCCTGCCCGCGGTCGCGCAGGCGGAACACACGGTCCGGCCCGGCGTACGCCCGCCGCTGTGACGACCTGGAGCAGGCGTGCCGGGCAAGCCTTACGCCATGATCGAGGCGCCCTCGGAGAGCCACGCCGGCGTGCAGGCATGCCAAAAGCCGCACCGTGCGGATTCCGCCGGAGCGGCTCCTTCGACACCCCGGTGTCCCGAGGTGCCGGACGCGGCTCAGACGCCGGCGCCCAGCACCGAGTTGATCTGCTGCGGGTCGCCGCAGACGATCAGCAGGGCACCGGCCCGGGAGTGGGCCAGCGGGAGGGCGGTGGCAGCGGCGGAGGCGGGTCCTCCGTTGACGGCCACGACGACCACCGGGCGGGACGCGGCACGGGAGGCGACGGCGGCATCCGCATAGAAGACGTCGTCGCCGGCGTCATGCTGCGCCCAGTAGGACGTCTCGCCGAAGGACAGCTCGTGTTCGGCCCACGGGTGCTGCGCACCGGTGGTGATCACGAGCACGTCGCCGGGGGCACGGCCCGAGTCCAGGAGCAGGTCGACGGCCTCCTCGGCGGCGTCGAGCGCACCCTCGGCCGAGGCCGGGATCAGTTGGATCTGCGGGCTCGCCGCGGTGGCGGCGGTAGCGGCCGGGCCGGAGGGGCCAGGCTTGGCCGGAGCCACGTCACGCGGCGTGCGCTGCACCGGCGGCGTGGGCCGCAGAGGGCCGGGACGACCGGGGCGGGACGGAGCCGCGGGGCGGGGGCCGGGTACGGGGCGGGGGGTCGGCGCGGTACGGCCGCTGGCCGGAGTGGCGCGGGGACCCTGGGCACTCTCGTGAATCTGAGGCTCCTCGGGAATGAGAGGCATGAGCTGATATTTATCAAACGTTGGTGCGGCGCGGATGACCGGGTGGCACATCAGTGCGAGCGGAACCGTCAGAAATCGAGACCGAGCTGACCCTCAATTTCCGGAACGCTTCCGTCCGCCCAGCTGCGGACCTTCTTGAGGTGCCGCCACTGAGGCAACGCATCAAGATACGCCCACGACAATCGGTGGTGCGGGGTGGGCCCCCACTCCTCCAGTGCGGCCTTGTGCACGGGCGACGGATACCCGGCGTTGTCCGCGAATCCGAAGTGTGCATGGTCGATACCCAGTTCGGCCATCATTTTGTCTCGCTGGACCTTGGCGATCACCGACGCCGCCGCGACGGCCACGCACGACCGATCGCCCTTGATCACCGTGCGTACCTGCCAGGGTGCGCCGAGGTAGTCGTGCTTCCCATCGAGGATCACGGCGTCGGGGCGGACCGGCAGGGCGTCCAGGGCGCGGACTGCGGCGAGCCGCAGCGCGGCCGTCATCCCCAGGTCGTCGATCTCCTCCGGGGAAGCATGCCCCAGCGCGTAGGCCGTCACCCATGACCGCAGGGTCAGGGCGAGTTCCGTACGCCGCTTGATCGTCAGCAGCTTGGAGTCGGTCAGTCCCTCGGGCGGGCGACGGAGCCCGGTTATCGCCGCGCAGACGGTGACGGGCCCGGCCCAGGCGCCGCGCCCCACCTCGTCGACACCGGCAATGACCTTCGCTCCGGTCGTGGCGCGCAGGGAGCGCTCGACGGTGTGAGTAGGTGGTTCGTACGGCATGGCGCCCTTAGCGTACGCCGCCGGGATCGCCGTGCGACACCCCGGTCGCCCGGCCGGGATCGGGAGTGCCGGCGCGGCGGATCAGGTCCCGTACGGCCGCAGCAGCGGGAGCATCAGATGGTCGATCATCTCTTCGAGATCCTGATCGTTCCATTCGCTCGCGCACATCTTCGACCGGTACATCATCATGGCCGGGACGGCATCGAAGACGTACCCGTTGGCCGCGTCCGGGCGGACCTCTCCTCGCCCTATTCCACGGGTGATGACCTCGCGGAGCAGCTTGACGGTCGGCTCCACCACGCTCCCGAAGATCACTCCCTCGAAGCGCTCGACTTGGACGTGATCGCATTCGTGAATGACCGAACGCAATGCGACGCCGGGCCGCGAGTACATGATCTGCCGCACCTGACGGCACAGAGTGAGCAGGTCCTCGCGGACACTCCCGAGGTCCGGGGCCTTTTCCACACGAGGCAGTCCGGAGACCAGGGCATCGGCGACCAGGTCCTCCTTGGAGGGCCAGCGGCGGTAGACCGCGGCCTTGCCGGTCTGGGCGCCGGCCGCGACGCCCTCCATGGTCAGGCCTTTCCAGCCGACCGTGCTGAGCTGCTCCAGAGCGGCATCGAGGATCGCGCGCTCCAACACCGCACCGCGCCGACGAGGGGAAGCCGTCCGGGCGGACGCGGCCGTCCAGCGCGAGGTAACCATCTGCGTTTCTCCAACATGCAAGGGAAGCGGGGATTCCGGGGGGAGTGGCGCCGCGTTGCAGCAACAGGGGGACGCGGGACGCGGCGCGCGATTAAGTGAACGCTTGCGTTCACTGTTGGGGACTCACTACCGTAGACGCGACAGTGAACGCGAGCGTTCACTAACGCCTTTATGGGGGACCCACAGTGACGACCTCTCAGTTGCTCAAGAACGATCAGAAACCGGGCGTGGCCCGCCGGGATGGACATCCCGGCATCGCACTCACCGTCATCGCGGCTTGCCAACTCATGGTGGTACTCGACGCGACGATTGTGAATATCGCGCTCCCGCACATTCAAGACGCACTCAAGTTCAGCACCACCGACCTGACTTGGGTGGTCAGCGCCTACACGCTCACGTTCGGCGGTCTGCTGCTGCTCGGGGCGCGAGCCGGTGACATCCTCGGCCGCCGACGGGTGTTCATGGCCGGCATCCTGCTGTTCACCTTCGCCTCGCTGCTGGGCGGTCTGGCTCAGGAACCCTGGCAACTGCTCGCCGCACGGGCCCTGCAAGGCGTGGGTGGCGCGATCGCGTCGCCCACCTCGCTGGCCCTGATCACCACGACCTTCCCCGAGGGACCCGAACGGAACCGGGCCTTCGGAGTGTTCGCCGCCGTCTCCGCGGGCGGTGGTGCCATCGGCCTGCTCGCCGGTGGCATGCTCACCGACTGGCTCGACTGGCGGTGGGTGCTGTTCGTCAACGTGCCCATCGGTGTGCTGATCGCCTCGCTCGCACCGCTGTACATCAACGAGTCCGAGCGGCATCCCGGACGCTTCGACCTCACCGGTGCCCTGACCTCCACGGTCGGCATGGCCTCGCTGGTGTACGGGTTCATACGCGCGGCCGAAGACGGCTGGCGGGACGGCCTCACCCTGGGCTCCTTCGGCGCGGCCGTGGTGCTCCTGTTCGCCTTCGTCCTCACCGAGATGCGGGCGAAGGAGCCCATCACACCGCTCAGGATGTTCGCCGACCGGAACCGCTGGGGCACGTACGTGATCATGCTGAGCCTGGCCGCGGCGATGTTCGGCATGTTCTTCTACATCGTGCTGTTCGTGCAGAACGTGCTCGGCTACAGCGCCATCAAGGCCGGTCTCGCCTTCCTTCCCGTGACCGCGGCCATCGCGGTCGGTGCGGGCCTGTCCCAGCGCTTCCTGCCGGTGCTCGGTCCCAAGCCGTTCATGATGGGCGGTTCCGCGCTGGTGGTGATCGGGCTGGCCTGGCAGACCTTCATCCGGCCCGACAGCACCTACGTGGGCGGGGTGCTGGGGCCCATGCTGGTGTTCGGCTTCGGCATGGGCCTGAACTTCGTGACGGCCACCGTGACCGCCGTGTCGGGTGTCGCCCCGCACGAGGTGGGAGCGGCTTCCGGACTGCTCAACGCGATGCAGCAGGTCGGTGGTTCGCTCGGGCTGTCCATCCTGACGACTGTCTTCGGGTCGGCCAGCACGGACGAGGCGAAGAGGCAACTGCCGAAGTTCCTCGCCGACGGCTCGCCGGAGCAGAAGGCGGAGTTCGCCAAGACGCACCAACTGCCCGCGCCCTGGGGTCACGACGTGCTCGCCCATGGCATCTCCACGGCCTTCATACCTGCCGCCGCGATGGCAGCGCTGGCCTTCCTCACCGCTTGGCTGGTGCTCAGGGTTCGCAAGGGCGACCTCGAGTCCCTCGCGGGCACGGCGGGGCCGCACCTCGGCTGATCCAGGCCGAGCCTCGCGAAGCCGCGGCCGACCGGACCGCCGCCGGGAAACAGCCGGCGCACGCGGGGGGCCGGTCGGCCGCACCACTGCCACCAGCGCCCTGGACAAGCCGAGAAACAGGACGACCAGAGCCGGGACCAGCACTGCCACCCGCACCCGCGAATCGATCGCCATCTCCCACCCCTCCGTCCCTCCTCGTCACGGCTCCGCCCACCCACCCGACCACAGACGCGGTGGACGGCGGATACCGGAAGAACGGGCGACGGTCACGGAGGGTTCCCGACGGACACGGAGAGTTTCTGTTCCGTCGCCACAGGGCCGCCGGAAGCAGTCGGGCGGAGTCAGACGGAAGCCGCAGGCCCCCGTGGGCCAGACGGCCGTCAGGCCCCCGTGGGGACCCAGTC
The DNA here is from genome assembly GCF_055564375.1 of Streptomyces sp. NPDC029138. Taxonomy (NCBI): domain Bacteria; kingdom Bacillati; phylum Actinomycetota; class Actinomycetes; order Kitasatosporales; family Streptomycetaceae; genus Streptomyces; species Streptomyces sp. NPDC029138. Next base: position 109,287 of record NZ_JBVHWM010000019.1, read on the forward strand.
CGGCAGTGCCTCGGTGTGCCGCACCCACTCGGCGGGCGGCGCCCCGGACTTGCCGGCGGCGAGCACGCCGCCCGCGATCGCGCAGGTCGTGTCGACGTCCCCGCCGACCTGAGCGGTGGTCCAGAACGCCGTCGCGTAGTCACCGAGAGAGCGCGCGGCGGACCAGAGGGCGAAGGGAACGGTGTCGTGGGCCGTCGTACGGCGCCCGCAGCCCAGGACGGCGGCGACGGTGGCGGGGTCGCCGTAGTCGAGCATGTCGCGGGCGCGGCGGAGGCCCTGGCCGACCGCGCTCTTCGGGACGAGTGCGATGACACCGTCGAGGAGTGCCTCGGGGGCGGGCGGGCCGTCCGGTGAGCCGGCCAGTGCCGCCGCGGCAGCCACGGCCATGGCCCCGACCACGGCTTCCCGGTGCTGGTGCGTCGTATAGGCCGAGATCTCCGCCTGGTGGGTCGCCTGCTCGGGATCGTCCGCGTACCAGGCGCCCAGCGGCGCGATCCGCATCGCGGCGCCGTTGCCCCAGGAACCCTGACCGTTGAAGAGTCCGGCGGCCAGCCGGCGCCAGTCCTCGCCCTCCCGGACCAGGCGCAGCAGCCGGTTGACCGCGGGGCCGTAGCCCCGGTCGAAGTCGTGGTGCTCGGCGAAGGAGCGGGCGAGCGCGTCCTGGTCGATGCGGTGATGGGCGGCGAGAACGGCGACCACGGAGCAGGCCATCTCGGTGTCGTCCGTCCACTGCCAGGGGCCCGCGGGCAACTCGCGGCGCTTCAGCAGCGGGTAGTTCACGGGAACGAAGAACTGGGAGCCCAGCGCGTCCCCCACGGCCAGTCCGCGCAGGCTCGCCAGGGCGCGTTCCAGGCGTACGAGGGAAGAGGAGTCAGCGGTCATCGCCCTGCCACTCTATCCGTTCGCCCAGTACGGCACCGGTTCCCGCCAGCGCTCGAAGGGCCGGTCGAGTGTGTACTTGCCGTCCTGTCCGAGAACGAGCATCCGCATCTCCGCGTTCCCGGGATTGGCCAGGGACTCGAATTCCGCGACCGTCCAGTGGAACCAGCGCATGCAGAACAGCCGCATCGCCAGCCCGTGGGTCACCAGAAGAACGTTCGGCGGGTGGTCGGGGGCCTCGAAGCTGCGGAACAGGCTCTCCAGGAAGCCGCCGACCCGGTCGTACACGTCGGCACCGGACTCGCCCTGCGGGAACCGGAAGAAGAAGTGGCCGTACGCGTCGCGGTAGGCCTTTTGCATGCGCACATCGTCGCGGTCCTGCCAGTTGCCCCAGTCCTGCTCGCGCAGTCTGGGTTCCTCGCGGACGCGTATGAGGTCGGGGTCGAGGTGGAAGGCGCGGAGGGTCTCGTGGGTGCGGCGGTACGGGGAGACGTACACGCTCACGCGTTCCCGGCCGAAGACCTCGCGGAGCCGCTTGCCGGTCTCCTCGGCCTGCCGCCAGCCGCGGTCGGTCAGCGCGAGGGCGTGGTCGGGCTCGCGCTCGTACACGGAGTCGTCGACGTTGCCCGTGGACTCGCCGTGCCGGACAAGGACGATGCGCCGTGGTCGTGCCATGCCAAAACCCTAGTTCGAACTGCGCGGAGTCGAGCACTCAGAGGGGCCCTGTACGGCGTAGGTCACACGCGTCCCGTGTCGGGGGCCGCTTCCGGACCCGCCGTATCGGGGCCTCGGGGCAGTGCGTTGGTTTGTCGAACCGACACATCAGACCGTCCATGTCGGCTCGAGGTCCACGATGTCACCGGAGAGCGCCGCGATGTCCGCCTCGGTCTGGGCACGCAGGGCGAGGCGCTCCACACGCTCCGTGCGGTACTTGCCGTGCTCGGCCGCCGACCGCCACATCGACAGGATGAGGAACTCCTGCTCGGCCGCCTCGCCGAACATGCCGCGGATCATGCCGGGCGAGCCCGCCATCGCGGGATTCCAGACCTTCTCCTGCATGAGCGTGAAATGCTCCACGCGCTCCTCATGGACCCGGCACAGGGCCACACGGATCAGATCGGCATCGGTGAACCGCGGCTCGAAGCCCGTCTTCACGTCGAAGCGGTACTCGAACAACTTGACCTGGGCGTCCTTGAACGTGCCGGACTGGGCGGCGGCCAGGCGGTCGTGGGAGCGGGCCATGAAGGAGTCGTAGAAGGCACGGCTCTCCCAGAAGGCGAAGGTGTGCGCCACACCCGCCCGCTGCCGGCTCCAGCCCCCGCCCTGTCCCCGAAAACCCGGCTCCCCCAGAAGCCCCGCCCATTTTCGCTGTCCCCGCTCGAACCCCCGGCGGTCCACCACGGTGCAGCGAATCCACTTGACCAGCACCGCGCCATCGTAAGGCCACCCGGCGTGGCGTCGGTCACGCTTCCGGCGGAGATCGCCCGCACACGTGCCCCCGCGCGCGTGGGACGATGGACGGCAAGGAACCCCGGCCGATGGGGAGTTGGGGTCGAGCGAGCCACAGGGGGAAGGGAAAGCCTGGTGACCGGCTTCAGCAAGGGAATCCGCAAGGTCGAGGTCGCGCTCAAGTGGGACCCCAGTCCGGCGGGTCGGCCGCCGACGGATCTGGACATCGTCGCGGCGACGTTCCTGTCGGGTGCCCCGTACGGGGATCCGGCCTATCTGGTGCATTTCGACAGCCGCTCGCCGGACGGCACGATCCTCCTCAACCGCGACAGCACGGACGGCAAGGGCTTCGGCTGGGACGAGGTCATGACGCTCGAACTGGACCGCCTCAGCGACCGCTACGCGCGCGTGGTGGTAGGTGTCGTCATCCAACAGCGGCCCGGGCACAAGACGTTCGCCCAGGTGCTGAATCCCGCCGTCCGCATCCGTGAGGGGTACACCGTGCTCGCCGAGGACGGCTTCGCGTCGGTCCTCGGGTCGACGGCCGCCACGATCGCCGAGTTCGTCCGGGACGGCTCGGAGGAGTGGACGTTCCGTCCCGGCGTGCGTGGCTTCGACGAGGACCCGGCCACCTTCACCCAGGTGATGGGCAGGGCACACCTGTCCTGACGGCCCGGTTCCGCAACGCGTAAGGGGCGCCGGCCATGGCCGGCGCCCCTTACTTCAGGAACGGCGTGTCATCAGCTGCAGCCGCTGGTCGAGCCGCAGCCCTCGCAGATGTAGCAGGAACCGGCCCGCTGCATCTTCGTACCGCAGGAGAAGCACAGCGGGGCGTCGGCCTGGATGCCCAGCTGCATCTCCACCAGCTCGGCGCTGGTGTGCGCCTGCCGCGGCGCGGGCTTGGCCGCCTCGGCCTCGGCCTTCGGCGTGGCGACCGCCTTCAGCTCCTGGGCGCGCGGCGCCGACTGGGCCAGGCCCTCGACGTCGACCTCGTCCTCGGCCGGCTCGTAGGAGCCGGTCTCCAGGTGCCGCTGACGCTCCTCGGCGGAGTGGATGCCGAGCGCGGAGCGGGTCTCGAAGGGCAGGAAGTCCAGTGCCAGGCGGCGGAAGATGTAGTCGACGATCGACTGCGCCATCCGCACGTCCGGGTCGTCCGTCATGCCGGCCGGCTCGAAGCGCATGTTGGTGAACTTCGAGACGTACGTCTCCAGCGGCACGCCGTACTGGAGGCCGACCGAGACGGCGATGGAGAAGGCGTCCATCATGCCCGCGAGGGTCGAGCCCTGCTTGGACATCTTCAGGAAGACCTCGCCGAGACCGTCGTCCGGGTAGGAGTTGGCCGTCATGTAGCCCTCGGCGCCGCCGACGGTGAAGGACGTGGTGATGCCGGGACGTCCCTTCGGGAGGCGCTTGCGGACCGGGCGGTACTCGACGACCTTCTCGACCTTGGGCTCGACGGCCGCGGTCTCCTCGGTCTTCTTCTCCGTCTCCTTCTTCTTGGCGGAGAGCGGCTGGCCGACCTTGCAGTTGTCGCGGTAGATCGCGAGTGCCTTGACGCCCAGCTTCCAGGCCTCGAAGTAGATCTCCTCGACCTCCTCGACGGTCGCCGTCTCCGGCATGTTGACCGTCTTGGAGATGGCGCCGGAGATCCACGGCTGGATCGCGGCCATCATGCGGACGTGGCCCATCGGGGAGATGGCGCGCTCGCCCATGGCGCAGTCGAACACCTCGTAGTGCTCGTGCCTGAGGCCGGGGGCGTCGATCACATTGCCGTTCTCGGCGATGTGGGCGACGATCGCCTCGATCTGCTCCTCCTGGTAGCCCAGGCGGCGCAGGGCCTGCGGGACGGTGCCGTTGACGATCTGCATCGAGCCGCCGCCGACGAGCTTCTTGAACTTCACCAGCGCCAGGTCGGGCTCGACACCGGTGGTGTCGCAGGACATGGCGAGGCCGATGGTGCCGGTCGGCGCGAGGACGGACGCCTGGGAGTTACGGAAACCGTTCTTCTCGCCGAGGCGCAGGACGTCCTGCCAGGCCTCCGTGGCGGCGGCCCACACCGGGGTGTCCAGGTCGTCCATGCGGACGGCCTTGCCGTTGGCGTCGGCGTGCTGCGTCATGACGCGGTTGTGGGCGTCGGCGTTGCGGGCGTAGCCGTCGTAGGTGCCGACGACCGCGGCCAGCTCGGCGGAGCGGCGGTAGGCCGTACCCGTCATCAGGGAGGTGATCGCGCCGGCCAGGGCGCGGCCGCCGTCGGAGTCGTAGGCGTGGCCGGTGGCCATCAGCAGGGCGCCCAGGTTGGCGTAGCCGATGCCGAGCTGGCGGAACGCGCGCGTGTTCTCGCCGATCTTCTGGGTCGGGAAGTCCGCGAAGCAGATCGAGATGTCCATCGCGGTGATGACCAGCTCGACGACCTTCTGGAAACGCTCGGTCTCGAAGGACTGGTTGCCCTTGCCGTCGTCCTTCAGGAACTTCATCAGGTTCAGCGAGGCCAGGTTGCAGGACGTGTTGTCCAGGTGCATGTACTCGCTGCACGGGTTCGACGCGGTGATCCGGCCGGACTCGGGGCAGGTGTGCCAGTTGTTGATGGTGTCGTCGTACTGGATGCCCGGGTCGGCGCAGGCCCAGGCGGCCTCGGCGATCTTGCGGAAGAGGGCCTTGGCCTCGACCTCTTCGATGACCTCGCCGGTCATGCGGGCGCGCAGACCGAACTTGTCGCCGTTCTCGACCGCCTTCATGAACTCGTCGTTCACACGGACCGAGTTGTTGGCGTTCTGGTACTGGACGGACGTGATGTCGTCGCCGCCCAGGTCCATGTCGAAGCCCGCGTCACGCAGGACGCGGATCTTCTCCTCCTCCTTGACCTTGGTTTCGATGAAGTCCTCGATGTCGGGGTGGTCGACGTCGAGCACGACCATCTTGGCGGCGCGGCGGGTGGCACCACCGGACTTGATGGTGCCGGCGGAGGCGTCGGCGCCGCGCATGAAGGAGACCGGGCCGGAGGCGTTGCCGCCGGAGGACAGCAGCTCCTTGGAGGAGCGGATGCGGGAGAGGTTCAGGCCGGCGCCGGAGCCGCCCTTGAAGATCATGCCCTCTTCCTTGTACCAGTCGAGGATCGACTCCATGGAGTCGTCGACGGACAGGATGAAGCAGGCGGACACCTGCTGGGGCTGCGGGGTGCCGACGTTGAACCAGACGGGGCTGTTGAAGCTGAAGATCTGGTGCAGGAGGGCGTAGGCCAGCTCGTGCTCGAAGATCTCGGCGTCGGCGGGCGAGGCGAAGTACTTGTAGTCCTCACCGGCCTTCCGGTACGTCTTCACGATGCGGTCGATCAGCTGCCTGAGACTGGTCTCGCGCTGCGGGGTGCCGACGGCGCCCCGGAAGTACTTGCTGGTGACGATGTTGACCGCGTTCACCGACCAGAAGTCGGGGAACTCGACGCCACGCTGCTCGAAGTTGACCGAGCCGTCGCGCCAGTTGGTCATGACGACGTCACGGCGCTCCCACGACACCTCGTCGTACGGGTGCACTCCGGGGGTGGTGTGGATGCGCTCGATCCGCAGTCCCTTGGTGACCTTGGCGCCCTTGGCTCGGGAACCTCGTGCCGGACCGCTCGCCGTCTCTGTCATGCCGCCTCCCTGTACGGGCAAAAACGCCCTGAAGTGCCCATTTGTTCCCATGGGCACGTGTTTCCGTCTTGCGTTGCGGGCACCCTCAGCTGCCGCCCGCAACAGGTCTTCGTTCGCCGCCTCCCGGCCGGAACCCGGGTCTCCTCCCGGCTTCCGGCCCTCCGGTCAGTCGGCGGCGCGGGCGGGCACGGGGACCTGAGTGGTCCCGCCGGGCCCGCGATCGTCTTCCTGGCTCCCTGCCGCGTCTTCCTCGTCCGCGGCGGGGCCTCCCGTCGCCTCCCTCAGTTCCGCGATGGCGGCCTCGAAGTCCTCGAGCGAGTCGAACGCCCGGTAGACGGAGGCGAACCGCAGATAGGCGACGAGGTCCAGCTCCTGCAACGGACCGAGTATGGCCAGACCCACGTCGTGGGTGGTCAGCTCGGCACTTCCGGTCGCACGCACCGCCTCCTCGACCCGCTGGCCGAGCTGGGCGAGCGCGTCCTCGGTGACAGGCCGCCCCTGGCACGCCTTGCGCACGCCGTTGATGACCTTGGTGCGACTGAAAGGCTCGGTGACTCCGGACCGCTTCACCACCATGAGCGAGCACGTCTCCACGGTCGTGAAACGACGGGAGCAGTCAGGACACTGGCGGCGCCTGCGGATGGACGTGCCGTCGTCGGTCGTACGACTGTCGACCACACGGCTGTCGGGATGCCTGCAGAAGGGGCAGTGCATGTTCTCCAACCCTCCTCACAGCAGACTCGTCAGCCTCGCCAGACCCAGGGGCCCCGCGAAGCAGCCCTAAGCATAGGCGATCGCCAAGCCGTCTCGGACCCGGGGGACCACAACTTCTGGGCTGCGGTAGCCATCCAACCACTAGATGTGGGGATTGACTCATACATCGAGGCAGAAACGCGTGTCGCGTGGGAAGAGCGACCCCGGGCACTGGCGGCGACCAGCGGGGACACGCGGGCGCCGAGCGGTGTCGCCGCGCCGCTTGCGGGGATACCGTGGGCGCCACAGGGAGGAGGCGTGGCACTCCCGCGCAGAAAGGGCCCCGGATCCCGGACTGTGGGATTCCGGATGGCAGACTGGGGCGCAGCCCACGAGGCGAGCACACCCCGGCGGTGAAGAGTACAACAATGGGCGCTTTTGTCCGCCAAGTGTCGCGTGAGCCATACACCCAGACACATGATCGCGTCAGGTGAAACGCACTTTTTCACTCGAACGTGTGTTTGGCGCAACCTTTCGAAAGCAACTACCGTTGTGCAGCAGGGAGACCATCGAGAGGGGCCGACGTGACCACCACCGCAGACAGTGCCACCATCACCGCCCAGGACCGCTCCTTGGGCCGAGTCGAGCCGGTACACGCGATGAACGAAGCCACGAATCCCGAGGGACAAAAGCGCTCCCTGCCGGGCCGACCTCCAGGCATCCGGGCGGACAGCTCCGGACTCACCGACCGGCAGCGCCGGGTGATCGAGGTCATCAGGGACTCCGTACAGCGGCGCGGTTACCCGCCGTCGATGCGGGAGATCGGCCAGGCCGTCGGCCTCTCCAGCACGTCGTCGGTCGCCCACCAGCTGATGGCCCTGGAGCGCAAGGGCTTCCTGCGCCGCGACCCGCACCGTCCGCGCGCTTACGAAGTGCGTGGATCCGACCAGGCCGTGACCGTCCAGCCCACGGACACCGCCGGCAAGCCCGCCGCGTCGTACGTCCCACTGGTTGGCCGCATCGCCGCCGGTGGTCCGATCCTCGCGGAGGAGTCCGTCGAGGACGTCTTCCCTCTCCCCCGCCAGCTCGTCGGTGACGGCGAACTGTTCGTCCTCAAGGTCGTCGGCGACTCCATGATCGAGGCCGCGATCTGCGACGGTGACTGGGTCACCGTGCGCCGCCAGCCGGTCGCCGAGAACGGCGACATCGTGGCCGCCATGCTCGACGGCGAAGCCACCGTCAAGCGCTTCAAGCGCGAGGACGGCCACGTGTGGCTCCTCCCGCACAACGCGGCCTACGAGCCGATCCCCGGCGACGACGCGACCATCCTCGGCAAGGTCGTCGCCGTGCTGCGCCGCGTGTGACGGCCGCGGCGGGCGGGCCGGCCGGCTCGCTCCCTGACCGGGCCCCGGAACCCCTGCGCCGGTTCCGGGGCCCTGCGTGTGTCCAGTGGCGCCGCGTGTGTTCCGTCCGGGACGCCAGTAGCGGCGGTGGGGTCCGTGGGGGCCGTTTCCCTCGCGGGGGGGGGGGGGGGGGGGGGGGGGGGGGGGGGGGGAGGGGGGCGGGGGGGGGGGGGGGGGGGGGGGGGGGGGGGGGGGGGGGGGGGGGGGG
>NZ_JBVHWM010000020.1:0-116566 GCF_055564375.1 Streptomyces sp. NPDC029138
TGAGGGAGGTGTAGGGGTCCTGGAAGACCATCTGGATGTTGCGGCGGACCGCTTTCAACGCCTTGCCGGAGAGCCGGGTGATGTCCTCGCCCTTGAACTTGATGGTGCCGGCGGTGGGTTGTTCCAGGTTGCACAGGAGTTTGGCGACGGTGGACTTGCCGCATCCTGATTCGCCGACGATGCCGAGGGTTTCGCCCTTCACGAGGGTGAAGTCGACGCCGTCGACGGCCTTGACCGCGCCGATCTGCTTCTTGAACAGGACACCCCGGGTGAGCGGGTAGTGCTTGATCAGGCCGGTCACTTCAAGGAGGGGCTCAGTGGTCGGGGCCATCGAGGCACTCCCTCCAGAAGTGGCAGGCGCTGCCCCGGTCGTCGGACACCTCGTAGAGCGGGGGTTCGTCGGTGCGGCAGACGTCCCTGGCCATGGGGCAGCGGGGGTGGAAGGAGCAGCCGGGCGGGATGTGGGTCAGGTTCGGTGGCAGGCCCTTGATGGCGTAGAGCTGCCGGCCCTTCTGGTCCAGGCGGGGGATGGAGTCGAGCAGGCCCCGGGTGTAGGGGTGGGCCGGGGCCTTGTAGAGGTCGTGGACGGGGGCGGACTCCACGATCCGGCCCGCGTACATCACCGCGATCCGGTCCGCGACGTCGGCCACCACGCCCAGGTCGTGGGTGATGAGGATGAGTCCCATGCGGTACTCGCGCTGCAACTCGGCGAGAAGGTCCATGACCTGGGCCTGGACGGTGACGTCGAGGGCGGTGGTGGGCTCGTCGGCGATGATGAGGGCCGGTTCCAGGGCCAGCGCCATGGCGATCATGATGCGCTGGCGCATCCCGCCCGAGAACTGATGCGGGTAGTCGCGGACGCGCTGGGCGGCGGCCGGAATCCGCACCCGCTCCATCAGCTCGACGGCCCTGGCCCGCGCGTCCTTCCTCGACATGCCCCGGTGGACGACGAACATCTCCCCCAGCTGATCCCCCACGGTCATCACCGGGTTGAGGGCGGACAACGCGTCCTGGAAGATCATCGCCATCTGCCGGCCACGTACCCTGCGGCGTTCCTCGGCGGACAACGTCAGCAGATCGCGGCCGTCGAAGACGATCTCCCCGCCGGTGATCCTGGCCGGGGGCGTGTCGAGGATGCCCATGACGGCCTGCGCGGTGACGGACTTCCCGGACCCGGACTCGCCGAGCACGGCGAGGGTCTCCCCCGCGTCGACGGCGTAGCTGACGCCGTTGACGGCGTGGGCGATGCCGTCGCGGGTGTGGAACTCCACGTGGAGGTCCCGGACTTCGAGGAGCACGGTGAACGTCACCTCAGCTTCGGGTCGAGGGCGTCGCGGACCGCGTCGCCGAGCATGATGAACGCCAGCACCGTCACCGCCAGGGCGCCGGAGGGCCACAGCAGGGCGTGCGGGGCGTTGCGGATGTAGGGGGAGGCGGCGGAGATGTCGATGCCCCAGGACACGCTGGGGGGTTTGAGGCCCACGCCGAGGTAGGACAGGGTCGCTTCCAGGGCGATGTAGGTGCCCAGCGCGATGGTCGCGACCACGATCACCGGTGCGACGGCGTTCGGGGTGATGTGCCGCAGCAGGATGCGGGAGTCGGAGGCGCCCAGCGCGCGGGCGGCCTGGACGTAGTCGTTCTGCTTGGCGGTGATCACCGAGCCGCGCGCGATCCGGGAGATCTGCGGCCAGCCGAGCAGCACCATGAACCCGATGACCGGCCAGACCGTATTGGAGGTCACCACCGAGAGCAGGACCAGACCGCCGAGGACCACCGGGATCGCGAAGAAGATGTCGGTGATCCGGGACAGGACCGAGTCCCAGACGCCGCTGAAGTACCCCGCGAGCCCGCCCAGCACCGAGCCGAGGAGTGCCACTCCCAGCGTGGCGCACACGCCGACCGTGACGGACGTACGGGCCCCGTAGACGGTGCGCGTGTAGACGTTGCAGCCCTGTCCGTCGTACCCGAAGGGCGCACCCGGTCCCGGGCCGTCCTGGGCCTTGGCGAGGTCGCACTTCAGGGGGCTGCCGGGGGCGATCGCCGACGGCCACAGGGAGATGAAGACCAGGAAGAGGATGACCAGGGCGGAGACGATGAAGACCGGGTTGCGGCACAGCTCCCGCCAGGCGTCGGACCACAGGGAGCGCGGTCGGCCGGCCGGCCCCGTGCCTTCCGGCCCTCCTGGCGTCTTCTCCAGCGTGACGGCCTCGCTCGCGCCGAGGTCCATCGCCCCGCCCATGCCGGTGCCGGCGATCGCGCCCTCGGGCTCGTAGGGCTGTTCAGGCATAGCGGATCCTCGGGTCGAGTACGGCGTACAGGAGGTCGACGAGGAGGTTGGCGACCAGGAAGACCAGCACCAGCACCGTCACGAAGCCGACGACCGTCTGGGTGTTCTGCCGCAGGATGCCCTGGTAGAGCTGGTAGCCGACGCCGTGGATGTTGAAGATCCGCTCGGTCACGATCGCCCCGCCCATCAGCGCCCCGATGTCGGTGCCGATGAACGTCACCACCGGGATCAGGGAGTTGCGCAGCAGGTGCCGGACGATGACCCGGCGCCGGGGCAGCCCCTTCGCGACCGCCGTACGGACGTAGTCCGACCGCCTGTTCTCGGCGATCGAGGTACGGGTCAGCCGGGTGACGTAGGCGAGCGAGACGGAGGCCAGGACCAGACCCGGCACGATCAGCTCGCCGAAGGTGCCGCTGCGGACCGAGGGCCTGATCCACTGCCACTTGATGCCGAGCAGCAGTTGCAGCAGCAGACCGGTGACGAAGGTCGGGACGGAGATCACGACGAGGGTGGCGAGGAGCACACCGGTGTCGACGGGCCGGCCGCGCCTGAGTCCGGTGACGACACCCAGCGTGATGCCGATGACGATCTCGAAGAAGACGGCCACGATGGTCAGCCGGACGGTCACCGGAAATGCCGTGGCCATCAGCTCGGTGACCGGCTGCCCGTTGAACGCCGTACCGAAGTCGCCGGTGAAGACGTTGCCCATGTAGGTCAGGTATTGCTGCCACAACGGCTTGTCGAGGCCGAACTGCTTCTCCAGCTGGGCGGTCGTCGCAGGGTCGCAGGCCCGTTCCCCGCACAGGCCGGCGATGGGATCGCCCATCACGTTCACCATCACGAAGATCAGCAGCGTGGCCCCGCCGAACACGGGGATCATCTGGATCAGCCGCCGGAGGACATAGCGCCCCATGGCGGCTCAGCCGACCTTGATCTCGTTGTAGACCGGGACGCTGAAGGGGTTGAGCGCCACGTGGGACAGCCGGTCGGAGTAGCCGGCGCTGCCGTTCTGGTACCAGAGCGGGATCGCGGCCATGTGGTCCCGCACGACCTCCTCCGCCTTCTGGAAGGTGGAGACCGCCTTGGTGGTGTCCGTCTCGGCGTTGGCCTGGTTCACGAGCTTGTCGAAGTCCTTGTCGGACCACTTGCCGTCGTTGGAGGAGGCGCCCGTGTAGTACAGCGGCTGCAGGAAGTTCTGGATGAGCGGGTAGTCCATCTGCCAGCCCGCCCGGAAGGGGCCGGTCATCTTGTGCTGCCCGATCTGGTTGCGGAAGTCGGCGAAGGTGCCGACCGGGTTGCCGACGCAGGCCTTGTCGTTGCCGAGGGCGTTGTTGATGGAGTTGCACACCGCGTCGATCCACTCCTTGTGCGAGCCCGTGTCCGCGTTGTACGTGATCTTGACCTGACCGCCGGGGATGCCGCCGCCCTCCTTGATCAGCCTCTTGGCCTCGTCCGGGTCGTAGTCGCAGGCCTTGCCGCACAGGCCGTCCTTGAAGCCGCCGGCCGTGCCGAGGACCGGTGAGGTCCAGTCGGTGGCCGGGGTCCTGGTCCTCCGGAAGATGGTGTCGGTGATCTGCGCGCGGTTGATCGCCATCGACAGGCCGGTGCGGACCTTCTCGGAGCCGGGCTTGTTCCAGGCCTTGTCGTAGAACGGGAAGGCGAGGGTCTGGATGATGCCCGCCGGGGTGTTGATGTAGCGGTCGCCCAGGTCGCCCTTGACGTTCTTCAGCTGGGCGGCGGGCACGTCGTCCACGAGGTCGAGGTTGCCGGCCAGGAGGTCGGTGTAGGCGGTGTTGCTGTCGGTGTAGACCATGAGGGTCACGCCGTCGTTCCGCGCCTTGTCCCGGCCGTGGTAGCCGTCCCACCTCCTCAGGTACATCTGCGAGCCCTTGGTGTAGGACTCGATGGTGTACGGGCCGTTGCCGACCGGTTTCTTCACCCAGGCCGCGTGGTCGGTGAAGAACGCGCGGGGCAGCGGGGCGAAGGCCGCGTAGCCGAGCGTGTCGGGGAAGCCGGAGAACTTCTGGTTGAGCTTGACGGTGAAGGTGTGGTCGTCCACCACCTTCAGCCCGGACAGCGTGTCGGCGCTCTGCTCGCCGCTGACGGGGTGGACCTTGTCGTAGCCGTCGATGTAACCGAAGAAGTAGGCGTTCTTCTGGTTGTTCCTCAGGCTCGCCCCGTAGTTCCAGGCGTCCACGAAGGACCGGGCCGTCACCTTCTCGCCGTTGGAGAAGGTCCAGCCGTCCTTCACCTCGATGGTGAAGTTCCGCGAGTCCTCGGTCTTGATGGACCGGGCCAGCCAGTCCTGGGCCTTGCCGGTCTTCGGGTCGTACTTCTTCAGGCCCCGGAAGATCATGTCCAGGACCTTGCCGCCCTGCACCTCGTTCGTGTTGGCCGGCTCCAGCGGGTTCTGCGGGTCACCCCAGGAGGAGCTGAGCACCGCGCCGCCGCTCGAACCGCTGCCCCCGCAGCCCGTGGCCGCGAGCGCCAGCGCCACCGCGCCGGCGGCCCATCGGGCGTGCGTGCCTCCACGCATGGCGCGCCTCCTCCATGAGCGTTGATCATTATCGGACAATATCGACTCATACCGCGCATAGCGCCTGTACGCTGCCCAACTGAGGGGCCTTTGGGGGGGCACGCCACCCGTATGCAGTCACCACCCCCAGGGGGCTTGGTGATCTTGCGCGGGAAGCGCAATAGATCTTCGCGCAACGATGCCGAAACGTTGGATTACGACGTTCCGATGTACGCATGTCGACACTCCACCGTCCGCATATCGAACCCCTTGCCCGATTAGTCCAATTAGCCCGACGTGAGACACGGATTGATTACGGCGCGCTACCCGCGTAGCTACGGAATGATCAAGGACGAGCAAAGAAGGTAAAGAGACAACCAAGGCGACCGAGAATTTATTGACCTTGAATGAATTGCGTTGAAAAAGTCCGGCGTAGCCCGTAGGGGAGCGCCCTGCGGAGTCATCAGACCCTCCCTTGGGCCAGGAGCACCATGACCCCCCCAACTCCATCCGCGGCTGCCCCGCTTGAGGTGACCGACGAGACTGTCGAGAAGTCGACCGCTTCGGACGGTTCCAAGGGCAGCGAAGGCCGCTCTCCGGGACGGCTTGCCTGGAAGCGCTTCAAGCGCGACAAGACGGGCGTCATATCCGCCTATGTCGTGATCTTCTTCTTCGTGATCGCGATCGCGGCACCGCTGATAGCGAAGCTGTACGGCAAGAACCCGTACACGACCTACGCGAGCGAGAACCCTGACCTGCTCGACGCCTTCTCGTACCCCGCGGGGCCGAACGGCGGCATCAGCTCGCAGTTCTGGTTCGGCATCGAGCCGCAGCTCGGCCGGGACGTCTTCACGTTCCTGCTGTACGGCATCCGGACCTCGCTGGGCATCGCCACGGCCGCCACCCTGCTCACCACCCTCCTGGGCGTGGTCATCGGCGTCACCGCGGGCTACCTGGGCGGTCGGACCGACTACCTCGTCAGCCGGGTCATCGACATCCTGCTGTCGTTCCCGTCCACGCTGTTCTTCATCGCCTTCATGCCGGTCGTCTACGGTCTTTTCGTCGCCGACGACGACAACATCCCGACCTGGCTGCGGGCCACCTCTCTCATCCTCGTCCTGTCCGCCTTCGGCTGGGCCTCCATCGCCCGCCTGCTGCGCGGCCAGGTACTCGGTCTGCGTGAGCGGGAGTTCATCGAAGCCGCCAAGGTCACGGGCGCGTCCCCGCGGCGCATCGTGTTCAAGGAGCTGCTGCCCAACCTCTGGACGCCGATCATCATCCAGTCGACGCTGCTGCTCCCGGCCTTCGTGACCGCCGAGGCCGGCCTGGCCTTCCTCGGCGTCGGCATCATCGACCCGACCCCGGACTGGGGCGTGATGATCCAGCGAGGAGCCCAGTTCTACTCCCAGGACCTCACCTTCATGCTCTTCCCGGGCCTGTCCATGGTGATCTTCGTCCTCGCCTTCAACCTTCTCGGCGACTCCGTGCGTGACGCGCTCGACCCCAAGTCCAAGCGCTAGCGAGCAACTTCGTTCTCCCGGCCCGGTTCGATGACGTCCGGCTGGTTGTGTCCGTCCGTATTGACCCCTATAGGCAGGCTCAGCATGTCTTTTTCCCGTAGAAACTTCCTGATCGCCACCGGTGTGGCAGCGGCCTCCACGACCGTGCTGAGCGCCTGCGGCAGCGGTGACGACAAGGGCGGCTCCGGCAGCAAGGTGCCGTCGGTCAGCGGCGCCAAGACCGTGAACATCCCGGTCGGCACCAAGGCCGACTCCACCGGCCCGGCCCCCGAGGTCCCGGGCGCGGTCAAGGGCGGGACGCTCTACTCGCTCGACCAGTTCGACATGGACCACCTGGACCCGGCGCAGATCTACGTCTCCACCGAGGGCGCCATCACCGTCCCGATCATGCGTGGTCTGACCGGCTACAAGATCGACGACAAGGGTGGCTGCACCCTGGTCGGCGACGCGGCCACCGACGCGGGCACCATGAAGGACGGCGGCCGGACCTGGTCGTTCACGATCAAGGACGGCATCAAGTGGGAGGACGGTTCCGACCTCTCCATGGACGACGTCCGCCACACCTTCGAGCGCCTCTTCGCCTCGTTCGTCACCGAGGGTCCGCGCTACGTCCAGCAGTGGCTGGTCGGCGGTGACAAGTACAAGGGCCCGTACAGCGGCAAGAAGCTCGACTCCATCGAGATCTCCGGCCGGACGATCACCTTCCGCCTCACCGAGCCGCGCACCGACTTCAACTACACGCTCGCCATGCGCGGCTACTCCCTGGTGCCGAAGAAGCACGACACCAAGGAGAAGTACGACAAGCGCCCGTTCTCCTGCGGCCCGTACAAGATCGACAGCCGCAGCATCGGCAAGTCGATGACCTACGTGCGCAACGAGCACTGGGACCCGAAGACGGACTCGATCCGCAACGCCTACCCGGACAAGTTCGTCTTCCAGTTCGGCTTCCAGCCCATCGCCTCGACCGACCGCTTCATCGCGGACCGCGGCAACGACCAGTACGCGATGGCGATCTTCAACGAGGTGGCGGCGGAGCGCATCGCGCAGGTCCTCACCAACGCCAAGCTGAAGCAGCGCGTCCTCACCCAGGTCGACACGGTCACCTACTACTGGCCGATCAACATGACCCGTATCAAGGACGTCAAGGTCCGCCAGGCCATCAACTGGGCGTGGCCGCACCAGCAGCTCCAGACCATCCGCGGCGGCAAGGCCAGCACCGAGGTGGCCACCACCATCCTCAGCCCGGTCACCCCCGGCTACGAGAAGTTCGACCTGTACGGCGCGAGCACCAAGCCCGGTGGCGACCCGGCCAAGGCCAAGGCGCTGCTGAAGGAGGCCGGCAAGCTCGGCCAGAAGCTGGTCATCGCCTACCAGCAGTCGGACAACGCCGTGAAGCAGGCCGTCGCGATCAAGAACGCGCTGGAGGCCGCCGGCTTCGAGGTCGTCAACAAGCAGATCGACAAGTCGACCTTCTACACGCAGATCGGCAAGATCGACAACGACTTCGACCTGTTCGCCGCCGGCTGGAGCCCCGACTGGCCGAACGGTTACTCGGTGTTCTATCCCTGCTGGAGCGGCAAGAACATCGGCGACGGCCGCAGCAACTACGCCCAGCTGAACGACCCGGGCGTCAACAAGGCGATCGACGCCGCGGCGAAGATCGCCGACCCGGAGGAGGCCAACAAGGCCTGGGGCAAGGTCGACCGCCAGATCATGGAGCTGGCGGCGGTCGTCCCGGACTACCACTCCATCCGCAACTGGATGCACGGCTCCAAGGTCGGCAACGTCGTGTTCGACGCCGGCAACACCTGCATCGCCCTCTGCAAGCTGTACGCCAAGAAGTAAGCGCGATCGTTCCCGGGGGGCGGCCACGACCCGGCCGCCCCCTCCGGCCCACCCCTCACCCCGGCGACGGCGCCCCGTCCGGAAAGTCACGCCCCATGCTCCGCTTCCTTGTCCGCCGAGTCATCGGCGCGCTGGTGATCCTGCTGATCATCAGCGCCGTCACCTTCTGGCTCTTCTACGCCATCCCGCGTGACCCCGCCCAGTTGTCGTGCGGCAAGAACTGCACGCCCGACCTGCTCAAGCAGGTCCGGCACAACCTGGGCATCGACCACCCGGTCCCGGTCCAGTACTGGTACTGGCTGAAGGGCATCTTCGTCGGACGCAGCTACGGGGACTTCGGTGACTGCAGCGCCCCCTGCCTCGGTTACTCGTTCGCCAACCGCGAGCCCGTCCTCGGCACCATCCTGGACCGGCTGCCGCTGACCCTCTCGCTGGCGTTCGGCTCGGCGATCGTGTTCCTGGTGCTCGGCGTCGGCGCCGGCATGATCGCCGCCGTGAAGCAGGGCAAGTGGCAGGACAAGCTGGCCAGCTCCGCCTCGCTGCTCGGCTCGTCGCTGCAGATCTACTTCATCGGCTACATCGCGATGTACTTCCTCGTCGCGAAGCTCGACATCCTCGACAACCCGTCGTACACGCCCATCACCGAGAACCCCGTCGAGTGGGCCTCCGGCCTGCTGCTGCCCTGGCTGGTGCTCGCGATCATCTTCACCGCGAACTACACCCGTATGTCCCGCTCCCAGCTGGTCGAGCAGCTCAGCGAGGACTACGTGCGCACCGCCCGCGCCAAGGGTCTCTCCTCGCGCAGCGTCTTCTTCCGGTTCGCCTGGCGTGGTGCGATGGGTCCCATCGTCACGGTCTTCGGCATCGACCTGGGCACGCTGATCGGCGGCGCCATCATCACCGAGTACACCTTCAGCCTCCAGGGCGTCGGCCGACTCGCGGTGGACGCCGTGGACAAGAGCGACCTGCCCATGGTGCTGGGCGTGACCCTGCTGTCCGCCGGCGCGATCGTGCTCTTCAACATCATCGTGGACGCCGTCTACGCCCTCATCGACCCGCGGATCCGGCTCGCCTGACCTCCGCCCCGCCGTCCCTTCCCACCCGCCCCACCCGGCGCCACCTCGCATCACCCCCCAGGAGCGTCCCCGTGACGAGCACCGATCAGCAGCCGTTCCTCTCCATCAAGGACCTCAGGGTCCACTTCTCCACCGAGGACGGCATCGTCAAGGCCGTCGACGGACTCAGCTTCGACCTCGTCAAGGGCCAGACACTCGGCATCGTCGGCGAGTCGGGCTCCGGCAAGTCCGTCACCAACCTGACGATCCTGGGCCTCCACGACCGCGACCGCACCGCGATCGAGGGCGAGATCGTGCTGGACGGCAAGGAGCTGCTCACCGCCTCCGAGCGGGAGCTGGAGCGGCTGCGCGGCAACAAGATGTCCATGATCTTCCAGGACGCGCTGGCATCCCTGTCGCCGTACCACACGATCGGCACCCAGATCGGCGAGACCTACCGCAAGCACACGGGCTGCTCCAAGTCCGAGGCGCGCAAGCGCGCGATCGAGATGCTGCGGCGGGTCGGCATCCCGCAGCCGGACATGCGGGTGGACGACTACCCGCACCAGTTCTCGGGCGGTATGCGCCAGCGCGCGATGATCGCCATGGCGCTGGTCTGCGACCCCGAACTGCTGATCGCGGACGAGCCGACCACCGCCCTGGACGTGACGGTCCAGGCGCAGATCATGGACCTGCTCAAGGACCTCCAGCAGGAGTTCGGCACCGCGATCATCTTCATCACGCACGACCTCGGCGTCATCGCCGACATCGCCGACGACGTGCTGGTGATGTACGGCGGCCGGTGCGTGGAGCGGGGCACCAAGGAGGAGGTGCTGCGCGACCCGCAGCACCCCTACACGCTGGGTCTGCTGGGCTCGATGCCGAGCCTGCACGGACCGGTGGACGTGCCGCTGACGCCGATCCCCGGTTCGCCGCCCTCGCTGCTCAACCCGCCGTCCGGCTGCCGCTTCCACCCCCGGTGCGCCTTCGCCGAGAAGGTCGCGGGCGGGCTGTGCTCCCAGGAGAGCCCGCTGCTGGAGGTGGCCGACGGCCGCGGCGCCGCCTGCCACCTCACCGCGGAACAGAAGCGGGAACTCTTCGCCGACTTCGCCGGAACCCGGCACCACTGACGGACACGAGACGGGACTTCACGATCATGAGCAACACGAACCCCCTCCTGGACGTCTCCGGGCTGACGAAGCACTTCCCGATCAAGGGCGGCTTCCCGATCCGGCGGACGGTCGGCGCCGTGCAGGCCGTCGACGGCCTGGACTTCCAGGTCGCCGAGGGCGAGAGCCTGGGTCTGGTCGGCGAGTCGGGCTGCGGCAAGTCGACCACCGGCCGGCTCATCACGCGCCTGCTGGAACCGACCGGTGGCAAGATCACCTACCGGGGTCAGGACATCACGCACGCCAACCGCAGGCAGCTGGCGCCGATCCGGTCCGAGATCCAGATGATCTTCCAGGACCCCTACGCCTCGCTGAACCCGCGGCAGACGGTCGGCAAGATCATCTCCGGGCCGATGGAGATCAACGGCGTCAACCCGCCCGGTGGGCAGGAGAAGCGGGTCCGCGAACTCCTGGAGATCGTCGGCCTGAACCCCGAGCACTACAACCGCTTCCCGCACGAGTTCTCCGGCGGCCAGCGCCAGCGCATCGGTGTCGCCCGCGCGCTCGCCCTGGAGCCTAAGCTGATCGTGGCCGACGAGCCGGTCTCCGCGCTGGACGTCTCCATCCAGGCCCAGGTCGTCAACCTGCTCCAGAAGGTGCAGCGGGAACTCGGCATCGCGTTCGTCTTCATCGCCCACGACCTCGCGATCGTGCGGCACTTCTCACAGCGCGTCGCGGTCATGTACCTGGGTAAGATCGTCGAGATCGCCGACCGCGAGGATCTGTACGACAACCCGCGCCACCCCTACACGCGGGCTCTGCTCTCCGCCGTGCCCGAGGCGACGGTGGACGAGGAGCCGCGTGAGCGCATCCGCCTGACCGGTGATGTGCCGTCGCCGATCAACCCGCCCTCCGGCTGCCGCTTCCGCACGCGGTGCTGGAAGGCGACCGAGAAGTGCGCCACGGAGGCACCGCCGCTGGTGCGGGTGGAGGGCAACAAGCCGGGTCATCTGACGGCGTGCCACTACCCGGAGACGGCGGACACCGTCCCCGCTCCGCGCCTCTCCAAGGACCCCGAGGCGGCGGCCTGACACACCCCTTTCCGTCGGCCGCCCCCTTGCGGAACGGACTTTCACGGCCCATTGACCCGAGCCCAAGATCGTCCGCTCCCGGGGACGAGGGCCCGCGCCTCCCCAGGCACGGGCCCTCTTCCGCGTTCGGGGGCTCCGGCGTTCGGGGCCCCCGCGTTCGGGGCTTCCGCTGTCCAGGCCTCCGCGTTTGAGGCTCCCGCGCCTCGGGCCTCCGCGCCCCGGGTCCCCCGCGTCCCGGCCCCCTCCTCCTCCCCCCTCCCCCCCGCATTCCGAGCCCCCGGCACCCCAGGCCCCCGCATTCCGAGCCGCCGCCTCAACGGCCGTGTCGGTCGGAGGACTTCGGGAAGTAAGTCGTTCCTGACGCACCGTTCAACAAGGTGTGTCACACTGCCGCGGTGGTGGATCACGTCTTTGCCGATCTCTCGCTCGCCTCGCTGTACGACAGCCTCAACCCCTGGGGACCGGGTGACGACTTCTACCTCGGCCTGCTGCGGGAGGCCGGCTCCGTGCTGGACATCGGGTGCGGCACGGGCCAGTTACTGCGGCGGGCCCGGGCCGAAGGGCACCCGGGGCGACTGATGGGACTCGATCCGGCCGCCGCCATGCTCGTCCAGGCACGACGGGCCCGGCCGGACGTCGAGTGGGTGCTCGGTGATGTGCGGGTGCGCCGGTGGCAGGGTGAGTTCGACCTCGTCGTCATGACCGGGCACGCCTTCCAGGAGCTGCTGACGGACGAGGAGATCCGGGTCTGCCTGCGCGCCGCCCGAGCGGCCCTGCGGGACGGGGGGCGGTTCGTGTTCGAGACGCGCAATCCGGGCGCCCGTACGTGGGAGCGCTGGACTCCGGACCGGGTGCACGAGATCACCGCCGCCGACGGCACTGCGGTGCGGGTCTGGCACGAGGTGCGGAGCGAGGGCCTGGAGCGGGGCCGGATCCGCTTCACCGAGACCTACGCCGGCCCGCACTGGCCCGCCCCCCGGGTCAACCACGGCACCCTGCGCTTCCTGGACGCCGAGTCGCTGGAGACCTTCCTCACGGAGGCGGGCCTGACGGTCACCGAACAGTACGGCGACTGGAGCCGGGGCCCGGTGACGAACACGTCCCCGGAAATCATCACGGTGGCCCGCCGGGCCCAGGGCCCGGCCGAAGCCCCCTAGGGCCTGTTCTGAGTCGGGATCACGGGAGGGCTGGCAGGCTGCGTAACCAGAGGATGGATCCGCGCAGGTGGAGCCCGGCGGCGTAGCTCTCGGGTGTCTTGTCGTAGCGGGTGGCCAGCCCCCGCCACTCCTTGAACTTGTTGATGGCTCGCTCGACGGTGTTGCGATCTTTGTAGAGCGTGGCGTCGTGGCTGACCGGGCGGCCGCCGGAGTGTCCCTTCTTCTTGGGGTTGGCGGCCTGGTCGGCCTTCTCCGGGATCACCGCCTTGATGTTGCGTCTGCGCAGGTGGGCACGGTTGGCGCGGGAGGAGTAAGCCTTGTCGCCGGCCACTGCGTGCGGCCTGGTCCTGGGACGGCCGACCCGGCCGCGGACCTTGATCTTCCTGAGGACGGGGATGAAGCGCGGGCTGTCCGCGGCCTGACCGTGGGTGAGGATGATGGACAGCGGACGGCAGTGCCGCTCAACGGCGAGGTGGACCTTGCTGGTCAGCCCGCCCCGGGAGCGGCCCAGTTCGGCGGCCCGCAGCCGGGCCCTGCGGCGTCGGCGCACGGTCGGCGCTGGTCCCGCTCGGGATCCTCCATGTCCGCGGACCCCTCTCCTACGGGGTCGTTTTGCCCCTTTGCTGCAGCCCCTTTTCCTCCGCCACGGCCTTCTCCAGATCCTCAAGGAGTTCCGGCTCGACCACCATGCCCGCCGCATGGTGATGCGCGCGGACAACCGTCGAGTCCACACCGGCCAGGTTGAGATCGACATCGTCGCGGGCCGCTGCCTCGGCGATCACCGCGTCCATGAGGGTCTGGAAGACCGCGCCACGCGCCCACATCCGGAACCGGTCGTAGATCGTCGACCAGGAGCCGTAGCTGTCCGGCACATCCCGCCAGGGGCTGCCGGTACGGAACCGCCACATCACCGCGTTGAAATAGCTACGCAGGTCAGGGATCGGTCCGAACGCCCCCAGCGGCAGGTGCGGCTCGATCAACTCCCACTCGGCAGCGGTCAGGTCACCACGAGTCACGCGACCGGTCTACCGCAGCCAGCACCCTCCTGGAGCGGGAATGTGCGGGGAAATGCGCGAGCGGCCACGACGCGGGCGCACTCGTACGAACAAGGCGAACCCCAGGCAGCTGGGCGGGAGGCCCGGCCTACTGGAGCATGCCCCAGATGAGTTCGGTGTCGGCGTCGGTCACACCGGTCGTGGTGACGCCGGACGACGTGCCGGGGAAGCGCAGCGAGCCGTTGATGGCGCCGACGTAGAGGTCGGCCTTGCCGTCGCGGTTGGTGTCGCGGAGGCGGACCGGCTCGCCGAAGCAGTCGTTCCATGCGACGTCGCCGGGGACGCCGGCGGTGTTGCGGGCGAGCCACTGGGAGTTGGTGCCGGTGATCCCGCTCGCGCTGCCGCGCAGGACGTGGACGCCGCCCTCGGTCGTCTCCTGGCTGATCTTCTCTCCGTAGACGCCGATCGCGAGGTCCTTGTAGCCGTCGCCGTTGATGTCGGCGGCCGAGACGGAGGAGCCGAACAGGTCGCCGGACTCTGGGGTACCGGCGACGTTGGTGGTGGCCTGCGTGATACGGACGGCGGTAGCGGGGCCGGTGGAGGAGCCGTACCAGATGGACACCCGGCCCTGGTAGTTGTTGTACATCTGGCTGCCCGCCGCGAGGTCCCCGTAGCCGTCCTTGTTGAAGTCGGCGATCACCGCCTCGCTGGGGTCGCCGTAGTTCGTGACGAGGCGCAGGGTCTTGCCCGCGCTGAGCGGGGAGCCGCCCTTGATGAACCACGCGTCCGTGCCGAAGTTGTCGGGCTCGTCGGTGATTCCGATGATCACCAGATCGGTCTTGGAGTCCCCGTTCATGTTGCCCGAGACCAGGGACGTGGGCGCGAATCTCGTCGTCTTGTCGTGGCTGGTGACCGAGCCTGCCACACCGGTGCGCGTGATGCTGCGGTAGACGTAGGCCTTGCTCCCGCTGATCGCGGCCAGGTCCTTCTTGCCGTCCCCGTTGAAATCCCCGGCGGCGAGGTCGCGGCCGAAGCGGGCGTTCGACACCTTGGCGCCGGCGTTGGGGATCGCGGTGCCACCCGAGAGGCCGGTCGCGCTTCCCCACAGGATGACGACGCCGCCCTCGTCCGTGCGTCCGTCGACGTCCTCGCGCGACACCGACACGGCGAGGTCCCCGTATCCGTCGGCGTTGAAGTCGGCGGGCACCCGGACGTCGCCGAACTGGTCCTCCGTCTCGTCGGCGCCGGGGACACCGGGGCTGTCCTGGGTGATCAACTGGGTCTGGGTGCCGGGTCCGGAGGCGGTACCGAAGGTGATCCGGACGCCGCCGCCCTTGCTGTACTGCTCATAGGTGTAGCTGGCGTAGTCGCGGTAGCCGTCGCCGTTGAAGTCGTCCGCGTACCTGGCCGCCGCCGCGCTGGCGGGAGGTGCCGTGAGGACGGGGGCGAGGGACGCCACAAGGAGTGCCGCGCAGGCTGCGGGGCGAATGCGCATGAAGTGTCTCCTGATGATTCTGTGCGACCGCTCCTGTGCCGATTGACTTCTCAGGGACCACAGAGACAGGAGCGGTTGATGATCAGGAGACAGTCGGACGGGGGAAAAGGTTGCAGGCGGATAGCTACGCAGGTCAGGGATCGGTCCGAACGCCCCCAGCGGCAGGTGCGGCTCGATCAACTCCACTCGGCATCGGTCAGATCACCACGAGTCACGTGACCGGTCTACCGCAGCCAGCACCCTCCTGGAGCGGGAATGACCGATCCCGTGATCTCGACTAAGAACACTCCCTAGCCCGCCTGGTCCTCCTCCAGTGCCGCCAGTGCCGGGTCCAGGACGATGTCCTCGGCCCGGGCCTCGATGGTGGGGTCCTCCGGGAAGTGGCAGGCCGTCAGGTGGCCGTCGCGGTTGCCCGAGAGCTGGATCAGTGGGGGTTCCTCGGTGGCGCACTTGTCCTGTGCCTTCCAGCAGCGGGTGCGGAAGCGGCAGCCGGAGGGCGGGGAGATGGGGGACGGCACGTCGCCGGCGAGGCGGATGCGCTCGCGCTGCGGTGCCTCCCCTTCCGTCAGGGTCACCTCGGGGACGGCGGACAGCAGGGCGTGGGTGTAGGGGTGGCGGGGGCGGGTGTAGATGGAGTCGCGGTCGCCCACCTCGATGATCTTGCCGAGGTACATCACCGCGACGCGCTGTGAGAAGTGCCGCACGATCGCGAGGTCGTGGGCGATGAAGACGAACGCGATGCCCAGTTCCCGCTGCACCTTCTGGAGCAGGTTGACGACCTGGGCCTGGATGGAGACGTCCAGCGCCGAGACCGGTTCGTCGGCCACGATCAGCTTCGGCTCCAGGGCGAGCGCGCGGGCCACACCGATGCGCTGGCGCTGGCCGCCGGAGAACTCGTGCGGGAAGCGGTTGTAGTGCTCGGGGTTCAGACCGACGATCTCCAGGAGTTCGCGGACCCGCTTCTCCCGGCCGCCCTCCGGATCGATGCCGTTGATCTCCATCGGACCCGAGATGATCTTGCCGACCGTCTGCCGCGGGTTCAGCGACGAGTACGGGTCCTGGAAGATCATCTGGATCTCGGAGCGGATCGGCGCCAGCTGCTTGCGGTTCGCGTGGCTGATGTCCCGGCCGCGATAGGTGATCGTGCCGCTGGTGGGCTCCAGCAGGCGCGTGATGAGCCGGCCGGTGGTCGACTTGCCGCAGCCCGACTCGCCGACCAGGCCGAAGCTCTCGCCCTCGGCGACCTGGAAGTCCAGGCCGTCGACGGCCTGCACCGCGCCGACCGTCCGCCGGATCGGGAAGCCGCCCTTGACCGGGAAGTGCTTGACCAGCCCCGAGACCTTCAGCAGCGCCTTCGGCACCGCGTCGTCACCGGCCTCGCGGGTGGTGGGGAGGACCAGGTCCTCTTTCATGACGGTTGTCCTCCTAGCCCAGACGGGGCCTGATCTCTTCGATGAAGATGGTGCGTTTCTGCTCCGCGGCCAGATGGCACGCCGAGGAACGGTCCGGTCCGAGCAGCGGGCGCTCGGTGACGCACCGGTCACCGTCGACCCGGTCCCGGAACGTGCACCGGGGGTGGAAGCGGCAGCCGGTCGGCGGGGTGAGCAGGCTCGGCGGGGTGCCGGGGATCGGCGAGAGCGGGGTGCCGAGGTCGGAGTCCAGCCGGGGCATGGAGTTCAAGAGGCCCCAGGTGTACGGGTGGCGGGGCGACCTGAGCACCTCGTCGACGGTGCCGCGCTCCACCGCGCGCCCGGCGTACATGACCATGATGTCGTCGGCCATGTCGGCGATGACCCCGAGGTCATGGGTGATGAAGACGATCCCCGTGCCGAACTCCCGCTGGAGGTCCTTGAGCAGGTCCAGGATCTGGGCCTGCACGGTCACGTCCAGCGCCGTGGTCGGCTCGTCGGCGATCAGCAGGTCCGGGTCGCAGACCAGCGCCATGGCGATCATCGCCCGCTGGCGCATACCGCCGGAGAACTGGTGCGGGTAGTCCCGGGCGCGCTCCGCGGGGTTGGGGATGCCGACCTTGGCGAGCATCTCCACGGCCCGTTCCCAGGCAGCCCTCTTCGAGGCGCCCGTGTGCTTCATGTACGGCTCGGCGATCTGCCGGCCGATGGAGTAGAAGGGCGACAGCGCGGTGAGCGGGTCCTGGAAGATCATCGCCACCCGGTTGCCGCGGAGCTTCTCCATCTCCTTCTCGGTGGCGGTGATGAGTTCCTTGCCGTCGAGGAGGATCTCCCCGTCGATCGTCGTGAACATCGGGTCGTGCAGCCCGAGGATCGTCAGGTTGGTGACCGACTTGCCCGAGCCCGACTCGCCCACGATGCCGAGGGTCTTCCCGCGCTGGAGGTCGAAGGAGAGGCCGTCGACGGCCTTGACCGGGCCGTCCTCGGTGGAGAACGTCACCTGGAGATCGCGGACCGAGAGGAATCCGTCCGGCCCCGTCGGGGCCGGCGCGCCCTCGGCCTTGGTCACTGTGGTCACGATGGCTGGTTCTTCCTAGGAGAGCCGGATGCGGGGGTCGATCCACGCGTAGGTGATGTCGGTCAGGATGTTGATGATCAGGATGAAGAAGGCGCCGAACAGCATGACCCCCATCGTCAGCGGCAGGTCCTTGTTGACCGCGCCGTCGACGGCGAGCCGGCCGATTCCCTGGAGGGAGAAGGTCAGTTCGGTGACGACAGCGCCGCCCAGCATGGAGCTGACGTCGATGCCGAGCACGGTGACGATCGGGATGAGCGAGCCGCGCCAGGCGTAGCGCAGGAAGACGTACTTGCGCGACATGCCCTTGGCCCGGGCGGTGCGCACATGGTCCTCGGCGAGCTGTTCGATCATCGAGGAGCGCGCCATACGGGTGTACTGCGCGGTGAAGATGGTGGCCATCACACAGACCGGGATCGACATCCCGACGAACCAGCCGATCGGGTCCTGGGTGAGGGGCACGTACTTGGGGTCCTCCATCCAGCCGGTGCTGTAGACGAGGATCGTCAGCACGATCGGGCCGAGGAAGTAGATCTGGAAGGAACTCAGCACCATGGACGCGCCGGTGGCGACCTTGTCCACCAGCGTCCCGCGCCGGTAGGCGGCGAGCATTCCGGCGCCGACGCCGATGATGAGGAAGACGACCGCGCCGCCGGCGGTCAGGGTGAGGGTCAGCGGGAACCGGTCCGTGATGGTGCTCCAGACCATGTCCCCCGAGTAGAACGACACGCCCAGGCAGGGGGCCGGGCAGTGCCCGGTGGGGAAGTCGCGGCCCGTCACGATGCCGGACATGAAGTCCCAGAACTGCTGGGCCAGGGGCAGGTTGAGCCCGAGGGCCTCCCGGATGTCCGCCAGCCGCTGGGGCGAACAGTCCTTGCCGCAGGCCAGGGAGGCGTAGTCGGAGGGTGCGGCCACGAAGAGGAAGAACGTCGCCGCCCCGATGAGGAAGAGCGTGACGAAGGCGCCGACCGTGCGCCGGAGGATGAACTGAAGCATGGCGGGCTGGCTCTCTGCGGAGACGGTGGGTAGGGGCGCTCGGGCAGGGGGGCGCGCTCGCTCCGGAGCGCGCCCCCCTGATCAGCCGCGGGTCACGACTTCAGGTACAGCCGGGTGATGTCGATGAGGCTGGACACCGAGCCGTAGCGGGCACCGCCCACGTTGGAGCCGGAGATCTGGAACTGCTTCGTGTACCACAGCGGAGCCGCCGGGATGACGTTCTCCAGCAGGTAGTGGTGCGCTTCCTTCCAGGTCTTGGCGGCCTCGGTCGGGTTCTGCGTCAGCGCCTTCTTGATGAGGGCGTCGACCTTCGGGTCCTTGACGTGCGAGTAGTTCGAGGAGCCGTCGAAGACCTGCGAGCCGTCGTAGATCGGGGTGACGACCGTGCCGGGGGACGGCCAGTCCTGGCCCCAGCCGGTGATGTAGGCGTCGTACGGGTTCTTGAGCTTGCCGATCTGCTCGTAGTAGCTCGCCGCGTCGACCTCCTTGGCGACGACGTCGAACCCGACCTTGGTCAGGGCGTCCTCGATGGCGACCTTGCGCTTCTGGCCGGCCTCGCTGTTGGCGTAGGCGAAGACGATCTTCTTCTCGGCGGCCGGGACGCTCTTGAGGATCTCCTTGGCCTTGGCGATGTTGCCCTGCGGGGTCTTCAGGCGGCCGTAGGGGTCGTAGCTCGGCTCGTAGCCGGGCAGCGTCGGCGCGAAGTAGTTCGGCGCGACGTCACCGCCGTAGGCGCCGCCCTCACCGGCGATGAGGGACTTTGAGTTGACCGCGTAGGTGGCGGCCTCGCGGACCTTCTTGTCCTTGACCCGGTCGAGGTTGAAGGTCAGGGTCATCACGTAGGGCTGGTAGCCCTTGACCGTGCGCTTGCTGGCCTCCGGGTTGTTGATGACGTCCTGGATCTGCGTGGCCTCGACGCCGTTGGTGAGCTGGATGGCGTTCTTGTTGTCGCCCTCGTCGGCGATCAGGCGCTTGGTCTGGGTGGACTCGGTGACGCCGAACTGGATGGTGAAGCCGTCGACGTACTGGTGGCGCACGGAGTCGGTCTTCGGGTCCCAGTTGGTGTTCTTGACCAGCTTCAGGGTCTTGCCGGCCTTGTTCTCGGCGATCTTGTACGGGCCGGTGGAAACCGGCTTCTTCTCGTACCTCTCCTTGGTGTCGCCCTTCGCCGGGACGACGGCGTAGCCGGCCATGGCGAGCGTCTGCGGCAGGTCCGGGCGCGGCTGGTCGAAGTGGAAGACCACCGTCTTGTCGTCCGGGGTGTCCAGCACCGAGGCCGGCAGGTGCTTGCCGTCGAAGCCGCCGCCCGGCAGGGCCTTGCGGTAGTCGGCGCCGCTCAGCCAGGTCTGGAGGTAGGTCGGGCCGTCGAAGATGAACTTGGCGTACAGGCGCTCGACGCTGTGCCGGACGTCGGCCGAGGTGATCGGGTTGCCGTTCTCGTCCTTGATGCCGTCCTTCAGCGTGAAGGTCCAGGTCTTGCCGCCGTCGGAGGACTTGCCGGAGTCGGTGGCGAGGTCACCGGCGACGGACACGTTGCCCTTGTCGTCCTCCTGGAACTGGGTCAGGCGGCGGAAGAGCAGGTTGGCGACCTGGCCGGCGTCGGAGACGTAGATCTGGCCCGGGTCCAGGTGGGACAGGCCCGCCTCCTGGTACACCGTGATCGTGCCGCCGGGCTTGGCGCCGGGCACGTCCTTCGCGGGTCCGGTCGAACCCGCGGCGTCGACGTAGGTGACCGCCTTCGACTGGACCGCCGCTTCCTTCTGGTCCTTCTTGGAGTCCTTGCCGGACTTGCCGCCCTCGTTCTTGGAGCAGCCCGTGAGAGCCAGGGAGCCGGCCGCGATGGCGATCACTACGGCACGCGCTCCGCGGGCGCGATGAGACATCATGTGGCGAATCCACCTACCTGTCGGTTGTTATCCGTGAGATCTGCCGGGCGCCGGCCGGGTGCTGGCCGGCGGGGGCGGCAGCCACCCCCACCCAACGGACGACCTACCGCCCGGACTTGGGGTCGAACGCGTCCCGTACGGAGTCCCCGAGGAGGTTGAAGCACAGGACGAAGATCACCAGCGCCACCCCGGGGAAGAACATGAACGCCGGGTCCTGCTCGGCGTATCGGGCGCCGGCGGCGAACAGGCGTCCCCAGTCGGGCGTCGGCTCGACGAACCCGACGCCCGCGAAGGACAGGAAGGCGATGCTGAGGATGGTGCTGGGCAGTTGGTACGTGAACTGCACCAGGATCGGGGTGACGACGTTGGGCAGGATCTCCTTGCGCACGATCCGCCACGGCGAGGCGCCCGAGACCTTGGCCGCCTCCACGAACTCCCGCTCGCGCAGGGACAGTACGGTCGACCGGACCAGTCGGGCCATGCCCATCCAGCCCAGCAGCCACAGCACGATGAGCATGGCAAGGGCGCGGAAGTAGGTCGGCGTCTCCTCGCGGGGATCCACGAAGAACGACGTCACGACGGGCATGAAGGCGATGAAGAACAGCTGTTGCGGGAAGGAGAGGAAGAAGTCCGTGCCGCGGCCGATCCAGTAGTCCGTGCGACCGCCGAAGTACCCGCCGATCAGGCCGATGACGACACCGGTGACCATGACGAGGACGGTGATGCCGAGCGCCATGTACAGCGAGGTGCGCATGCCGTACAGCAGCATGGCGTAGAGGTCGCGGCCGTACTGCGGTTCGACGCCGAACCAGTGGTCGCCGGAGACGCCCCCCAAGTAACCGAGCGGAAGCCCGAATTCGTCGAGGACGGGCTTGTCGGCGTAGGTGGGGTCCTGGCCGTACAACGTGTACGGATCGGTGCCCGACAGCTTCACCAGCAGCGGTGCGAGCAGGGCGACGACGAAGTAGCCGATCACCACCACGGCGCAGATGACGCCCGTGCGGTCGCGCTTGAAGCGCAGCCACATGAGCTGGCCGGGGGACCGGCCCGCGAGCTTGACGGGTTCGCTCTTCGTCTCCGGCCCTGGTGTGCCGTCGACGACGATCGAAGCCCCGCCGCCCTCTATGTCGATAGGACTTGTCACGGTTCGTCCGTTTCACAGGTATAAGCGTGAGAGGTGTCCGCGTACTCCGAGAACGCGCGTGACCGCAGTCGGACGCGCGTAGTTACCGGGGTTCCCTCCTCATGACTTCACGTGTTCACCAACTGGTGAGGGTTTCCGTCTTCCCTCCGACACCCCTGACGGAGGGCCAGAAACCCTGTGGTGCTCGTGAGTCGGCGCTGTCCCCACAGCGCGAGACCCATTGACCCGAGCGCTACGCGGCTAACTATCTGCCATGGGTCGAGCACCGACCACTGCCCGTAGATCTCAATTCAGTCACAGCTCATGCCTACTTCTTCCAAAATCTGGACAAACTGTTCGACGGAAGAAGGCGCGAAACGGACTTGTTACATGGCTATCGGGCAGCGATCTCCGCATGTCGGACATGGGGCTCCCGAAAATGGGTTGCAAAAAGCCCGGGTTCACCCACCATGGGGGGAACCCGGGCTCAGGTGTCCGAGAATCAGCTGTGCTTGGCGCGGCTCGCGGCGCGGGCCCGCTCCCGCTGGTCGAGCACGACCTTGCGGATGCGAACGGCCTCCGGGGTCACCTCGACGCACTCGTCGTCGCGGCAGAACTCCAGCGACTGCTCCAGCGACAGCTTGCGCGGCGGCACGATCGACTCGGTCACATCGGCCGTCGAGGACCGCATGTTGGTGAGCTTCTTCTCCTTGGTGATGTTGACGTCCATGTCGTCGGAGCGCGAGTTCTCGCCGACGATCATGCCCTCGTACACCTCGGTGCCCGGCTCCACGAAGAGCACGCCGCGCTCCTGAAGATTCGTCATCGCGAACGCGGTGACGGCACCGGAGCGGTCGGCGACCAGGGAGCCGTTGTTCCGGGTCTGGAGCGGGCCGGCCCACGGCTCGAAGCCCTCGTGGATGGAGTGGGCGATGCCCGTGCCACGCGTCTGCGTCAGGAACTCGGTACGGAAACCGATCAGGCCACGGGAGGGGACGACCCACTCCATGCGGACCCAGCCGGAGCCGTGGTTGGACATGTTGTCCATACGGCCCTTGCGCACGCCCATCAGCTGGGTGACGGCACCCATGTGCTCCTCGGGCACGTCGATCGTCATGCGCTCCATCGGCTCGTACGTCTTGCCGTCGACCTCCTTGGTGACGACCTGCGGCTTGCCGACGGTCAGTTCGTAGCCCTCCCGGCGCATGGTCTCGACCAGGATGGCGAGCGCCAGCTCACCACGGCCCTGCACCTCCCAGGCGTCCGGGCGCTCGGTCTCCAGGACCCGGAGGCTGACGTTACCGATCAGCTCGCGGTCCAGGCGGTCCTTGACCTGGCGGGCGGTGACCTTGCGGTCCTTGACGGCCGCCTTCTTGTCGGCGCCCTTGCCGGTGGCGCCACGGCCGACCAGCGGGGAGGTGTTGGTGCCGATCACCATGGAGATCGCCGGCTCGTCGACCTTGATCAGCGGCAGCGCGACCGGGTTCTCCGGGTCGGCCAGCGTCTCACCGATCATGATGTCCGGGATACCGGCGACCGCGCAGATGTCACCCGGGCCCGCCTTCTCGGCCGGCTTGCGGGTGAGCGCCTCCGTCATCATCAGCTCGGAGATGCGGACGTTGCTGACGGAGCCGTCCCGCTTGATCCACGCGACCGTCTGGCCCTTGCGCAGCTCGCCCTGCTCGACCCGGAGCAGCGCGATACGGCCGAGGAAGTTGTCGGCGTCCAGGTTGGTGACGTGCGCCTGGAGCGGGGCGGCCTCGTCGTAGGTCGGGGCCGGGATGTGCTCCAGGATGGTGGAGAAGAACGGCTCCAGGCTGGTGGAGTCCGCCGGGACCGTGCCGTTGTCCGGCTTGGTCAGCGAGGCGATGCCGTCACGGCCGCAGGCGTAGACGATCGGGAACTCGATCTGCTCCTCGTCCGCGTCCAGGTCGAGGAAGAGGTCGTAGGTCTCGTTGACCACCTCGTCGATGCGGGCGTCCGGGCGGTCCGTCTTGTTGATGCAGAGGATGACGGGCAGCCGGGCCTGGAGCGCCTTGCGGAGCACGAAGCGGGTCTGCGGCAGCGGGCCCTCGGAGGCGTCCACGAGCAGGACGACGCCGTCGACCATCGACAGACCGCGCTCGACCTCGCCGCCGAAGTCGGCGTGGCCGGGGGTGTCGATGATGTTGATGGTGATGGGCTCCCCGCCGTCCTTCGGGTGGTACTTGACCGCCGTGTTCTTGGCGAGGATCGTGATGCCCTTCTCACGCTCCAGGTCGTTCGAGTCCATCATGCGGTCGTCGACGCCCTCGAGCTGGTGGGCGGCGAAGGCACCGGCCTGCTTCAGCATCGCGTCGACGATGGTGGTCTTGCCGTGGTCGACGTGGGCGACGATGGCGACGTTGCGGATGTCGTGACGCGTAGAAAACGCAGTCATATTGTGGCGTACTCCCGGAGTGTGCGGACTGCCCTGCGCGTACGTCCGTGTCGCGCGGGCCCTGCCGGGCTGGACACGCCACGGCCTCACCCCATGGTACGTGGCCGCTGCCGCTGGGGCTCCTCGGGATACGTCGGCGCAGTTCAGGCCCGTTTCCGACGCACCCGGCGGCTACTTCTTGCTCGGGCTCGGTGAAACCTTCGCTCCCTTCTTCAGGAAACCCATGTCCTCGAAGATCGGCGTCTGGAACCCGAACGCCCCCGCGTTGACCACGTTCTTCCGCGCCCCCACCAGCTGAGGCCGCTGGTAGAGGGGGATCGAGCCGGCGGCGGCCCAGATGCGGGCGTCGGCCCTGCGGATCAGGGAGCGGGCCTCGTCCTCGTCCAGCGTGGCCTGGGCCTGGTCGAAGAGCTGGTCGACCTGGTCCGTGCCGACCCGCGTGTAGTTCTGCTCGACGTTCACCGAGCCGTCCGCCGCCGCGACCGGCTTGGCGTAGATGGGCCGGGCGTCGGTCGCCGGGAAGGCGGAGGACGGCCAGGAGTACAGGGCGAGGTCGTAGTCGCCGGCGGCGATGTGGTCCTTGAAGTAGGTCTCGTCCGAGACCTTGGTGATCGTCGTGCGAATGCCGACCTGCTCCAGCATCGCGGAGATCCGCTCGGCGACCGAGTTCAGGGTGTCCGAGCCGGAGCCGGAAGGCAGGACGAAACGCAGCGCGAGCGGCTTGCCGTCCTTGGCGAGCGGTCCGGCGGGCGCGGCGGCCGGGGCGGCCGTGCCCTGGGGGGCGTACGCGCCCGGCGCGCCGCCGTGCTTGCCCTCCCGCGCGAGGTGCTGGTCGGGGTGCTCGTGCTGGTCGCCGGCGGTCTCGTGGTGTTTGCCCTTGTCGTCGCCGTCCGTGCCGCCGTGGCTCCCGCCGCCGGCCCCGTCGTCGTGGCCCTTTTCGTCGTCCTCCTCCCCGACGACGTACTCGCCCTCCTTGCCGCCGTTCGACACGTCCTCGGAGGGGCGCTGGGGGCCGGCCGCCTTCTCGGGCTTCTTCGGCTCCTTGAGCGGGCCGCCGCGTACCCAGCCGGCGTCGGCGAGCAGCGCCTGTGCCTCCTTGGCGTCCTGGCCGCCGATCGCGCCGCTGCCGTCGGCGTAGGCGGCCTGCCCGGACAGGGCGAGGTGGCTGCCGACCGGCACGGCGGGCAGCCCCAGTGGGGTGAGCACCAGCCGGGCCAGCTCCACGCGGTCCAGGGCGCGGGCGAGGGCCCGGCGGACCCGTTCGTCGGCGAGGGGACCGGTGGAGCCGTTGAGGGCGAGCTGGGTGTAGGCGGGCTCCAGGGACTTGCGGACCTCGACGTCCCGCAGCGCCTGCTGCTGCTCCAGGTACCGGGTGACGGCCTTGTGCAGCTTCGTCCTGCCGGCGTGCACCTGGTCGGAGTCGAAGCCGTGCGCGAGCGCCCAGTCGCGCAGCTTCTTAACGGAGGTCTTGCCCCCGGCGCCCTGGAGCGGGGTGCCGGTGCCCTTCTCGCGGTGGGCGAGAGCGATGCGCTGGGCGTCGGCGGAGTCGATCTCGGCGAGGTCCACGCTGCCGTCGGCGAGCGCGGCGGCCCGCTTGTCGCGCGACACGGCGTGCAGCACGATCTCGTTCAGCTTGGCGGGCTTTCCCCACCAGCGCGGGTTGCGGGTGAGGACGACGTCCTTCTTCGCGGTGTCGACCTTCTTGACCTTGAAGGGTCCGGCGGTGACCTTCAGCTTGCGCCGGGCGCCGTCGTTGAAGGCGTCCGGGGTGCCCATGACGTCCTTCGGGTACAGCGGGGAGAACAGCGACTTCCAGTCGGCGTAGGGGCGGGAGAAGGTGACCCGGACCTGGAGGTCGTTGGCGCCGCGCTCGATCTTGGCGATGCGGTCGTAGCCCGCGTTGCGGGCGGTCCAGTAGGCGCTGTTCCTGCCGGACAGGGCGCGCCACTGGGCGACGAAGTCGGCGGCGCCGATCTCCCGGCCGTCGGTCCAGACGGCCTGCTGGTTCAGCTTGTACAGCACGACCTGGCGCGGCTCGGTCTCGATGACCTTGGCCGACTCCAGGTAGGCCGGGTTGGGCACCGCCCGGCCGGTGGCGTCCAGCCGGAACATGGACGGCAGTACGGCCTGGGCGACCCGGCTGGTGCCGGCGTCGGCGTCGGCCTGGAAGGTGTTCAGGGTCTCCGGTACGGCGTCCACGGCCCACTTCAGGGTGCCGCCGTCGACGACCTTCTCGCGGGCGGCGAGAGCGATGTCCTGCGGTGCGAGGGGGGTGCCGGCCTCGTCGTCCTCGCCGCAGCCGGCGAGGAGGGGGACGGCGAGGGCGCCGACGGTGAGGAAGACAAGGCTCCGGCGCAGGTGCCGGGATCTGCCGTCGGCCGTCTGCGGGTGCTTCGTGGCTGGTCGCGCAGTTCCTCGCGCCCCTGCGGGTCGCGGACGCTGACGAACGTCGTAGGACATCTCTGCTACCTCCGAGGACCCACGGGCCTTATGCTCGCATTTGTCGGTATATGGAGCTGATCACGTTTGGCGGTATATGGAGCTGATCAGATCTATGCGGCCACTGAAGAGGAAAGGATCCGGCCACAGCGGGCGACACGGCGACGACGGCCGCCAAGCCCACCCGTGCGGCGCAACACACCGGGCGATGCATCCGTACGCCCCGGCCAATCGCTGCACATCCCTTCACACCGGCGGGCGTGAGGCGCAACACTCCAAGGCGCATGAACGTTGCCGCCCATGACCGCCGGACCCGCGGAAGCGAGGGCAAGTCATGTCCGTGCACGACGACATCAACGCCGTCCAGCGCTGCCTCGACGACCTCAACCGGTCGGTGAGCCGCCTGGAACACCAGCTCGGCAGCGGTCTGGAGATACGCCGGGTCCGCCTGGACGCCGACCATCTGCGTGAGAGCGTGGCACTGCTGCGGGAGGCCGCCGCCGACCCGGCCACGCCGCGCCGACCCGACCTCGTCACCATCTCCGACGCGCCCTACGACATCAGCCTGTGGACGGACTCGGACGACGAGGGCCTGGGCGCCCGCGACCGCCGCGCCCCCTGACACACCCCCCGAACCGACCGGAGTCCCCCTTGGCTACTGGTACGGAACCCCAACAGAACAGCGGCGGCGTACGCGCCCGTACGCGTGCCGCGATCGCCGCCCCGCACCTGCGGACCGACCGCTGGTGGCTGGCGCCCGCCGCCACCGCGGCCGGTCTGCTGGCCTTCGTCGTCTACTCGACCTGGCGGGCCTTCGCCAACGCCGACTACTACGCGGCGCCGTACGTCTCGCCGTTCTACTCGCCGTGCCTGGCGGAGAACTGCCGGACCATGCGCGCCGGGCCCAACGCCGACCTCTTCGGGGGCTGGTGGGGCATCTCGCCCGCGATCATCATCCTGATCTTCCCGCTCGGCTTCCGGCTGACCTGCTACTACTACCGCAAGGCGTACTACCGGGCCTTCTGGGCGTCCCCGCCCGCCTGCGCGGTGGCCGAGCCGCACCGGACGTACACCGGCGAGACCCGCTTCCCGCTGGTCCTCCAGAACATCCACCGGTACTTCTTCTACGCCGCCCTGCTGGTGGCCGGCGTGCTGACGTACGACACCGTGCTGGCCTTCCGGGACGAGCACTACCGGTGGGGGCACATGGGCCTCGGCACCCTGGTCTTCCTCGCCAACATCGTGCTGATCTGGGCGTACACCCTCTCCTGCCACTCCTGCCGGCACATCGTCGGCGGCAAGCTCAAGCACTTCTCCCGGCACCCCGTGCGCTACCGGGCATGGCAGTTCGTCGGCAGGCTCAACGCCCGCCACATGCAGCTGGCCTGGGCCTCGCTGCTGAGCGTGGCGCTCGCCGACTTCTACGTCTACCTGGTCGCGTCCGGGGTCTTCGACGATCCGCGCTTCTTCTAGAGATCCAGTGAGGGACTGACTGATGTCCGTGGTCGACCGGCAGGAGTGGGACGTCGTCGTGGTCGGCGCCGGGGGCGCGGGCCTCCGCGCGGCGATCGAGGCGCGCGAGCGGGGCGCCCGTACGGCGGTGATCTGCAAGTCGCTGTTCGGCAAGGCGCACACGGTGATGGCCGAGGGCGGCATCGCGGCGGCGATGGCCAACGCCAACGAGCACGACACCTGGCAGGTCCACTTCCGCGACACCATGCGCGGCGGCAAGTTCCTCAACCAGTGGCGGATGGCCGAGCTGCACGCGCAGGAGGCCCCGGAGCGGGTGTGGGAGCTGGAGACCTGGGGCGCGCTGTTCGACCGTACGAAGGACGGCCGCATCTCGCAGCGGAACTTCGGCGGGCACGAGTATCCGCGCCTGGCCCATGTGGGCGACCGCACCGGCCTGGAACTGATCCGCACGCTCCAGCAGAAGATCGTGGCGCTCCAGCAGGAGGACTTCAAGGAGACGGGGGACTACGAGTCCCGGCTGAAGGTCTTCCAGGAGTGCACGGTCACGCGCGTCCTCAAGACCGTGCCCGACGGCGGCTCCGCCGCGGGTTCGCGCGTGAGCGGCGTCTTCGCCTACGACCGTGAGACCGGCCGCTTCTTCGTCCTCCAGGCCCCGGCCGTGGTCCTCGCGACCGGCGGCATCGGCAAGTCCTTCAAGGTCACGTCCAACTCGTGGGAGTACACGGGCGACGGACACGCGCTGGCGCTCCTGGCCGGTGCTCCGCTGCTCAACATGGAGTTCGTGCAGTTCCACCCGACCGGCATGGTCTGGCCCCCGTCGGTGAAGGGCATCCTCGTCACCGAGTCGGTGCGCGGGGACGGCGGGGTGCTCCGGAACTCCGACGGCAAGCGGTTCATGTTCGACTACATCCCGGACGTCTTCAAGGAGAAGTACGCCGAGTCGGAGGAGGAGGCCGACCGGTGGTACGAGGACCCCGACAACAACCGCCGGCCGCCCGAACTCCTCCCCCGCGACGAGGTGGCCCGCGCGATCAACGCCGAGGTGAAGGCGGGCCGGGGTTCCCCGCACGGCGGGGTCTTCCTGGACGTGTCGACCCGAATGCCCGCCGAGGTGATCCGGCGCCGGCTGCCGTCGATGTACCACCAGTTCAAGGAGCTGGCGGACGTCGACATCACGGCGGAGGCGATGGAGGTCGGGCCGACCTGCCACTACGTGATGGGCGGCATCGCGGTCGACTCCGACACGGCGGCGGCCCGCGGGGTGCCGGGGCTGTACGCGGCCGGTGAGGTGGCCGGCGGTATGCACGGCTCCAACCGGCTCGGCGGCAACTCCCTCTCCGACCTGCTGGTGTTCGGGCGGCGGGCGGGCCGGCACGCGGCGGAGTACGCGCAGGGGCTGGCGTACCAGCGCCCGACCGTGGACGACGCCCAGGTCGACGCGGCCTCGGCGGAGGCGCTGCGGCCGTTCTCCGCCGAGGCGGAGGGCGAGGCGGGCCCGCCGGAGAACCCGTACACCCTGCACCAGGAACTCCAGCAGGCGATGAACGACCTCGTCGGCATCATCCGCCGCGAGGGCGAGATGGAACAGGCCCTGCGCAAGCTGGCCGAGCTGCGGGTCCGGGCCCGGCGGGCCGGCGTCGAGGGCCACCGCCAGTTCAACCCCGGCTGGCACCTCGCCCTGGACCTCAGGAACATGCTGCTGGTCAGCGAGTGCGTGGCCCGAGCCGCGCTGGAGCGCACCGAGTCGCGCGGCGGGCACACCCGCGAGGACCATCCCCGGATGGACCGCGCCTGGCGCAACGTGAACCTGCTGTGCAGCCTCGCCGACCCCGCCGGCGGCCTCGCGGCGACCGACCCCGCCCGGGGCCAGATCCGCCTCACCCGCGAGACCACCGACCCCATCCGCCCGGACCTGCTCGCCCTCTTCGAGAAGGAGGAGCTGGTCAAGTACCTCGCCGAAGAGGAGCTGTACGAGTGAGCAGCTACGAAGCCCGCTTCCAGGTGTGGCGGGGCGACGAACAGGGCGGCGGCCTGAAGGACTTCACGGTCGAGGTGAACGACGGCGAGGTGGTCCTGGACATCGTCCACCGCCTCCAGGCCACCCAGGCGCCCGACCTCGCCGTGCGCTGGAACTGCAAGGCGGGCAAGTGCGGTTCGTGCTCGGCGGAGATCAACGGCCGACCCCGGCTGCTGTGCATGACCCGCATGTCGGTCTTCGACCGCGCGGAGACGATCACGATCACCCCGCTGCGCGCCTTCCCGGTGATCCGGGACCTGGTGACGGACGTCGGCTTCAACTACCAGAAGGCACGCGAGGTCCCGGCCTTCGTGCCGCCGCCCGGTCTGGGCCCCGGCGAGTACCGCATGTTCCAGGAGGACGTGGACCGCCCGCAGGAGTTCCGCAAGTGCATCGAGTGCTTCCTGTGCCAGAACACCTGCCATGTGGTGCGCGACCACGAGGAGAACAAGCAGGCGTTCGCCGGCCCGCGCTATCTGATGCGCGTCGCCGAACTCGACATGCACCCGCTGGACGCGGCGGCCGAGACCGGCCTGGACCGCGGAAGCAGCGCCCAGGACGACCACGGCCTCGGCTACTGCAACATCACCAAGTGCTGCACGGAGGTCTGCCCCGAGGGCATCAAGATCACCGACAATGCCCTGATCCCGCTGAAGGAACGCGCGGTGGACCGCAAGTACGAGCCGCTGGTCTGGCTGGGCTCCAAGATCAGGAGGCGGTCGGGGGCATAGCCACCCAGTCCTCCCGGTACGCACGCCAGTCCGCCTCGGTGGCCGCGAAGTCCACGTAGAGGGCGACGCCGAAGCGGGCGCGGTCGGCGTCCGTGCGGCTCAGACCCAGGCGGACCCCGCGTACGGCGGCCGGGACGGTCTCGGCGTGCGCCCAGTGGCCGAACCGGTTCTCGTGGTAGAAGGGCAGACCCATCAGCAGGTCGGTGCTCTCGGGGGTGACCTCCAGGGCGAGGCTGGTCTGCTGGGCCACATAGCCGCCGTACAGGCTCTCCAGCGGCTGCATGGTGTCGTACGACATGACGGCGATCTGGTCCACACGGCGGGCCACCTGCCCGAAGTACGCCTGCGACCACCACTTGGGGTGGCCGGTGGTCGCGCCCGCGAGGGAGTGGAAGGCGGGCAGCGGGTCGATCTGGTGGGCGGCGACGGAGAGGACGGCACCCCGGGCGTGGGTGAGGTCGCGCAGGTCGTCGAGGAGGGACAGGTAGTCGCGGTCGCCGGAGTGGAGCGGTTCCAGGTCGAAGTGGGTGCCCTCGAAGCCGGCGGCGAGGATCTGCCGGGCCGAGGTGACGATCGCGGACCGGGTGGCGGCGCGCTCCAGCCGCAGGCCGTCCGGGCTCTCACTGGCCAGCTTGTCGCCGAGCCAGGCCTGGACGCGGACGCCGGGGAGTTCCCGGTGGACGGCCGCGATCAGCCGGCGGGCCTTCGGGTACGCCGACGCCGGGAGGGTCCCGTCGTGTTCGAGAGGCCCCGCGTGGACGTACAGATCGCGGATACCGGTGCCCCGGAGGCGGCGGGCGAGGGCCCCGACGTCCCGGTCGCTCTTCCGTCCGTCCACCCAGGCATGCCCCAGCCAGAGGGCGTCCTGGTTCCGGGTCCGGGTGCCGGGGGCCGGATCGCCGGTGTAGTTGAGCCGGAGGGCGGTCTCGGCGGTGAGGAGGGGGAGCAGGAGGAGGGCGAGGAGGGCCGCGACGATCCGGAGGAGGCGGCGGGGGCGGAGGCGCGGGCGGAGGCGGGGGGTCGGCTGGGTTGCGGGGTCGCCTGGGTGAGGGGGTTGCTGCTCGGCGGGGTTCTGTTCGGGGCGGTCCTGCTCGGCGGGGTTCAGCTCCTCGGGTATGTGCTCCGCGCCGCGTTCCTGTTCCCGCCCTTCGTCCCCCCGGTCTTCTTCGGTCCGGTCTTCTTCGGTCCGGTCTTTGTTCGCCCCGTCGTCCGGCCGGTGGTCGTCGGTCCGGCTGTCGTCCGTCCGGTTCTCGTCCATTCCGCCCCCCTGTCCGTCTGGTCCCCCACCCGTATCCATCCCGCTCGCGGAGCCGCCTACCTGCCCATACGCTCCGAAATGTGACGTCCTCCCTGATCCGGGGCCGGCCCCGGCGGGCCACCGCGCACATACGGGTGCGGGTGGCGCATGCCGTGCTGGGCGCCCTCGTGGGAGCCGGGTGGCTGGTGTTGTCGGTGATGACGGCCGATGCCCATGATCCGGTTCCCGTGGCCCCCGTCGGCGCGGTGGCGAGCGCGGCCGCCCCGCAGCAGGACGGGACGTCGCCCGCCGACCTCGTGCTGCCGCTCGTCGCCGGGGTCGCGGCCGTGGCCCTGGCCGGATACGGCTATCTGCGGCGCACCCGCCGGGCCCGGACCCGGACGACCCCGGGGATCGTCTCGACGCATCCGCCCGTGCCCACCCCGGCCGACTCCGAACGCCAGGCCCGGGCGGCGCTGCGGCTGGCCGACGACTGCGTCCGGGCCGCACGGGAGGAACTGTCCTTCGTCCGGGACCGGTTCGGGGTGGAGCGGACCGAGCCGTTCACCCACGCGCTGCGGGCCGCCGAGACCGAGCTTGCGGCGGCGTTCGCGATCTGGCGGCGGTACGAGGAGGGCGTCCCGGAGGAGGCGAGTGCCCGGCGTCAGGCGCTGGTCGGGGTGATCGGCCGCTGCGCGGAGGCCGGGCGGCGGCTGGACGCGGAGGCTGAGGCGCTGGACCGGTTGCGGGGGCTCACGACGGACGAGGAGGGGTTGCGCGCGGCGCTGGAGGTGGCGGAGGAGCGGTTCCGGGAGCTGGCGGCACGGGCGACGGCCGCGCAGAAGACGCTGGCGGTTCTCCAGGAGCGGTACGCGCCCTCGGCCACCCGGTCGGTCACCGGGTACGTCGAACAGGCCAAGGACCGGCTGGTGTTCGCCGGCGCACGGCTGAACGAGGCCCGGCAGGCCGCCGACGTGGGCGAGACACGGCGGGCCGCGTGGCAGGTGCGCGCGGGTGAGGGCGCTGTGGCGCAGGCGGGGGTGCTGGTGGGCGGGGTGGAGCGGCTCGCGGCGCAGCTGCGGGAAGCGGCCGGGCTGGTGCCGGCCGCGCTGACCGGCGCGGAGGCGGAGTGGGCGGCGGCCCGGCGCACCGCGCAGACACCGGGTGACCCACCTGCCCGGCCGGCGGCGGTCCGACATGGGACCGGGCAGGCCTCGCCGACCTCGGATGAGCCGCCCGCCCGGCCGGCCCACGTCGAAGGGGACCCGACGGGGGAGCCGGAGGCCCGGCCGGCCCATGTCGACGGGGTGCTGGCGGGGGTCCGGGAGGAGCTGACCGGTGGGCCGTACGACCCGTTGGACGCGCTGCGCCGGATCACCCGGGGCGTCGAGCGGCTGACGGGGGCGTGGTCGGGGGTGCTGGACACCGCGGCGCTGCTCGTGGCGCGGAGTTCGGTAGCCGGGGCGGAGGAGTGCGTCGGGGTGCACCGGGGGGTGGTGGGCGCTGAGGCCCGGGCCCGCCTGGCGGAGGCGGTACGGGAGCTGGGCGCGGGCCACGCGGGGCGGGCCGACGTGGTGGCCGGTGAGGCGCGGAGGCTGGCCGACCGGGATGTCCGGGCCTACGGCACCGAGGGGAACGCGGCCGACGTCGCCGGTGCGGTGCCGGCCGGCATCCTCCTCGGAGAGGACCCGGACGGCGGCCCCCCACCCACCTTCGGCGGCCCCGAGACCCGCTCCCGGCTGCACACGTAGGGGCCGCCATCCCACCAGCCGACACCGGCAGACGCACCGCTGGGTCCACCTCTCAGCCGAGCGAGTCGGGTGGGTGGGCCGGGGTCAGAACAGGCTCAGCAGCGCCTCTGCCGGGTCTGTGAGGCCGCCCTCTCCGCCGGGCAACGGCAACTCGAACCACACCGTCTTGCCGCGGGGTGTGCGCCGGGAGCCCCAGGCCGCGCTGAGCAGCCCGACCAGCTGGAGCCCGCGTCCGCCCTCGTCGGTGTCCCGGGCCCGTCGGCGCCGGGGCTGGACGAGCCCGGAGTCCCAGACCTCGCAGACCAGCGTGCGGTCCAGCAGCAGCCGTAGCCGGATGTCCCCCTCGCCGTACCGCAGCGCGTTCGTCACCAGCTCGCTGACCAGCAGTTCCGTCGTGTCGACCAGCGGCTCCAGGTCCCAGGACAACAACTGCCCGCGGGCGTACTCCCGGGCCCGGCCCACACTGCGCGGCTCGCGCGGCAGCGTCCAGTCGCCGACGGACTCGGCGGGCAGCCCCTGCACCCGGGCCATCAGCAGGGCGATGTCGTCCTCGCCGTGATGGGTGTCGAGGGTGTTGAGGACGTGGTCGCAGACGTCCTCCAGGGGCTGGGAGGGGTCGGTGAGCGCGCCGACGAAGGCCTGGAGCCCCTCGTCCAGCGGGTGGTCGCGGGATTCGACCAGGCCGTCCGTGTAGAGCGCGAGCAGCGCCCCCTCGGGGAGTTCGACCTCGACCTCCTCGAACGGCTCGCCGCCCACGCCCAGCGGCATGCCGGGCGGCACGTCGAGCATCAGCGCCGCCTCACCGGGCTCGACCAGCACCGGCGGCAGATGGCCGGCGTTGGCGAACGTACAGCGTCTGGTGACGGAGTCGTACACGGCGTACACGCAGGTCGCGAGGTACACCTCGGAGAGGTCCGCGTCCCGGGGCTGACGGGCCGTACGGGTGGCCTGCTGGACGCCCCCGGGCGTGCCGAGCCCCCGCGC
The DNA here is from genome assembly GCF_055564375.1 of Streptomyces sp. NPDC029138. Taxonomy (NCBI): domain Bacteria; kingdom Bacillati; phylum Actinomycetota; class Actinomycetes; order Kitasatosporales; family Streptomycetaceae; genus Streptomyces; species Streptomyces sp. NPDC029138. Next base: position 34,610 of record NZ_JBVHWM010000020.1, read on the forward strand.
GATCTCGTCCAACGCCGAGAGAACTTCCGCCGGTTCCAGGTCCAGCAGGGCCAGCGTGCGTACGGCGGTGCGGAGTTCGCCCATGGCCACCGCCGCCCTGAGGCCCCGGCCCATGACGTCACCGACCACCAACGCCGTGCGGTGGCCGGGGAGTTCGATGACGTCGAACCAGTCGCCGCCCACCTCCGTCGCCGCGTTGCCGGGCAGATAGCGGCAGGCGATGTCCAGGCCGGACGCCTCGGGGTCGCCGGGCGGGAGCAGGGAGCGTTGCAGTATCAACGCCCGTTCGTGTTCCCGGCGGTACAGCCGCGCGTTGTCGATGCAGACGGCGGCCCGTGCGGCCAGTTCGACCGCGAGGTCCCGGTCGCGGTCGCCGAACGGCTCGCTGCCCTTCGTCCGGGCGAACTGCGCGAGCCCCACGACCGTGTCGTGGGCGACCATCGGCACCGCCAGCGTGGACTGCACGAGGCCGCCCTCCTCGGCGGGCACGCGCTGTGGGCGTGCGGTGCGCAGGGCGTCCGCGCAGGGCGAGGTGAACGGGAAGTGGTGGACCGCGCCCACCTCGACGGGTTTGCCCGAGCTGGCGAAGGGGGCGCCGGAGACGGCGCTGGCGAAGGCGACGCGGCGCAGTTCGGCGCTGCCGTCGGCGAGGCCGGGCGGGGTCTCGTCGCCGGCCAGCAGGCCCTGGTAGAGGTCGACGGTGGCGAGGTCGCAGAAGCCGGGGACGACGACGTCGAGGAGTTCGCGGGCCGTGGTCTCCAGGTCGAGGGAGTTCCCTATGCGGGCGCCGGCCTCGTTGAGCAGGGCGAGGTTGCGCCGGGCGGCGGCGGCCTCGCGGGCGGCGGCGCGGCGGGAGGTGATGTCGGTTCCGAGCCAGGCGATGCCGATGGGCCGGCCGCTGCCGCTGTGCACGCGGTAGAGGTTGACCGACCAGTGCCGGCGCTCCTCGGAGCCCGGGACGAAGCCGGTGACGTGCATGTCGGTGATGGACTCGCCGCTCTCCAGCACCCGCCGCAGGGTGGCCGAGACCCGCTCGGCCTCGCCGCGCGGCAGATAGTCGTGAACTCCCTTGCCCCGGTGGTCGTCCGGGGTGCCGCCGAAGATGGAGGCGAACCGATTGTTGGCGCGGCGCACCCGCAGGTCCGTGTCGATCAGCAGGAAACCGAAAGGGGATTGACCGAAAATCGCCTGCGAGGCGGCGAGGTCGGTCTCGATGCTGCGCAGCGTGCGGACGTCCACGACGATGCACACGGCGGCCTTGTCGCCCTCGGCGGTGCGCGTCGGCATGACGTACACCTCGGCCAGGCCCTCCTCGCCGCGCGTGCCGTCGGGCCGGTCCGGCATCCGGAACGGCACCACTCCGGTCCACTCGCGCCCGTCGAGGATTTCGGCCATCTTCCGCTGGCCGCGCTCGCGCAGGTCGGGATCGATGAAGGCCTCTATGGGGTCCATGCCGACGGCGCGTGCGGCGGGGATGCCGAACAGCTGCTCGGCGCGCAGGCTCCACTGGTCGACCAGCCCGCCGGGACTGATGGAGAAGGACGCGACCTTGATGTAGTCGTAGATGGAACCGGGCGGACTGCTCTGCCACATGGCGTCACCGGGTGCCGCGTCAGCCTCCGCGGCCTGCCTCCTCGCGCCGTCCGACGGGTCCTCGGACTCCGTGGCCTTCGCTGGTATCTCGCTCACGCGAACCGTCCCCTCCAGCTCACCGCGTCCGGCACCGGTCACCGGGGGCGGCTGCCCGCAGTATCCAGCACTACGGCGCCGCACGACACGGTGTTCACGATCACAGCTCGGTCCAGGTGCTTTTCGGACCGGTCCGTGACAACACTTCCACTCTTCTAACCAGGGAACACACCGCCGAATCACGCACCGCGGGACCACGTGCGCCCCCGGCGCGAACGATGGACGGCACGCCGTCGGCTGTACACCCCCGTGCCCCTGCGCGTGCTGTGCCGTCACCCGGGCACCGCCAGTTCGAACCAGACGGTCTTTCCGCTCGCGCCGGGCCGGGTGCCCCAGCTGCGCGAGGAGCCGGCGACCAGCTGGAGGCCGCGTCCGCTCTCGTCCTCGGGGTGGGCGACGCGTTCGCGCGGCGGGTCGGGGAGCGGGTCGGAGACCTCCACGCGCAGCGTGCCGTCGAGTCCGGCGGGGCGCACGAGCCGTACGCCGATGGGGCCGGTGGCATGCCGCAGCGAGTTGGTGACCAGCTCGCTGACCAGCAGCGCGGCGAGGTCGGCGACGCAGTCCAGATGCCAGCCGTGCAGCTGGGAGCGGACCGCGGCCCGGGCGGCGCGCACGACGCCCGGTTCCGCGGGAAAGGACCACTCGGCGCAGTCGCCATCGGTGTCGATCACGCCGATCACTTCCCAGGCCAGCGAGCCCACCCATGTCCGATTTCATGGGGTTAATGGGCCCATACCCGATATCCGGGTGGCAGTACCGCGCGAGAGGGCGCACGGTGGCACGAACGGGCGCGCTCCGCTTGGGGGCCATGCACCTAAGCGCCCGGGTGGTGCGGTCGCCCTGCGGCCGCGGGTCCGTTGTGGCTGGTCGCGCCGTTACCGGCGCCCCATCGGGCGGACACCTCCCGGACCGCCGGGACGTCCTGGTCCAGCCACGGTACGTCCCACAGCTCGGCCGGCGTCAGCCAGCGCAGCTCGTCGTGGTCCTGGAGGGGGCGGGGCAGGGGTGAGCCGGGGCGCAGGCGGGCGGTCCACACCTGAAGGACGTACGGCGTGCGCAGCGGCCACTGCCCGGGCACGCGGTCGACCGGCTCGGCGTCGACACCCAGTTCCTCGCGCAGTTCACGCACCAGCGCATCCTCGGGCCGCTCCCCCGCCTCGACCTTGCCGCCGGGCAGCTCCCAGCGCCCGGCCAGGTCGGCGGGCGCACTGCGGCGCGCGGCCAGCAGCCGGCCGCCGTCGAGCAGGGCGGCTCCCACCACGATCCGTTCCGCCTCGGGGGTCGTACGCGTCATGCAGCGGAGCCTACGGGAGCCCCCGACCGGTCAGTTCTGCGTGCCGTCCCCGTTCTGACCGATGCGCTCGACCCAGTAGAGCTGCTTGTGCCCCCGGTCGTCGAGGCTGTCGGCGATCTTCTGCGCCTCCGCGCGGGTCGCGTACCGGCCGACGCGGTAGCGATTGCCGTTGTCGTCCTGCCGTATGACGATCCAGGGCAGGGACACCGTGCCCTCACTCATGGCCCCCACCGCCCGCGTTCCTTCTCGCACCGCCCCGCCCTCCCCCGGGCCCGGGCCCCCGCCGGGCCCCGTCTAAGGAAACCGCAATCCGCATATGCCCGAGCGTACGCCCAACCTTCACGCTGCGAATACGGCTTTTCACAAAGAGGTACGCATCGAGCCAGAACGCCGGGGGCGCACGGGACCGAATGCGCCGTCGACAACGCTGCTGTCCCGGGTCGGGGGCATGCCAAAGGCACCCCGGGCCACCTGCGAGAACGGCCGGATTGCTGCGGCTGTCGCGGCACGGGCGGGGGCGGGACGGCGCCGGTGACCGCCCGGGCGGAGCGTCAGGGTGTGCGCTACCTCACGCCGAGGGGCGCGCGGCAGACGGTGAGGACGGCCCGGGCGGGGGCGGTCACTTGACGGGCAGGTGGTAGGCGACCCGGTAGCGGTCGGCCGGGATGACCACGTCGGCGGTCTCGACCGGACGGCCGGAGGCGAAGTAGGTGCGCTGGACGACCAGGACCACATGCCCGGGCACACCGCCGAGCAGATGCAGTTCCTCGGCGAGGCCGGGGCGGGCGCCGACCTCCTCGGTGACGTTGTCCACGATGACGTCGATGGCCCGCATGCGCTCGACCACGCCCATCCCGCCGAGCGGACCCTCCTCGGGGAGCATCACCGGGGTGCGGCCGGTGACGGCGAGGGGTTCCCAGGAGGTGGAGAGCATCATCGGCTCGCCGCCCTCCCGGAACAGGTACTTGGTACGCATGACCCGGTCGCCGGCCTGGATCGCGAGCCGCTCGGCGATGGCCGCGCCGGCCTCGGTCTGCTCGCTGCTGGACTCCCAGGTGCCGCGCACGGAGGCGTCGGCCTGCTCCTGCCGGAACGGGGTGGCGCCGCCGGCCGGGCGGTATCCGGAGCGGGCGACCCGCCGGGGCACGGGCCGCTCGCGCACGTACGTCCCCGAGCCGGAGCGGCCCTCGACCAGCCCCTCGGCCATCAGCACCTTGCGGGCCTCCAGCGCGACCGTGTCCGAGACGCCGTACTCCTCGCGGATGCGGGCCTGGGAGGGAAGACGGGTGTGGGGCGGCAGTGAACCGTCGACGATCTTCTTGCGGAGATCACCCGCGACACGCAGGTACGCCGGCTGCTCACCGAAAGTCACTGGCCGCTCCCATCAGGCTGTACAGACAGCAACAGCGTGGCAACCGTGGGTTGAGCCGTGCAAGCAAAGGCCAGAGAATCACTCGATGTGATGACAAGGGGCCGGGGAGGGCTTTACCCAGGCGCTTTCTGCCCCGTATAGGCGCGCTCTCACACCTGGATGCTCGAATCGGATGCGGCGTCGCCCGTCGGCACGGTGGTGGTGAGCCCCAGGGCCTCCCGCGCGGCGACCCCCCGGGACGGGTCGATGAGGTCGAAACCGGTGTCGTAGTGCTCGTAGAAGGCGTCCGCGTCCCCGGCCTTCGCGGCCTTCGCCCACTCCGCGCGCGCCCTGTCCAGATCGGCGGCGAGCGCGGCCAGGGTCCTTCGGGCGCCGGCGGGCCAGTCGTGGGCGCGCAGCATCCGGGCCTGTTCGCCCAGCGCGGCCGACACCCGGCCCGCCCAGGCCTTGTGCCCCGGCAGGTCGTCCTCCACGTACTCCTCGTCAGGAGCGGTGTCCAGGGCCGCGTTGAGGACGTGAGCGGCCTTCAGATAGGCGACCTGGTCGGCGTCGAGGACGGTCTCGTCGTTGCGCAGCGACCCGGTCAGGTCCTTGCCCTCGGTGGTGTTGCCGAACACGCAGGTGATCTCGCGGTCCCCGGCGGCCCAGCTGTCCTCGGTCGGCGTCAGGTAGTACACGTCGACGTCCCGCGGCACCGCCCAGCCGTCCATCGCGTAGCTGTCCTGGAGGCTCCAGCAGCGTTCGTCGGCGGTGTCGGCGACCGCGTCGTCCCCGGGATAGGAGCCGCCCGGCAGCGTGACGGTCGCGAACACCTCGCCGTCGTGCGCGCCGGCGCAGGAGACCTTGTCCACGTCGTACGTGTCGCCGCTCAGCGCACCGCCCGGCGCATCGAAGCACTCGCCCTCGGCCAGCGAGAGGGCCGCGCCACCGCGTGCGCCGTCCTTGAACCCCTGCCACACGTGCGAGGCGCCGCCCGTGGCGAGCAGCAGCGCCCACAGCGCGAGCCCGACCCCGGACAGCACGGCGCCGCCGACGGCCAGCCCCGTGCCGCGCTCGCCGCGCCGGCGGATCTGGCGCAGCCCGACCAGCCCGAGCACCAGCCCCACCCCGGGCACGAAGCACAGCACCCCGAGCACCAGGGAGGCGATGGCGAGGCCGTTGACCGGCGCGGGGCGGTTGTAGGGGCTGTAGCCCTGCGGCCACGACCGGTAGGCGGGCAACCCCGGAGGGCCGCCCGGCTGTTCGGGGTACGGCGACGGCCCGTACGGCTCCCCCGGCTGTGACCGGGGTGGCTGGAACGGCTCTTGCGGCTGGTGGGGGCCGGGAGGCGGGGGGAGGGACACCGGTACCGTGCTCCTGGATCGGGCGGCGGCAGCACAGGGGACCGGCGGCCGGCCGGCGGCTGGACTGACGTACGACTGGCCGCATGGTAAGCGGGACCGGAACGGGGGCGGAATGCGGGTGGAGACGAGCACGGTGGCCGAGGAGACGGTCCGGCGTGTGAACGGGCTGACGGCTCGGTGGGCACAGGCCCTGAACGGTGAGGGCACGGTGTTCTCGGCGCCGGGCGTGTGGCCCCTGCTGGCCTTCCTGGCCGACGGCGCGGCCGGCCCGGCGCGGGCGGAACTGGCCGGTGCCCTGGGCGTGCCCGCCGAGCAGGCGGCCGGTGCCGCGCGGGAGTTGCTGGCGGGGCTGGCGGGGGTCGCCGGGCTGGACGCGGCGCTCGGCCTGTGGACGCACCACGGACTGGCGTTGCGGGAGGAGTGGCGGGCCGGGCTGCCCGCCGGGACCCACGGGGTCTTCGGGGACGACCTCGTCACCGCGCAGGAGCGGCTGGACGTCTGGGCGGCGGAGCGGACCGGCGGGCTGGTCGAGCGCATGCCGGTGACGCTGACCCGGGAGGCGCGGATGGTGCTGGCCACCGCCCTCGCCCTGCGCACCGAGTGGCGGCAGCCCTTCACGGAGCAGCCGCTGCGGCCCGGCTCGGGCCCCTGGCAGGGCCGTACCCTGCGCGGCCTGCACCGGCGCAGCGTGCGCCCGGACCGGGTGGGGGTGGCGGGCACCCCGGACGGCTTCGTCACCGCGCTCACGGTGCCCGGGGACAACGGCGTCGACGTCCATCTGGTGCTCGGCGAGGAGCGGATGACGCCGGATCAGGTGCTGGCGGCCGGGGTGGGGATCGTGGAGCGCGGGCTGCCGCTGACCGGGGGCGGCGCGCTGCCGCACGGGCATGTCGGCCCCGGCCTGCATGTGGAGCAGCAGCCGGCGACCGCGCCGCAGCCGACGACCCTGGACGTGACGACGGTGGCGTACGAGGTACGGGCCGACCACGATCTGCTCGCCCTGCCGGCCCTGTTCGGCCTCACCGCGGCGACGGACACCGCGACCGGTCACTTCCCGGGGGTGAGCCCCTATCCACTGGCCGTCGGGGAGGCCCGCCAGTCGGCCGTGGCCCAGTTCGGCGCGCTCGGCTTCCGGGCGGCGGCGGTGACGGCGGTCATGCCGGCGCCGGCCGGCGGGGTCCCGCAGTACCGGTACGAGACGACGGTCGTCCGGGTCAGCTTCGACCGTCCCTTCGCCTTCCTCGCCGCCGACCGCGAGTCCCGTCTGGTGCTGGCGGCGGGCTGGGTGACGGAACCGGCGCCGTACCCGGTCCCGTCCCCCGTCCGGTGAGGCGGCTCAGTCCTCCTTGTAGTACCAGTTCTCCGGAGCGATCATCCCGAAGGGGTTGACCGGGCCGAAGCCGCCGATCTTCCGCGAGACCTCGAAGAGCCGGATCGGGAAGTTCGGGGTGAGGATCACCGGCACCTGTTCGGCGATGTAGTCCTGGTACTCGTACAGCGCCCGCGGGTCGTCCGTGGTCACCGAGCGCTCGATCAACTGGTCGGCGCGCTCGTCCGTCCAGTGGCCGAAGTTGCCGCCCGCGTCGGTCTTGAACAGGATCTCGCCGCTCGGGTGGTGGTACACCCAGCCGCCGTTCCAGCAGCAGATCTCCCACAGGCACGGGGAGTCCGGTCCGGGCACGCACGGCGCGTCCTCCGCGACCAGGACCGAGCCGTAGACCTCTTCGAGGCGCAGCTCGATGCCGGCCTCGGCCGCGTCCTGCTTGTACTGGCGCATCAGCGCGGTGAGCGAGGGGCGGCCTTCGACGTAGCGGATGAGGATGCTCAGGCGGTGGCCCTCCGGGATGCCCTCGCCGGCCTCACCGGGTCCGGTGCCGGGCCGGACGCACACGGCCGGAGTGACGCTGGTGTCCCAGCCGTTCTCCTCCAGCAGCCGCTTGGCCCGTGCGGGGTCGAACCGCAGCGGTCCGTTGCCGCCGCGCAGCGCCGGGGACTCCAGGCCGGTGTCCGGGTGGCGCGGCACGGGCCCGTCCTGCCGGTAGGCGTAGCCCTGGTAGATGTCGCGGACCGCGCTGTCCTGGTCCAGGGTCAGCTGGAGCGCCTGCCGCAGATAGGTCCGGGCGAACAGCCTGCCGGTGACGGTCGGGTTGTTGAAGTTGAGCGACATGTACCGGATGCAGTACGCGGTCTGCGGGACCAGCTGGTAGGTGTCGGCCAGCGGGTTGGGGCCGCCCGTGGTGGGGTCGTCGGTGCGTCCGGAGGCGAAGCTCAGCGGCAGGTAGCCGACCTGGACGGCGTCCGGGTCGGCGCGCAGCAGCTCGTACTGCTCCTCGTCGGACACGGTCGGGATCTGCCGGAACTCGTCCAGATACGGCTTGTTGGGCCCGGAGTAGTGCTCGTTCGGGACGAAGGTGACGACGCCGTCGAGGGTGTAGCTCTTCAGCTTCCAGGGGCCGCTGACCACGCTCCAGATCGGGCTGTCCGCCCACCGGGTACGGTGTGCGTTGCCCTCGTCGCAGATGTCGCCCTGCTCGGCCATCAGGTAGTCGTAGACGGCCTCGACGTCGGCCGTACCGCCGGAGGCGTCGGCCGGGCCGTCGGCGGTGCGGTCCCACGCCCTGGGCAGCGGGGTGATGGTGCTGAGCTGGTTCTTGAGCACCCACTGCTGGGAGTAGACCTTGTCGAAGGTGAAGTAGACCTCGTCCTCGGCGGACTTGCCGTAGTCGGTGAGGTTGTCGGGGAAGTAGCCGGGCACGTACTCGCCGTACCGGTCGCCCTTGACGGCCATGAGGTTGACCCAGAACAGCACGTTGTCGGCGCACAGTGTCTCGCCGTTGGACCACTTCCACGGCTTGACCCGCACGTGGACGGTGAGGCCGTCCTCCGACCACCGCGGCGGCTCGCCGATGCTGAGGTCGTAGTTGACGTCAGGGGTGCCGTCCGCGCCGAAGTAGTAGAGCGTGCGGTACATCAGGGCCTGGAACTCCAGGACGTTGCGGGTGCCCATCCGCTCGGCGGGGGTGAACGGGAAGATCACGGCGGGCGGGAAGCCGGGGGCGCAGGCCCAGGTGACGACGCCGCCCTTGCGGGGTGTGCCGGCGGTGATGTCGACGGGTCGGGTGAGTGCGGTGGTCACGGTGTGTTCTCTCCGGTCGGGGCGCCCTGGCCGGGCGCGGGGGCGGCTGGGACGGGCGGGAGTTCCTCCAGGTACGACATGCCGCTCGCGGCGTGCTGCCCGTACCGCTGCCAGGTCTCGGTGAGCCGGACGCGCCCGTCGTCGAGGACCTCGGGGACGCTGCGGCAGCTGCCGGCGACGACCCGGCCGTCGGTCAGGACGACTCCGTAGACGAAGTCCAGCCGCCCGTCCTCGGCGACCGTGCCGGTCAGGGTGCCCCGGCGGGCGTCACCGCCGGAGAACTCCCCCCACAGCAGGTCGTCCCGCTGGTGGTAGACCGCCTGCCGGGCCGCCTCCTGGTCGTCCGTGCCGACGGGGCGGAAGCGGCGTCCGTCGTAGTCGATGGCCACCCGGGTCACCCTTCGGCGGAGCCGCGGCCAAAGCCGCCGCGCAGCTCAAGCGTGCAGCACTTCGCGCTGCCGCCGGACTTGAGCAGCTCGGTCAGCTCGACACCGATCGGGTGGAACCCGCGGTCGCGGAGCTTGTCGGCGAGTTCGGTGGCCTGGGCGGCCATCACGACGTTCCGGCCGTCGGAGACCGCGTTGAGGCCGAAGACCTCGGCGTCGTGGTCGGTGGCGATGACGGCGTCGGGGTACAGCTCCTCCAGCCGCCGGCGGCTGCCCTCGGAGAAGGCGGCCGGGTAGTACATGATCTCGTCGTCGTCCAGGACGGCGAGCGCGGTGTCCAGGTGGTAGAAGCGCGGGTCGACCAGGTTCAGGCCGACGACCTCGCGGCCGAAGACCTCCTCGGCCTCCGCGTGGGAGCGCAGCGCGGTGCGGAAACCGGTGCCGGCGAGCACCCGGGTGCCGGTGAACAGGTAGTCGCCCTCGCCCTCGTTGACGTGGGCGGCGTCGTGGACCCGGTAGCCGCGTCCGGCCAGCCAGTCGCGGTAGGCCGGGCCTTCGGCGGCGCGCTGCTCGTAGCGGAACTTGGCGGAGAGCACGGTGCCGTCGATGACGGTGGCGCCGTTGGCGGCGAAGACCATGTCGGGCAGGCCCTCGATGGGGTCGATCAGCTGCACGTCGTGGCCGAGGCCGGTGAGGATGCCGTACAGCTCGTTCCACTGGATCAGCGCCAGTTCGGTCGCGGTGGGCTTCTCCGGACGCATCCACGGGTTGATCGAGTAGGTGACGTCGAAGTGGGTGGGGCGGCACATCAGGTACGTGCGGGTGCGGGCGGTGCGCGCGGTGGTGGACATGGGTGACCCTTCTGCGGGCGTCTGACGGATGTGGGGTGCGGGGCGGCCGGGTCGCGACCGCCCCGCGGTGGTGGCTCCTGCGGAGCCCTGGTGCGCGGTGGCGCGTCAGTCCTCGAAGGAGACGGTGATCTTCTTGGCGAGGTCGGTCATCGCGGAGTGGGCGGACTCCAGCGAGTCGCCGGTGGTGCCGAGGAACCCGAGGATGGTGTTGCCGTGCGGCGGACGCTTGATGACGTCCCCCGGCCGCGCGGTGATCTTGAGCAGGAAGACCCGGTCGTCCTGGCGGACGTCGGCCGGCACCTCGACGTGGCGTACCGTGCCGGCCTCGCTGATCAGGCACATGGCGGTGATGTGGGTGCCGGTGGGCGTGTAGTGCCGGACCCGCGGCACGACCCCGGCGCCGATGTCGGCCACCGCGCGGATCGGGTCGTGCCCGGCGGTGAGCCGCGCGATGGCGTCGAGCCCGCCGCCGCCGACCCGGGCGGCGATCTCCAGGATGTACGGCTCGCCCTGGTGGAAGCGGACCTCTGCGTGCATCACGCTGCGGCGCAGCCCCTGGGCGTGGGCGGCCGCCCGGACCACCTCGTGGAGCGCGGCGAGGTCCTCGGCGCCGAGCGAGGTGGGGGCGTGGTGGACGTCGTCGTCGAAGGTCTCCCCCTCGCTGGTGATGCGGTCCACGACCGACCCGAGGTACACCTCGTCGTCCCAGGCGACGGCCTCCACGAGGAACTCCCGGCCGTCCAGGAAGGATTCCACGAGCAGTCCCTGCGGGCCCAGGTCCAGGCCGTCCGCCTCGGAGACCGCCCAGAACATCTCCCGTATGCCCTCGGCGGCCTGGGCGTAGCGGAGTTCGAGTTCCGCGTCGTCGTCGATCCGGAAGACGAAGTTGCTGCCGGCGCCCATGGTGGGCTTGAGGATGACCGGATAGCCGAACTCCGCGGCGGCCTCCCGGGCCGCGTCGAGGCTGTCGGCGAGGCGGAAGCCCGGGTGCGGAACGCCGTGCCGGGCGTGCGCCTGCCGCATCAGGTACTTGTTGCGGCAGTTGACGGCGGCCTCGACTCCGATGGACGGCAGCCCCAGCGCCTCGGCCACCGCGGCGACGGCGATGACGGCCGACTCCGAGAAGGTGATGACCCCGTCGAACCGCTCCTCGGCGTGCCAGGCGCGGGCCTGCTCGATCATCGCGTCGATGTGCTTGGAGCCGACCAGCCGGTACCGCTCGGCCGGCCAGAAGTCCTCGGTGCCCTCGCCGTTGAGGACGTACAGCTCGACGCCGTGGTCCTCGACCTGCTGGTAGCGGGAGTGGTAGTAGCTGAGGTACTGCCGGGTCTCGATGGTCAGGAGCTTCACGATGTGGCTGCCTTTGCTGCGTCGGACGACCGGAGGGAGTGGGGGCGGGCGTAGAGCGAGCCGACGACCACGACGGTCGCGAGGGTGCCGAAGGCGGCGAGGGTCGCGTAGCCCCGGACGACTCCGTAGTGGTCGCAGACGTAGGCGACGACCAGGGTCAGCACGAGGCTCACCGCCAGGCCCGCGCCGTTGGCGGCGCCGAACACGCGGCCCGCCCGGTTGTCGGGCACGTTGCGCATCAGTTCGGTACGGGCGGGCAGCCGGCCGAAGACGAACGTGAGGCCGGCCAGGAAGACGCCGGGAAGCAGGGTCCACAGGGCCAGCGGCTGGACGAAGGCGAGCCCGGCGCAGATGCCGTACCCGACCAGCATCAGCAGCCGGGGGTCCACCTTCTCCTGGACCCTCTTGTAGACGGCGATGCCGATGAGGATGCCGGTGCAGGCGAGGGCGTCGGCGACGCCCAGGGTGGCGGCGCCCTGGTGGAACCGGTCCACGACGACAACCAGCAGCAGGGTGTTGGCCACGGTGACGATGACGCTGCCGATGCTGAACAGCGCGCCCAGCCGGGCCACCGGCCCGCGCGGGGCGGCCTCGGCGGCCGGTGCGGCCGCCTCCTTCTCCTCGCCCGCCTCGGTGTCCGGCTCCGCGGTCGCGGGGGCGGGCTCGATGACGGGGCGGCGGCCCAGCGAGAACAGCAGGACGGCGGAGGCCGCGAAGGTTGTGGCGTTGAAGAAGAAGAGCGGGGTGGCGCCGAAGTACTGGACGGCGAACCCGCCGACCACGCCGGACAGCATGGTGCCGCCCTGGTAGGCGAACTCGTAGTTGGCGTTGAAGCCGCCGAGCCGCTCGGCGGGCACGCGTTCCTTCATCAGCGCCATGCTCGCCGGCATGAACAGGGCCGACAGCACGGCCAGCATCAGGTTGACCGCGTAGGCGGCGCCGCTGCCGGTTCCGCCCAGGACCAGCCAGAGCGGCAGGAAGGCCGCGGTCAGCGCGCTGAGCACGTCGGTGGTGACGCACAGCGTGCGGCGGTCGAACTTGTCGGCCCAGCGGCCGAACAGCACGGACAGCAGCACCTGGGGCAGCGCCACCAGGACGTAGACCCAGCCGACGGACAGGGTGGTGCCCGAGTCCTTGTAGATCAGCAGCGAGGACGCGATCAGCTGGATGTTGTTGCCGAGGTTGGTGATGAAGACCGCGGGCAGCAGCAGCCGCTCAGTCCTCCGTGCGACGGGACCCACCGCCTGCGGTGGGGTGTCGGCGAGCAAGGTGGTCATCTACGGGTTCTCATTCCGGGTGGGAGGAGGCGACCGGGGTCAGCCCAGGCGGGGCAGGGCGAACGGGGTGATCCGCTCGGCCGGCGGGGCGGCCGGGTCCAGGTCCAGGCCGGCCGCGACGGCCTGTTCGGCGGTGTCCACGAGGATCGGGGCGGCACCGGTGAGCACCGCCGCCACCTGCGCGAACAGATCGCCCAGGTCCTGCGGGCCGGCCGGGTCGGCCAGGGCCGCCTCGGCGGCACCGCGCAGCCGGGCGGTCTGCTGGACGACGGTGTCGGCGGCCTGGGCCGGGCTGAAGGTGCCCAGGGTGTAGGCGAGCGCGAAGCGGTCGGCGATGGCCGTGGCGCGGCGGCGGCCCTCCGGGCCGACCGGCAGCCCGGTGTCGCCTCTCGCGCCGGCCGCCAGCCGGTCCAGGGCGGCGGCCAGGTCGTTCCACGGGGTGGTCAGGCGCTCGTCGACCAGGGCGCGGAAGTTCTCCCGGTCGAAGTTGGTCCGGTGGTGCTCGGGAGCGGTCAGCGCGAGGAAGAAGCGGGCCACGTCACGCGGGGCGTCCCGCAGCAGCTCGGTGCTGTTGATGAGGTGCTGGCGCGAGGTGGAGAACTTGGCGTGATCCAGCTCGTAGAACTCGTTGCACACGTTGGCGGCCGGGGTGATGTAGCGGTCCCCGTGGGCCAGCAGCATGACCAGGTCCATCAGGCCCCAGTGGTAGACGTTGTCGAAGCCGTGGAAGTACACCAGCTCGGCGTCCTGGTCCGCACGCCAGTGGGTGTCGGTCTCGCCACGGGTGTCGCCCTGCCGTCCGGCCGCCCACCAGGTCGCGTAGATCGAGGCGGGCATGGCCTCGATCCACGGGTAGAGGATCTGCCCCGGGGTCTCCTCGAACGGCGCCTCGATGCCCCACTCGCCGGGCACGGTGACCGGGATGTCGGGCAGCGGCCGGGCCAGGATCTCGCGGACCAGCTGGGCGGCGTGGGGCCGCCACAGCGGGCTCACCCGGGCGAAGTGCTCCTCGATCCGGTCGCGGTACTCCTCGGCCGGGAGGACCCAGATGGTGCACTCCCGGTGGCTGACCGGCTCCTTCGGGTCGAGGACGTTGTACGGGCGGAGCAGCTCGGTGAAGTTGTTGGGGTGGCCGCAGCCCTCGCAGGCGCCGGCGCTGCTGGGCACCAGGCAGACCGGGCACTCGCCGCCGACCAGGCCGTCGTAGAGGAACGTGCCGGTCGTCTCGGCGTAGGGCAGGCGGACGGTGCGCAGCCGGAGCCGGCCGTCCGCGTGGAGCCGGCGGACGAAGTCCAGGACGGTGGCCCGGTAGGTGTCGTCGATCGGCGGCAGGCCGTCCATCGAGATGCCCATCGCGTGCAGGGACTTCTCGATGGCGGAGGTGGCGCCGGCCACCAGCTCCTCGGGGGTGACGCCCTTGCGGCGGGCGCTGGCCACGACGTAGCTCTGGCTGTCGTCGGTGCAGGTGGTGAGGATGACCCGGCGGCCGAGCGCGCGCTGGCGGCGGGCGTAGATGTCCGCGGACAGGTACGGCCCGGCCAGGTGGCCGACGTGCAGGTCCCCGTTGGGCGTGGGGGTGGCGGGGATGAGGATCGCGGGACGGGCGTCGGTCATCGGACGGCTCCGTCCGTGGCGGCGGCCGGCTCCTGGCCGCCGGCCTCGGTGCGGGCGTGCCGCTGCGCGAAGCCGCTCGCGAGGTCGGCGTCCCACCAGACGGCGTACATCTCGAAGTCCTCGTCGCCGCGGTTGACCACCTGGTGGCGCTGACCGGGGACGAAGTGGACGATGTCGCCCTTGGCGAAGGGGTGGTACTCGCCGTCCACGAACAGTTCGGCGGAGCCGGTGACCGCGATCCAGATCTCGTACTCGTGGTGGGCGTGGGCGCCGGACTCGGCGCCGGGTCGCACCAGGCACCACGAGCCCTCGAAGGGGGCGTTCAGCAGCGGCCAGGGCATCAGCCGCTGGGCGGCGAGGCCGTTGTCGGGCTTGAGCCCGGCGCGGTCGAGCGCGCGGATTTCCATGGTCATGACAGGGTGTTCTCCTGGGTGGCGGGGCGGTCAGGCGGCGTGGGCCGCGGGAGTCGTCATGACGCCCCGGTCGGCACCACCGGCGCGGACGGCGAGCAGGTCGGTGACGATGTCGCCGGCCCGGGCGGCCAGCACGCTCAGCAGCGAGTCGGCGATGCCGTGGGTGGCCTCGTTGACGCCCTGCAAGTGGCAGGTGGCGGTGCTGCCCTCGGGCAGCCGGAGCCGGTAGTTGCGGTCGACGGTGATCCCCGCGGGGTCGGCGATCCCGGCGGACGCGCTGAGGTCCCGGATCAGCCAGGGCATGCCGCGCTCGAACCCGGTGCCGAGCAGCACGGTGTCGCAGCGGTGCTCGCTGACCTCGCCGGTGCGGCGGTCCGACAGCGTGAGGACCACGTCGTCGCCGTCCAGGTCGGCCGCGGTGACGTCGGTCATGGTGACCATGCGGAGCCGCTCCTCGCCGTTGAGCTTCTCCAGGTAGGTCTGCTTGTAGAGGGTGTCCAGCATGGCCGGGGCGAGGCCGGCGTAGTTGGTGCGGTGCATCTCGCGCAGCAGCTGTTCGCGCGAGCCGGGGGAGGTCGCGTGGAACTCGTCGATGAAGGACGGGTAGAAGATCTCGTTGGTGAACTTGCTGCTCTCGTAGGAGTTCAGCCCGATGGACCGCATGATCATGGTGCACTCGGCGTGCGGGAAGCTCTGGTGGGCGGTCCACAGCATCTCGGCGGCGCTCTGGGCGGCGCCGATGACGGCGAACCGGCGTGTGCGCCGCTGGTCGAGGGCGGCGAAGCCCTCGGTGAAGCGGGTGCTGTGGATGGCCCGGTCGGCCGGCAGGCCCTGGAAGACCTCGGGGACGTGCGCCTCCCGGCCCACGCCGATCACCAGGTCGCGGCAGGTCAGCGTGGTGCCGTCGGTCAGGTGGACCCGCCAGCCGGTGACCGCGCCTGCGGGGTCGCGCAGCGCCTCCGTCCGGCGGACCCCACGCCCGAACTCGATCTTGGTGTGGACGAGGGACTCGGCGACCCAGGCGAAGTAGCCGGAGATCTCCTGGCGGAAGGGGACTGCGCTGCCCAGGTTGATGAAGTCGTCCAGCCTGCCGATGGAGTGCAGGTAGTTGACGAAGGTGAAGCGGCTGCGGGGGTTCCGCAGGGTCACCAGGTCCTTCAGGAAGGACACCTGGCTCTGGGCCCAGGGCAGCAGCATGCCGCGCTGCCACACGACGTCGTCGGCCTGCTCCAGGATCAGCGTGCCGGCCGCCACGTCGGCGGGAGCGAGTTCCTCCAGCGCGATGGCGAGGGCGAGGTTGGCGGGGCCTGCGCCGACCAGAAGGGTGTCGATGTCGAACGCGGTCACTCGGATCTCCTGATTCGATGCGGGTTGCGAATGGGGCTGCGGGGCCGCGTGGCCCGTTCGGGCGGCCGGGGCGCCGTGGGGGGTGCGCCCCGGCCGGTCTCAGGCCAGCCGGACCGACGACGCGGCCTCCGCGGCGTCCAGGACGGCGGCACAGGACGCGGGATCGGGTCCCTCGCCCACCAGCAGGGCGTAGCGGCTCAGGTTGGCGTAGCCTCCGGGCGGCAGTCGCAGGGCCGCGCCGTCCGGGGTGATCTGCTCGGCTTCCAGCAGGCCGGGCGTGCTGCCCGGGGCGGGCAGGGTGACCGCGGCGACGGTGCCGTCCTCGGGCGGGTAGCAGAAGCGGATGCCGACCGTGGCGATCCTGGCCGGGGCGAGGTCGGCGGCCCGCCCGCGGGCGGTTTCCACCGCCGCTTCGGCCGGGTCGACGCCGGTGGCCAGGCGGCCCACGTACGGGATCAGGTCACCGCCCAGCCGGCCGTTGACCTCGACGATCGCCGGCCCCCGGGAGGTGAACTTGACCTCGGTGTGGGTCATGCCGGTGGAGACGCCGAGGGCACGGTGGGCGCGTTCCAGCGTGTCGAGGAGGACCGGGTCGGTGAGCAGCGGGTCGTCGGCGGAGACGGTGTGGCCGGTCTCCTCGAAGTAGGGCGCCAGGCCGACGGACTTGTGCGCGACGAACATCGGCCGGTACACGCCGTTCAGGACGGCGCCGTCGACGCTGATCTCGGGGCCGGTGAGCATCTCCTCGACGAGGACGCCGCCCTCGAAGTCGGGGTTGCCGGCCCGGCCGGCCGCCTCGGCTGTGGTGAAGGCGGAGTCGAGGGCGGTCTCGTCCTCGACACGGACCACTCCGATGCTGGCGCCCATGCCGCGCGGCTTGACCACGACCGGGTAGCCGAACCCGGCGGCGGCCTCGCGGGCCGCCGCGAGGTCGGTGACGTACGCGAACCCGGGCTGTACCAGGCCGGCTTCGGTGAGCAGGGCCCGGGTGCGGGACTTGTCGCGGCAGTTGAGGGCGCCCTCGACGGTGAAGCCGGGCAGCCCGAGGGCCTCCGCGATGTGGGCGGTGGCCACCACCAGGGTCTCGTCGTACGACATCACGCCGGCCACCGGGTGCGCGGCGGCCACCTGACGGGCGGCCTCGACGAGCGCGGGGACGTCGGGGGTCATCCGCTCCGGGTGGAGCTGGGGGACCACGGTGTGGCCGGTGACGTGGGGCAGCTGCCAGACGGGTTCGGCGGCGTCCAGCAGCCAGACCGGGTGCTTGCCGGCGGAGGACAGCAGGTACTCGCGGTAGCGCTGCACCCCGCTGCCGACGACCAGGATGAGACCGTCGGTGGGGGTGGGGCCGTCTGTGGTCATCGGGTCTCCAGTCCGCGTGCCGCGGTGACGCGGCGCAGGTCGTCGGTCAGGTCGGTGAGGTTGCGGCGCAGCAGCGGGCCGAGGTCGGCGCGGGCCAGTGCGCGGCCGGCCGCGCGCAGGGTTTCGGGGCCTGCGGCGTAGCGGGGGTAGAGGTGGCGCACGAGGAGCACCGTCAGTCCCTCGCGGCCCTCCAGCGCGGCCGGCAGGTCGGTGAAGAACCGGTCGGTGTACTCGGCCGTCAGGGCGGCCTGTTCGGGCTGCCAGAAGCCTTCGGCCAGCGACCAGACGGTGTGGTGGGACAGCGTCCGGTCACCGGTGACGGCCTCCCAGGCCGCCTTCTTCGCCACCGGGTCGGGCAGCGCGGCCCGGCACTTGGCCGCCCAGGCGGCGGACTGACCGCCGGGGGCGGCCTCCGCTGCGGCGGCCAGCTCGTCGGCGTCCAGCCCGCCGAGCACGGCCAGCCGGTACCGCACGCGCCAGCCGAGGTCGGTGTCCAGGGGGACGCCCGCGGGGAGCACGGCCCCCGGGGCGAGCCAGCCGCGCAGCAGCGCGGGGTCCGTGGCGCAGTCGACCAGGGAGCGCAGGGCGGGCAGGCGGAGGTCCGGGGCGGTGGCCGGGTCGGCCAGGAGCCCCTCGAGCGCGCCGGACAGGGCGGCGAGGGCCTGGTCCCGGTCCTCCGGGGCGAGGTAGCGGTCGGCGATCTCGGTCCGGGCCTGGCGCAGCACCTCGGTGAGGATGGGGAGTTCGCGCTCGGTGCCGAGTGCCGCGACGGCCAGGGCCAGGTAGTCGGCGGCCGGGTAGCTGCCGTCCTGGACGGAGAGCAGCAGGGACCCCCAGACCATGGCCCGGTTGAGCGGGCTGAGGCCGGGCAGCCGGGCGGCGAGGGCGGGGGTGGCCGAGGCGTCGTAACGGACCTTGGCGTAGGCCAGGTCGCCGTCGTTGACCAGCAGCAGTTCCGGCGCGGGCAGGCCGGTCAGGGCGGGCAGCTCGGTGCGGGCGCCGCGCACCTCGGCGCGTACGACGGTACGGCCGTCCGGCCCGTACAGGCCGATGTCGAGGGTGTGATCGCGCAGGACCGGGTGGGCGGCGGGGGCGCTCTGGATGATCTCGGCGGAGGAGATCCGGCCGTTCTCCGTGCGCACCACCGGGGTCAGGGTGTTGACGTCCGCGGTGGCCAGCCACTGGCCGGCCCACTCGGTGAGCCCGGCTCCGGCGGCCTCGCCGAGCGCGGCGAGGAAGTCCTCGGTGGTGGCGTTGGACCAGGCGTGCCGCTCGAAGTAGCGGCGCAGGCCGGCGAAGAGCACGTCGTCGCCGAGGCGGGCGGCGAGCTGCCGCAGCACGGCGGAGCCCTTGAAGTAGGAGATCCGGTCGAAGGCCAGCTCGGCCTCGTCGATGTCGGCGGCCGTGCCGGCCACCGGGTGGGTGGTGGGCCGCTGGTCGGCGGCGTAGCCCTGGCCCTTGCGGCCGACCGCGAACGACATGCGGGCGCCGGTGAAGCGGGTGGCGTCGGAGGCGACCCGGTGGCCCATGTGGTCGGCGAACGACTCGTTCAGCCACAGGTCGTTCCACCAGCGCATGGTGACGAGGTTGCCGAACCACATGTGGGCCATCTCGTGCGCGATGACCACGGCCCGGTCCTCGCGGTCGGCGCCGGTGGGCTCCGACTCGAAGACGAACTGGTCCCGGATGAGCACGCAGCCGGGGTTCTCCATGGCCAGGTTGCCGAACTCCGGGACGAACACCTGGTCGTAGCGGGTGTACGGGTAGCGGACCCCGAACAGCCGGTGGTACTCGTCGAGGCACTGCGCGGTGATCTGAAGGATCTCCGGGTGCTCCCGTTCGAGGGCGCCGGCCAGGGAGGCGCGGGCGTGCACCCCGAGCGGGATGCCGTCGTGCTCGCCGAGGTGGGAGACGTACGGCCCGGCCGCGACGGTCATCAGGTACGTGGGCTGGGGCGGGGTGGCCGGGAACCGCCAGCGGCGCTCGTCCAGCCGTTCCGCCTGCCCGGTGCCCAGCACCCGCCAGTGCGCGGGCACGGTGACCCGGAGGGTGAGGGGGGCCTTGAGGTCGGGCTGGTCGAAGCAGGCGAACACCCGGGGCGCGGCGTCGACGGCGCAGTGGGCCCATACGTAGGTCTCCCCGTCGACCGGGTCGACGGTGCGGTGGACGCCCTGGCCGTCCCGGGAGTACGCCATGTCGGCGACGACGGTGACGGTGTTCTCGGCACTCAGTCCGGTCAGCGCGATCCGGCCGTCGGCGAGGTCGGCCGGGTCCAGCGGGCGGCCGTTGAGGACCACCGAGTGCAGGGCGGCCGGCCGCAGTTCCAGGAACGTGGAGCCGCCGGGTGCGGTCGCGGAGAACGTGACGACGGTGGTGGACCGGAAGACGGTGTCACCCGTGGTCAGGTCCAGTTCCACGTCGTAGGACCGGAGCGTGAGGGCACAGGCGCGCTCCTGCGCTTCCCGGTGCGTGAGGCGTGTCATGTAGGGCCTTCAGAATCTCTCGGTTTCCCCCTGCCGAATATTCCGGTATCAGTCCCAGTGGAAGTCGTCGGGCGTCTGTGTGACATCCGCGACGACGGCCGGCCGGATTTCGGATTCCGTGGCGGACGCGGTCGCGTTGGTCAGTGCGAGTGCGGCGACGGTGCCGACGAGAAGCAGCAGGAACTTGCGGAAACTGGTGTACATTTTTGGATTCCTGTCGTGCGATGGGGCGGAGATCCCGTCGACGGACGGGACCGGGCCTTTCTGGGAATAAGATTTCCGGGATCGCCCGGCACGGTCAACGAAGCGGGACGTGCATAATTTCGCGACGCACTTTCTCGCACGTTCCATGTACGAACCATTGCCCGCATACTCGGGCGAATCGGACAATCGGAGGGTTTACACGGTGAAACCGACCACGGAGGATGTCCGGCGGGTCGCCACCGCGCTGCCACGCACGGAAGAAGCGCTGGTCCGGGACCGGATCAAGTTCCGCGTCGGACGGATCGTCTATGTGGCGCTGTCCCGCGACGAGACCCTGATGGGCTTCGCGTTTCCGCGCGAGGAACGTGCCGCCCTGGTGGCGGCGGAGCCGGACAAATTCCGGTTCCCCAGCGAGTCCGACATGCGGTTCAACTGGGTCGTCGCACGGCTGGACGCACTGGACGTCCCGGAGATGTCCGAACTGGTCGTCGACGCGTGGCGCATGTGCGTGCCGAAGAGCGTGGCAGCGGCCCACGCGGCCACCCTGCAACATTTCCCGGAAAGCTTGCCGGATTCCGAGGGGCTGTGAAGAATCGGCGGAATGGAATCGCTTGCATCAGTTCCCCGCTTCTTCGAGACGGACACGCTGTCGGCCGAGCAGGACCGGATGGCGATGCGCTATCTGGAATTCCTGCGGGTGCCCGCGCTCAGCGCCGGCCTGTACGTGCTGCCGGCCGACGGCACCGATCCCCAGCTGCCGCACCACGAGGACGAGCTGTACGTGGTGCTGGCCGGCCGGGCCCACCTCCGCGTGGGCGCCACGGATCACGCCGTGGCGCCCGGCTCGGTCTGCTACGTGCCCGGAGAGGCGGAACACCGCTTCCACTCCGTCACCGAGGAACTCCGGGTGCTGGTGGTGTTCGCGCCCGCCGAGACGCCCTGTCCCTGAGCGGACGGCGGCGGACCGCCCCCGCCGCCTCGCGGCGGGGGAGGCTCAGGCCCCGGCCGCGGCGCCGGTCACCCGGCCCAGTTCGGCGAGTTTCTCCGCGCTGATCGACGTGGTCACGGCGTGGTAGTCCTCCACCATTCCCATGACGGTGTCCTCGAAGGCGAGCCATTCCTCGCTGGCGTAGAACGCCTCCGACACGGCCCGCCGGTCCTCCGCGTCCCTGAACGCCCGGACCAGGAAGAAGCTGTCCTCGTCGGTCGACGAGAGCCAGTGTCCGAGGACGTGGATGCCCCACTTCCGCATCAGCGGTACCGTCCCCTCGTCCGCCACCCGGTAGAACTCCGGCCCGGTGCCGGGCTTGAGCCGGAAGAACCGGATCTCCAGCATCCAGGGGTCGCGGCCCTCCATGGATTCCATGTACTCCCTCTCCCACTCGGCCGGCCGGTCCGTCGACCGGCCGGCTCTCCATCAGTTCCGCTTCTCGCGAGGTGACTTCACGTGAACCACTCCTCCTCCGCGGCCGGGCCCTCGCTCGCCCTGCTGCGCACCGCGGTCGCGGCCTTCGGTCGCTACACCGCGGCCGAGGACTCCTGGGCGGCGTTCCTGACCGCCACGGCCCCCGGCGTGGACCCCTCCCTGCCCGGACACCGCACCGCGCTGCTGCGCTGGCTCAATGCCGCCGGCTGCCGCATCCGCTACCCGAGGACCGGGGAACCCGACCTCTTCGACACCTCGGTCGCCGGCTGGTGGGAGGAGTACGGCGAGCTGCTGCCCGCTCCCGGGGAGCGGCTGGCCGGCCTGGACGACGAGCGGATCACCGCCGTCGGCACGGCCTTCGCGGCCCTGAGCGCCGGCCCGGCCTCGTTCGGCCGCAGGCCCCGGCCGCTGGGTCCGACCGCCGCCTCCAAACTGCTGCACGCCCTGCGTCCGTACGCGGTCATGCCCTGGGACGCCGCCATCGCCGCGGCCCTGCACCGGACCCGGGACGGGTCCGCCTTCGCCGCGCACCAACGACTCGGACGGGACTGGGGGCGGGCCGTGCTGGCCGAGGCCGCCGGACCGGCCGGGGCCCCGGCGGACGCGGACGCCGAGAGCGCGCTCGCCGCCGCCTTCGGGACCCCGGGCAGGCCACTGGCCAAGATGCTCGACGACTACTGCTACCTGGTCTTCACGGCCGGTTCGGTGGAGCCCCCGGCGGACGCCACCGGCTCGGCGAGCGGCGCCTCCGCCGTACCGGCCATCGGGTAGAAGCGCTCCAGGAGCGGCCCGGTCATGAAGGTGGTGACCACCGCCATGACGACCATGGCGGTGAACAACCTCGTGTCCAGCAGGCCCAGTTCCAGGCCCACGCCGAGGATGACCAACTCGGTCAGCCCGCGGGCGTTCATCAGGATGCCCAGCGCCCGGGCCTCCCGGCGGGGCACCCCGGTGAGCCGGGCCGCTCCGAGCGTGCCGCCGAACTTGCCGGCGATGGCGGCCAGCGTGACCACCGCGACCACCGCAAGACCGCTGAGCCCCAGTCCCCCGAGGTCCACGGACAGCCCGGTCACGGTGAAGAACACCGGCAGCAGCAGCCTGCTGCTCTGCTCGATCCGCACCGGGACGTCCGGCATCGAGCGGGCGATCTCCTCCTTGGGCACCACCGCCCCGAAGGCGAAGGCACCGAACACCGCGTGCAGGCCGATCTCGTGCGTGGCCCAGGCGGTGACCAGGGCCCCGGCCACCAGGAGGACCTGCCCCAGCCCGGCGTCGGCGAACCGGCCGCCCGGTGCCAGCAGCCGGCGCAGCGCGGGCCGGACCCCGTACACCAGGGCCGCGATCAGCAGCGCCGCCCAGCCCGCCATCCGCAGCAGGGACCACACCTCACCGGCGCTCACCACGACGATCAGCGCGGCCAGCCCGCACCAGGCGATGAGGTCCTGCACGGCGGCACAGGCCAGCGACATGCTGCCCAGCCGTTCCCGGTGCAGCCCCCGGTCGGCGATGATCCGCGCCAGCACCGGGAAGGCGGTGATGGACATGGCGGTGCCGAGGAAGAGGGAGAAGCCCAGCGCGCCGGGGCTGCTGCCGTCCTCGGTCACCGGGGTGTGCCAGGCGTACAGCCCGGCGGCCACTCCCGCCCCGAGGGCGAACGGCAGGGCCACCGACCCCAGGGACACGGCGGTCACCTGGCGGCCGGCCCCGCGCAGCCGCCCCATGTCGAAGTGGTGGCCCACCCCGAACATGAAGAGCACCAGGCCGACCTGGGCCAGTACCTGGAGGTACGGACGGGCGGCCACCGGGAACAGCACCTCCACCGGGTCACCGGGAAACAGCCCGAGCAGGCTGGGCCCGAGCGCGATACCGGCGACGATCTCCCCCATGACGGCGGGCTGGCGCCACCGTTCGGCGAGCCGGCCGCACAGGAAGGCGGCGACCAGGATCAGGGCGAGCGCGGCCAGCACCGGTCCGAGCACACTGTCGACTCCGCCGGCCGCCAGATGGTGAGGGGCCGAGTTCACCGCTCGCCCGCCGCGGCGGACGGCGCGGCCTCGTGCATCACGGCGCCCGCGTAGGCACCGTTGGTGACGTTGACGACGCCTTCGCCGGACTCCACCGTGGTGGCCCGGGCGAGCGCCCCGCCGTAGCCGTTGACGACGGTGAACACGCCCCACGCCACGGTCCACTCGCGCAGCACGCCGTCGGCGTCGGGGAACAGCTCCGGGTCCGGGACGACCCGGCGCTGGATGACGTACGGGCCGTCGAGGGCGGCGGTCAGCCGCTCGCGCCAGATCTCCGGGGTGACGTCGTCCTGCCAGCCGAGCACCACGCCGTGGCCGCCGTGGAGCAGCGTCGGCTTCAGCGCGAGATCGTCCTGGTGGGCCAGCGCGTACTCCAGGAGGTCGACGCGGCTGCCGTCCTCCAGCGTGACCTCGCCGGCCCGGACCATCCGGGTCCACGGCAGGATCCGGTCCAGGCTCTCCAGCTCCGCCGCGTCGAACAGATGGCGGTTGGCCTCGTCGGAGAGCATCGCCAGGGCGCCCTTGCTGGCGAACAGCTCCGAGTCCATCGGCGTGAAGATCTTGACCTCGCCGCGGTGGGCCGCGTCCAGCACCGGCTCCATCAGGGCCGCCGCCTCGTCGGACTCCAGCAGGTCCTCGATGAGGAACATCCGCGAGATGATGTCGACCTTGCGCTCACCGAGCCAGACCGCGCCGTCGCGGATCTCCAGCTGACCGATGTGGCACGGGTGGGCGTCCAGGCCGAGGGCCTGCCAGCGCTCGCAGAACTGCTCCATGTACGGCGCCAGGCTCTCGAAGCTGCTGGGCCAGTCGGTGAGGGCGACCACCGGCCGCGAGCCCGGCGCGAAGCCGGTCTCCACGAACATGTTGTTGACCTGCTCCCGCATGGTGTCCACGTACGTCAGACCGCGGCGCTCGGCGTACCCGGACAGCACCGGGTGCTCCAGCAGGGCCCGGCACATGTCGGCGTTGTCCATCCCGCCGAGGGTGCTGCCCATGTTGAACTCCAGCAGGCGCAGCCCGGTCGCGTCGGCGTACATGTCGGCGCGGGCCTGCCGGGTGACGGACGTGCCCCGGCTGCGGAGGATGGCGGAGACCTGGAGGTCGGTCATCCCCACCGCGGAGGCGAAGGCGGCCAGATCGCCGCCGAAGAGCCGGTCGGGAAGGCTGACCAGGGCGGTCCGCAGGTGCTCCAGGTCCGCGGCGATACGGGCCTGCTCCTCGTGCCCGAGGAACACCGGACGGGAGAGAAAACGGCCCTGGTAGATCGTGTTGAGCAGCTTCGACTCGGGCTGGGAGCCGACGAGTTCGGCCGCCGTGGCGCCGCTTACGGCCACCTCGGCCAGATACTCCTTGGTCAGGGACACGCGATCCATGAATGTGACCTCTCGTAGCACCGGGATTCGACGGGGGAATCACGGCGTGAGCAGAAAGACGGTGGCGCCCGGTGCACTTGCGGGCTCTGCGCAGATTAGGTTCCGGACGGCAGCTCCCCAAGCTGCAACTTTTCCCCGGCCGGTCCGGTGATCCTGCACAAAAGTGCAGCACAACAACTTGCACCATCAGGGACGTTGCACCGCGCCCGCGCACTGAACAGACTTCAGGCGACGCCATGCGGCCTTAATCGGCTTGAGCAGGAGAGCCCTATGAATTTCGGAATAGTCGAATTCGGCTACGCGTTCGGTGAGACACAGGAGGTCGCCGAGGTGGCGGCCGACTACGTGCCGGACCCGGAGCGCATCATCGGGTGGGGCTACACCACCTTCCATCGCGCGCCGGAGGACGTGCACGCCCTCCAACTCGCCACGCAGGCCGGCGAGGAGGCCCTCAAGCGGGCCGGCATGACCGCGGCCGAGCTGGGCCTGGTCGTGTACGCCACCTCCGACCATCCGGAGTACCCCCACTGGGACTCCTCCGCCGCCCTGGCCCGGGAGCTGGGCACCCCGCTGGTGCAGACGCTGCTGCTGAACGAGGGCTGCGCCTCGGGTGTCACGGGCCTCGGACTGATCGCCGGCCAGCTGGCCATTCAGCCGGAGCTGGACAACGTACTCTTCGTCGCGGTGAACCGCACCAGCGAATTTCACCGGAACCGCATGACGGTCAACAATTCGGTGCACAGCGACGCCGCCGTGGCCGTGATTCTCAAGCGCGACCACGAGGACAACCAGTGGCTGTCCACCTCCCAGATCACCGACCCCGATCTGTGTGATTTCTTCCGCAGCGAATACGGCGGAAGCGTCGCCCCGCTGCCGCCGCTGAGCTGGAACAGCCTGACCGCGCCGAGCGGACTGCTGCGCGTGCAGGAGCACTTCGACCGTGACCCCAAGCGGCTCATGGCCTTCGTGCACGACCTGGAGCAGCGCGTCGTCCAGGTCGTCGAGGACGCCTGCCGGCGGGCCGGGGTGGAGCGCGCCGACCTGGCCCGGGTGATCTACATCAACGACGGCCGGTCCTCCATGCAGGAGATCGCCGACGCGCTGGAGATCCCGGTGGAGCGCACCAACGTCGAACTCGCCGCCGTCCATGGCCACATGGGCGCCGCCGACCAGCTGGTCTCGCTCGGCGAGCACCTGGAGCGGGGCGAACTGCGCAAGGGCGACATGGTGGCCCTGTGCGGCATCGCCATCGGCATGCGCTGGTACTGCACCCTCGTCCGGATCTGACGGGCGGCGAGGACACCACCATGGACATCACCCACCTGACCGAAGCCATCGGCACCGCGGTGGCCGAGGGGCGGGCGCCGGAACCCGGTGCCCGGCTGGCCCTCGCCGCCGTCGAGGACCCGGCCCCGCTGCGCCGGATCGGCGCCGCCCTGAAGTCCCTGGACCCCGAGGCCCCCGGCCTGCGCCCGGTCCGGCTCTCCGTGCTGGGCAGCGCCACCCTCGGCGCCCTGCCCGACCTGCTCCGGGCCACCCTGGTCGCCGCCGGGCTCGGCCCGCGCGTCCGGACCGGCGAGTACGGCCGGTTCGAGATGGAGCTGGCCCTCGGCACCTTCCAGGAGGAGCACCAGCCCGACGCGGTGCTGTGCGTGCTCTCGGAGGAGTTCTTCCTGCCGGCCACGCCCCAGGGCATGCCCGTCAAGGAGGTCGTCGCCCACGTCGAGAACAGGCTCGCCGAGCTGCGCGGCCTGCTCGGCGCCGCGGCCGGGCACACCCCCGCCGCCCTGGTCCTGAACACCGTGCCGCTGTCCCGGGCGGTACGGGACTCCTTCATCGCGGTCCGCGACCGGGCGGTCCTGGCGCAGGCGTGGCACCGGCTCAACGCCGACCTGCTGGGGCTCGCCGCCGAGGAGCCGCAGCTGGTCACCCTGGACCTGGCGGGGCTGCTGGCCCTGGACGCGGTGCCCGCCCGGGACCGGCGGCTGCACTCCTTCGCCGACATGCCGTACACCGACCACGCGCTGCTGCTGCTCGCCCAGGAGACCCGCCGGGTGCTCCAGGCCCGGGCCGGGCTGTCCCGGAAGGTGCTGGCGCTGGACGCGGACAACACCCTGTGGGGCGGGGTCCTCGGCGAGCTGGGCGCCCACGGTGTGCAGCTGGGCGGGCTCTACCCGGGCAAGGCCTACGCGGCCCTCCAGCGGGTGGCCGCCGGCCTGCGCAAGCAGGGCGTGGTGCTGGTCCTGGCCAGCAAGAACGACGCCTCCCTGGTCGAGGAGATGCTGACCGGGCACCCGGAGGCGGCGCTGCGCCCGGACACCTTCTCGGTGCTCGCCGCCAATTGGGACGCCAAGGCGGAGAACCTGAGCCGGGCCGCGGGCTCCCTGGGCCTCGGCATCGACTCGTTCGTCTTCATGGACGACTCCCCCTACGAGCGCGAGCACGTCGCGGCCGAGCTGCCCCAGGTGGCGGTGGTCTCCGCCGACGGCGATCCGGCCCATCTGGTGGAACGGCTCCTGCGGCAGGGCTGGTTCGACGTACCGGAGCTGACCGCGACCGACCACCAGCGGCCCGACCTGTACCGCTCGCGGGCCCTGCGCAGCGAGTACTCGGGGTCGTTCAGCTCATCCGAGGACTACCTCACGGCGCTCGGCATCACCGTGACCGCGGCCCCGGCCACCCCGTTCACCACCAGCCGCATCGCCCAGCTGGCCGCCCGTACCAACCAGTTCAACCTCACCGACGTGCGGTTCGACGACAGCGCGACGGCCGCGATGCGCGATTCCGCCGATCACCTGGTCGCCTCGTTCTCGGTGTCCGACCGGTTCGGTGACGAGGGCGTCGTCGGCGCGGCCTGGGTGGAGCGCGGGGAGCGCGAGTGGCGGGTGCTGAACCTGGTGCTCAGCTGCCGCGTCCTGGGCCGTGGCGTGGAACTGGCCGTCGCCGACTGGCTGTTCGAGCGGGCGGCGCAGGCCGGTGCCGACCGGGTCACCGCCCGGTTCGTGCCGACGGCGAAGAACGCGGTCGCGGCCGACGTCTGGGAGCGGGCCGGCCTGACGCTCGTCTCCGAGGACGCGGACGGCGTACGGGACTTCGCCGTCGACCTCGCCGGCCGCCCCCCGGTCGCCCCCGCCTGGATCGCCCTGACCTCCCCCACCCCCTCCCTCGACACTCAGGAGAACACCGCATGACCACCACCCCGGACCTGACGGACGAGACGGCCGCCAAGGTCGTGGACATCCTCAGCGGCATCCTCGGCACCACGCCGGCCACGCTGGCGGCACAGCCGCTGCTGGGCTCGTACAACTGGGACAGCCTGACCACCCTGGAGGCGCTGGTCGCCCTGGAGGGCGAGTTCGGCGTCGAGATCGACCTGCGCGCCCTGCACTCCCAGCGCACCGCGGGTGACCTCGTCGAGCTGGTGAGGGCGGCCCGCGATGGCCGCTGACGACTTCCACTTCCTGCACGGCAGCTGGACGGTCGCCAACCGCCGCCTGAAGACCCGGCTGGCCGGCGCCGACGACTGGGAGGAGTTCTCCTCCCAGGCCGTGATCCGCCCGCTGTTCGGCGGCGAGGCCAACGTCGAGGAGATCCACTATCCCGACGAGAGCATGTACGGGCTGACGTTGCGGCTCCACGACGCCCAGCGGGACATCTGGTCCCTGCACTGGGCCACCAGCGAAGGCCGGCTCTTCCCGCCCGTGGAAGGCCGCTTCACCGACGGCACCGGCGTGTTCGAGGGCGATGACGAACACCGCGGCACACCGGTGCGGGTCCGCTTCACCTGGACTCCGGGCGGTCCGGACGCGGCGCGCTGGGAGCAGGCGTTCTCCGCCGACGGCGGCCTCACCTGGGAGCTGAACTGGGTCATGGAGTTCTCCCGGACCGCACCGGCCGAAGGGACGGGGTAGATGCGCGTCGCGGTGGTCGGCGGCGGCCTGCTCGGCACCCTGCTGGCCTGGCGGCTGGCCACCGGGCCGGGCCGGGAGCGGCGCCGGGTCGAGCTGTGGGCCGGCGACCACCAGGAACGCGAGGAGGACGCCACCACCCGCTCCGGGGGCATGGTCCGGGCCTACGCGGGCACGGCCGTGGACAGTCTGCTGGCCGCGCGCAGCCTGGCCGAGCTGCGGTCCAGCCCGACCCTGCGGGACTGGGCCGGGTACCGGGAGACGGGCTCGGTCGTGGTGCAGGCGGCCGGTACCGGAGCGGCCGGAACGGACACCGCCGCTGCGCTCGCCGTGGTCGAGGATCTGCTGCCGGGTCACGCCGCGTGCGCGGAGGCGCCGGAGCTGGCCCGGAGGTTCTCCTTCCGCGATCTGCCCGACGGCGCCTGGGGCATCGTCGAGGAGCACGCCGGCTATCTCTTCCCCGACCGGCTGCGGGACGCCGTACTGACCCACCTGCCCGCCGACCGGGTCCGGGTGCTGCCGCGTGCGGCCGGATCGGTGGACCCCGCTCCCGCGGTCCGGCCCGCGGACGGCGGGCCGCCCATGGGCTACGACGCGGTGGTCCTGGCGACCGGGCCGTGGACGCCGGCGCTGCTGGAGCGCAGCGGGCTGGACGCGGCCGGGTACCGGACCAAGCAGATCCAGTACACGTGGTGCAGCGGCTGGCCGGCCGGGCTCGGCGTGTTCATGGACGAGACCTCCGGCCTGTACGGGCGTCCGGCGGACGGCGGCGGCATGATCGGCGTCCCCACCCGCCTGTGGGACGTGGCCCCGTCGGCCGCCGAGGTCCGCGACGGCGTCACCGACGAGCTGCGCAAGGCGGTGGAGACGCGGCTGCCGGGGACCGTTGCCCTCGGCTTCCGGACCGTGCCGGCGCTGGACTGCTACTACGAACAGCCCGGCGCGGCCCTGCGGCAGGTGGTGCCGGGCTCCGCCCTCTACACCTTCGCGGGCGGCAGCGGCGGCGCGGCCAAGACGGCTCTCGCCGCGAGCCGGGACGCGGCGGCGGCCCTGCTGGACGGGGACCCGCGAGGCGGATCGGCCCTCCCGGTGGCTCAGCCGACCGCGGCCTGATCCGGCCGGCTCCGGTCGCCCTGCTGCTCCACGGCGAGGAGCACCCCGAGCTGGACCAGGTTGGAGGCGCCCAGCTCGACCTTGATGGCGGCCACGTGGTTGTCGTAGGCGCGCTTGCGCAGTCCGACGCGCCGGGCGATGTACGCACCGCTGTGGCCGGCCATCAGCAGTTCCTTGATGCGCGTCCGGATCTCGGGCACGACCTCCGCGGAGGCGGCCCGGGGTCCCGTCAGGTTGAACGGCTTGCCGTGCGACCAGGCCCGTTCGTAGAGGTCGACGAGGAAGCCGACGACCCCCGGGTCGGAAATGGCGCTGGCGCTGCCGTGGTCCCTCGCGGTGGAGATGACCGCGACCCGCCGGTCGATGATCACCATCCGGTCGAAGTGCGAATCGGCCACGGTGCGGAACTCGCCGCCGAGTTCGGTGGCCCGCCGCACGTATTCCTTCATCGGCTCGTTGAACCGGGCGGCGTGCTGGTAAATGGTGCGCACGCGCACCCCGCTGGCCAGGCACGACTCCGTCTTGGCCAGGGCCTGGTCCAGCGCGTCGGGCGTCCGTGTCCAGCCCGGCTGGGCCGACGCGATCTCAACAGTGGCCGAACACGCCTGTTCCTCGATGAAGGCGTTGATGGCTGAAGCGGGCGAAAGGATGGTCAGCGCGGGGATTCTCCCCGCTGTCCTCTCGTTCCCCCCAGGTATGGCTGTGCTGTAGTGCGGCATCCTTACCCCCATATTGACGCAGCAACCCCAGGATCTTACGGCGTCCCTTTTGCGACGCGCATAGATTATTCACGCCAACCAGACCAAATTCCGCCCGTGATTCAGGTCACACACACCACCATCAGGGCCCGGCTCCGAAGCGCCGGGCCCTTTCTGACCTGCGGGTTCGCCGGGTCAGTCAGCTGTTGGTGCGTGCTCCTCCCGGCGAGCCTCGTAGGGCTCAGTCCTCGATTACCGGATTGCACGGCGAGAGAAACGGATCCAGGCGCTCCTCGACGAGCCCCCTGCGGACGACGCGCACCCGGAACGCGTTGTCGGCGTTCGGGATGTCGCCTTCGTCGGAGCGGTCGTAGAGCAGCCCCCACGAGCCGGGGAAGCGGCGCGCGATGTACGCCACCAGTTCGTCCAGCTGCCCGGCCTCGTAGCCGATGTGGTTCGTGTGGCCGGCGGCCGTGACGACGTCCAGCCCGTTGAAGACGTCGAGCACGACCTTGCAGCTGGAGGACCACTGGACCGCGTCGATCCGCGCACGCAACTCATCGACACCCGCCCTCAGAGACTGCGGGTCGTCCTCGTACGGGTCCTCGGAGATACCGAACCAACCATGGAACTCGTACATCCCTCACTCCAGCGGAGTCGTGTCGATC
The DNA here is from genome assembly GCF_055564375.1 of Streptomyces sp. NPDC029138. NCBI lineage: Bacteria > Bacillati > Actinomycetota > Actinomycetes > Kitasatosporales > Streptomycetaceae > Streptomyces > Streptomyces sp. NPDC029138. Next base: position 65,944 of record NZ_JBVHWM010000020.1, read on the forward strand.
ACCGGCTCGACGCCGTACCGGCGTCCGTATTCCTGGAGCTTATCGATCACCCCTGGTCCGGGCGGTCCGTCGAACTGGAAGTACGGCGTGCGGCCACTCTGGATCGCCGCCTCGAACGTGGCTTGCGCCTGCTTGCGGAACTTCTTGTTCAGGGTGAAGTCCGCGGGCTTCGCCTGGGCCACGTACTCGTCGCTGATCGCGTCGAACTCACGTCCGTCCGGGTCGTTCGCGAACCTCCTGCGGGGCTCTCCGCCAAGCTTCTCGGCCAGCTTGTCCGCGTCGGCGTCGGGCTTGTTGACCTCGATGAGGTCGCCGAGCCCCCCGTTGTCCTCGTACGGCGCGAGGCCCAGCGGATCGCTGAACCGGTGGGGGTTGTGCACGTACACCGTGGGGTTGGGCGCGGGCGCGAGACCCAGCGGATCGGGCGTGATGTACCGGGCGGTCTGCGGGTCGTAGTAGCGGTGGTGGTTGTAGTGGAAGCCGGAGCGCTTGCCGCGGGCGTCGCCACTGGCGTGGCGGTCCGGCCAGGTGGCGTCGATGTTGTTGCCACCGCTGTCGTACGCGTAGGACTCGCCTCTGGCCGGCCGTGACGGCGGTGACCCGGCCCGTCGCATCAAGGCCGAAGCGGCGCGGCCCGCGCAGGGCGTCGTCCACCCAGTCCGACGTCAGCGTCTCCCCGACGCTGCGGGTCAACGACAGCGCGCCTCCGGCGGCACGCAGCGTGGCAACCGGACGCACTGTCTCGTTGGGGGCCTCGACGCCCCGAGTGCCGTGGATTATGTGGGCGACCTTGAGGGACTCGGGCTTCACGGTGAGCCCCGTCTCCTCGTAGAGCTCGCGGACCAGCAGCGGACCCGGGCAGCCGTCGACAGGGCGTACGCGGACGAGTCCGCTGATACCCGGCCACAGGTCGACGAAGCGGCATAACCGTTCCGCGCGCTGACCGAAGTCAGCACGCTGCGGACTCCGCGCGGACCGCAAAGGCCGCCCAACCCGCTCCGTCGCAGGTCAGACGGCCTTTCGCCGTACGCATCAGACGTTGAAGCGGAACTCCACCACGTCGCCGTCCTGCATCACGTAGTCCTTGCCCTCCATGCGGGCCTTGCCCTTGGCGCGGGCCTCGGCGACCGAGCCGGTCTCGACCAGGTCGGCGAAGGAGATGACCTCGGCCTTGATGAAGCCCTTCTGGAAGTCGGTGTGGATGACACCGGCCGCCTCGGGGGCCGTCGCGCCCTTCTTGATGGTCCAGGCGCGGGACTCCTTGGGGCCGGCCGTCAGGTAGGTCTGAAGGCCGAGGGTGTCGAAGCCGACGCGGGCGAGGGTGGCGAGGCCGGGCTCGTCCTGGCCGACGGACTGGAGGAGTTCCAGGGCCTCCTCCTCGTCCAGCTCGGCGAGGTCCGCCTCGAGCTTGGCGTTGAGGAAGATCGCCTCGGCCGGGGCGACCAGGGCGCGCTGCTCGTTCTTGAAGTCCTCGTCCACCAGCTCGTCCTCGTCCACGTTGAAGACGTAGAGGAAGGGCTTGGTGGTGAGCAGGTGCAGGTCGTGGAGGAGTTCCGCGCGCTCGCTGCCCTGGACGATGCCGTGCGCGAAGAGCGTGTCGCCCTTCTCCAGGATCTCCTTGGCCTCCTCGACGGCCTTGACCTTGGGCGCGATGTCCTTCTTGATCCGCGACTCCTTCTGGAGGCGGGGCAGGACCTTCTCGATGGTCTGGAGGTCGGCGAGGATCAGCTCGGTGTTGATCGTCTCGATGTCGTCCTTCGGCGAGACCTTGCCGTCGACGTGGACGACGTTCTCGTCCTTGAAGGCGCGGATGACCTGGCAGATCGCGTCGGACTCGCGGATGTTCGCGAGGAACTTGTTGCCCAGGCCCTCGCCCTCCGAGGCACCGCGCACGATGCCGGCGATGTCGACGAAGTCGACCGTGGCCGGAAGGATGCGCTCCGACTTGAAGATCGAGGCGAGCTGGGCGAGGCGGGCGTCGGGCACGCCGACGACGCCGACGTTCGGCTCGATCGTGGCGAACGGGTAGTTGGCCGCCAGCACGTCGTTCTTGGTCAGGGCGTTGAACAGGGTCGACTTGCCGACATTGGGCAGGCCGACGATTCCGATCGTGAGCGACACGTTGCGACTTCCCGTAGTTGAGTGGGCCAGGGGCTGCCAGGGGCCAGAGACCGACACTGGCCGATCCACCAGTTTACGGCGTCCCGCGCGCCCGCCTCGCGAGAGCGGTGATCGCCCGGCCAAGCTCTGGCCATCGGCGTGTCTCACGGGCGATTCGGCACATAAACAGACCTAGGTTGGTCCCTGTGGAGCAACACGGATCGCGACCCCCGAACGACGGACCGCGACGCGGCACGCCCCCGTCGGCCCCGCTGCCGGCGCAGGGACGACGCCGGGTGGACGGCGAGCGCGGGCCCGGCGGCGGGCGTGGGCTCGGCGGTGAGCGCGGGCGCGGTGGTGAGCGCGGGCGCGGTGGTGAGCGCGGGCGCGGTGGTGAGCGCGGGCGCGGTGGTGAGCGCGGGCGCGGTGGTGAGCGTCGGCCCGCGCCGGGTGACGGGCGGGCCGTGCGGCCGGTACAGGGAGCGGGACCTGGTACGGCGGGCCGGCGGCTGCCGAACCCCCGGCTGACCGGGCTCGGCAGCGGGCTGTTCTGCCTGGCGGCGATGTTCCTGCTCGGCTTCCTGGACCAGCTGCTGTTCGGCTCCTCCCCGACGGTCTACGGCGTGCTGTTCCTGCCGGTGTGCGTGCTGACCGCGCTGTGGGTGCGTGGCGGGGACGTGCTGACCGCGCCCGTCGTCGTACCGATCGCGTTCGCCGTGGGGCTGCTGCCGGTCGCCGAGGACAGCGGGGGGCTGCTCGGCCGCCTGATGGGGCTGGTCACCGGGCTCGCCACCCAGGCGGGCTGGCTGTACGCCGGGACGCTCGCCGCCGGGGTCATCGTGCTCGTCCGCAGGGTGCGGTGGGTACGACGACGCCGGCGACGGAGCTGACGGCGGCCGGCCCGGCCCCTAGGCGCGCTGGGCCGCTCTCATCGCCGCGCCCACGATCCCCGCGTTGTTCTGGAGCTGGGCGGGGACCATCTCGGCCTTGACGCCCTCGATGAGGTGCAGGAACTTGTTCGCCTTGCGGCTGACCCCGCCGCCGATGATGAACAGCTCCGGCGAGAACAGCATCTCCACGTGGGCCAGGTACTTCCCGACGCGGTGCGCCCACTGCTCCCAGCTGAGGTCGTGGTCCTCCTTGGCCTTGCTGGAGGCGCGCTTCTCGGCGTCGTGGCCGTCCAGCTCCAGGTGGCCCAGCTCGGTGTTGGGGAGCAGGACGCCGTCCACGAAGACGGCGCTGCCGATGCCCGTGCCGAAGGTGAGCAGGATGACCGTGCCCTTGCGGCCCTGCCCGGCGCCGAACTCCATCTCGGCGACGCCCGCCGCGTCCGCGTCGTTGACCACGGTCACCGGGAGGCCGCCGAGCCGGCCGCTGAACAACGCGCGCGCGTCCGTGTCGATCCAGCTCTTGTCGACGTTCGCCGCCGTACGGACCGTGGCGCCGCCGGTGACCACGCCGGGGAAGGTCAGGCCGACCGGGCCCGTCCACCCGAAGTGGTCCACCACCTGTTTGACCCCGTCCGCCACGCCGTCGGGCGTCGCCGGGTGCGGGGTGAGCACCTTGCAGCGCTCCTGGGCCAGGTCGCCCCGGTCCAGATCCACAGGGGCGCCCTTGATGCCGGATCCGCCGATGTCCACGCCGAAGATCTGCATGGCTCCACGTTACGACGGACCACTGACGGTCACGCCCCCGAGGTGCCGCTCCCGCCGCGCTCGGCGACCAGGGCCGCCGCCTCTTCGCGCAGGTCGCGGCGGAGTTCCTTGGGCAGCGAGAAGGTGATCGACTCCTCGGCGGCCTTGACGATCTCCACGTCGCCGTAGCCGCGCTCGGCGAGCCACTGGAGGACCTGCTCGACCAGCACGTCGGGCACGGAGGCGCCGGAGGTGACGCCGACGGTCGTGACGCCCTCCAGCCATGCCTCGTCGATCTCGTCGGCGAAGTCCACCAGGTAGGCCTCGCGGGCGCCGGCGAGCTTGGCGACCTCGACCAGCCGCTTGGAGTTGGAGGAGTTGCGCGAGCCGACGACGATGACCAGCTCGGCCTCGGCGCCCATCTGCTTCACGGCGAGCTGCCGGTTCTGCGTGGCGTAGCAGATGTCGTCGCTGGGCGGGGAGACGAGCCCGGGGAACTTCGTCTTCAGGGCGTCGACGGTCTCCATGGTCTCGTCCACGGAGAGGGTGGTCTGGGAGAGCCAGACGACCTTCGACGGGTCGCGGACCTCCACCTTCTCGACGTCCCCGGGACCGTCGACCAGCTGGATGCGCTCGGGGGCCTCGCCGGAGGTGCCGATGACCTCCTCGTGCCCCTCGTGGCCGATCAGGAGGATGTCGTAGTCCTCGCCCGCATACCGGACGGCTTCCTTGTGGACCTTGGTGACCAGGGGGCAGGTGGCGTCGATGGTGGCGAGCCGGCCCTGCCGGGCCTCCTCGTGCACGACGGGGGCGACGCCGTGCGCCGAGAACATGACGATGTTGCCGGGCGGCACCTCCTCCGTGCGCTCGACGAAGATCGCGCCCTTCTTCTCCAGGGTCTGCACGACGTACTTGTTGTGGACGATCTCGTGCCGGACGTAGATCGGGGCCCCGTACTGTTCGAGGGCCTTCTCGACGGCGATCACGGCGCGGTCCACGCCGGCGCAGTAGCCCCGGGGGGCGGCGAGCAGGACACGGCGGCCAGAGGAAGCGGTCATGCGTCCCATCGTAAGGCCGCGTTCGGGGGCGGAGAGATCGCGTGCCCATGGCCGCGCGGGGAAGACTTGTGCGTATGTCCGACACCGGAACGACAGCCTCCGCGACCGGCACGCACCACCGGTTGCGGCGCAGCCTCGGCTTCCGGGACCTCGTGGTCTACGGGCTGCTGTTCATCGCGCCGATGGCACCGGTCGGGGTGTTCGGCACGCTGGACGCGAAGTCGCACGGCGCGGTGGCGCTGGTGTACGTGGTGGCCACGGTCGCCATGGCGTTCACCGCTTTCAGCTACGCGCAGATGGTGCGGGTCGTACCGCAGGCCGGGTCGGTGTTCGCCTACGCGCGCGCGGGGCTCGGAAAAGGGGCCGGGTTCATCGCGGGCTGGATGGCGATGCTCGACTACGTGCTCATCCCGGCGGTGGCCTACCTCTTCTCCGGCATCGCGATGAACGCGCTGGTCCCCGAGGTGTCCCGGTGGGTGTGGACGGCCCTGGCCGTGGTCGTCACCACCCTCCTGAACCTGTGGGGCGTACGGGCCGCCGCGCGCGTGGGCCTTCTCGTCCTGGCCCTGGAGATCGTGGTCCTGGTCGTGTTCGTGGTGTCGGCGGTCGTGGTGCTGGCGCGGGACGGGGCGCAGCGGGGGGTGCTGTCACCGCTGTCCGGGGACGGCACGCAGGGCGCGTTCGCGCTGTCGGCGGTGATCGGCGCGGTGTCCGTGGCGGTCCTGTCCTACCTGGGCTTCGACGCGATCGCGACGTTCGCCGAGGAGGTCACCGGGGGCTCGGCGAAGGTGGCGCGGGCGCTGCTGTTCTGCCTGGCGCTGGCCGGGGTGCTGTTCGTCGCGCAGACGTATCTGGTGGCGCTGCTGGAGCCGACGACGTCCGCGCGGCTCGCACGGCATCCCGGGGCTCAGGGGTCGGCCTTCTACGACGCGGTGGACTCCGCCGTCGGCACGTGGCTGCACGACCTGGTGGCCGCGAGCAAGGCGATCGGGGCGGCGTTCGCGGCGCTGGCCGGGCAGGCGGCGGCCGGGCGGCTGCTGTTCGCGATGGGCCGCGACCGGCGGCTGCCGCGGGCCCTGTCCCGCACGGACGCCGGTGTGCCGCGGGTGGCTCTGCTGTGCGCGGCGGTGATCACGCTGGTCGCGGCGGGGTGGGCGGCGCGGCGGGACGACGGCCTGGACAAGCTGGTGTCGGTGGTCGACATCGGGGCGCTGTCCGCGTTCACGCTGCTGCACGCGAGCGTGGTGGGGTACTTCGTGGTGCGGCGGGGGGAGCGGAACTGGTGGCGGTATGTCGTGGTGCCGGTGGCGGGGGCGGCGATCACGGTGGCCGTCATCGCGGAGGCGGCGGGCGCGGCCCAGGCGGTGGGCGCGGTGTGGCTGGCGATCGGCTTGCTGGTACTGGTGGGCCAGCGGGGCCGGCGGGGCCGGCGGGAACCGCTCAGCAACTGACCGGCGCGACTGCCCGCAGCTACGGCGGCGTGGGGCCGACGGCCGGGTAGCGCCCCGAAGGGGCGCGGGGAACCGCGCGGTCAGCCGTGACGGAGTCGCGGACGGAAACGGCCCGCAGCCCTACGGCGCGTAGCCGGACTGTCGGTGGCGGCCACTACGCTCGACGCCATGGCTGTGAACACGTCCCCCCGAACCCCGCTCCCCGTGGGCGAGGTCTCCCGGCTGATCGGCGGCTGGATCGACCGGCTCGGCGCGGTGTGGGTCGAGGGGCAGATCACGCAGCTGTCCCGCCGCCCCGGCGCCGGTGTCGTGTTTCTCACGCTGCGCGACCCGTCGTACGACATCTCCGTGAGCGTGACCTGCTACCGCCAGGTGTTCGACGCGGTCGCGGACGTCGTCGGCGAGGGCGCCCGTGTCGTCGTCCTGGCGAAGCCCGAGTGGTACGCCCCCCGCGGTCAGCTGTCCCTGCGCGCCGCCGAGATAAGGCCCGTAGGCGTCGGCGAGCTGCTGGCCCGGCTGGAGCAGCTGAAGAAGGCTCTCGCGGCCGAGGGCCTGTTCGCGCCGGAGCGGAAGAAGCCGCTGCCGTTCCTGCCGCAGCTGATCGGGCTGGTGTGCGGCAGGGCCTCCGCCGCGGAGCGGGACGTGCTGGAGAACGCCCGGCACCGCTGGCCCGCCGTCCGCTTCGAGGTGCGCAACGTCCCGGTGCAGGGCGTCCACGCGGTCCCCCAGGTCGTGCAGGCGGTGAAGGAACTCGACGCGATCGACGAGGTGGACGTGATCATCGTCGCGCGCGGCGGCGGCAGCGTGGAGGATCTGCTGCCCTTCTCCGACGAGCAGCTGGTGCGGGCCGTGGCCGAGTGCCGTACGCCCGTGGTGTCCGCGATCGGGCACGAGCCGGACAACCCGCTGCTGGACCACGTCGCCGACCTGCGCGCCTCCACGCCGACCGACGCGGCGAAGAAGGTCGTGCCGGACGTCGGCGAGGAGCTGGAGCGGGTGCGGATGCTGCGGGACCGGGCGCGGCGCTGCATGAACGCGTTCGTGGAGCGGGAGGAGCGGGGGCTGGCGCACGCCCTGGCACGGCCGTCGATAGAGGATCCGCACCGGATGATCGACGAGCGCGCCGACCATGTGGCCGCGCTCCTCGACCGCGGCCGGCGGACCCTGGGGCATCTGCTGGACCGCGCGGACTCGGAGCTGACGCACACGCACGCGCGCGTGGTGGCGCTCTCCCCCGCGGCGACGCTCCAGCGCGGTTACGCGGTGCTGCAACGGGCGGACGGGCACGTGGTGCGCGATCCGGCCGAGGTGACGGCGGGCGAGGCGCTGCGCGCCCGCGTCGCCGACGGTGATTTCACAGTGAAGGTGAGCGAATGACGAGCAAGGTGGACGAGACGCTGTCGTACGAGCAGGCGCGCGACGAGCTGATCGAGGTCGTACGGCGGCTGGAGGCGGGCGGTACGTCGCTGGAGGAGTCCCTGGCGCTGTGGGAGCGCGGCGAGGAGCTGGCCAAGGTGTGCCGGCGCTGGCTGGAGGGGGCCCGGGCCCGGCTGGACGCGGCGCTGGCCGAGGAGGAGGAGACGGACGGGGAAGCGGAGAAGGGCGGCGAGTAGGGGCGGCGCGGGGTTGTGAAGCGAGTCACCACACCCCCGATTTAGTTGAACGTTAAACCTCACGTGTCGTAGGGTCGGTGACGTCAGCCGGTCCGGCGCCCCGGGCCGGACACGCCCCCGAGGAAGTCACCCATGTCTCTCGTTCTTGACCCCGCCGCCCAGGACCTGCTGTTCCGCGAGGCCCGCACCGCGAACGCCTTCACCGACGAGCCGGTGACCGAGGAGCAGGTGCAGGCGATCTACGACCTGGTCAAGTACGGCCCGACCGCCTTCAACCAGACCCCGCTGCGCATCACCCTGGTCCGCTCGGCCGAGGCCCGTGAGCGCCTGGTGAAGCACATGGCCGAGGGCAACCAGGCCAAGACCGCCACCGCGCCGCTGGTCGCGATCCTCTCCGCGGACAACGAGTTCCACGAGGAGCTGCCGACCCTGTTCCCGGCCTTCCCGCAGGCCAAGGACGTCTTCTTCGCCGAGCGCCCGGTCCGCGAGGGCTCCGCCACGCTGAACGCCGCGCTCCAGGCCGCCTACTTCATCGTCGGCGTCCGCGCCGCCGGCCTCGCCGCCGGCCCGATGACCGGCTTCGACCACGAGGGCGTCCGCAAGGAGTTCCTGGACGACGACCACACCCCGCTGATGGTCGTCAACATCGGCAAGCCGGGCCCGGACGCCTGGTACCCGCGCTCCCCGCGCCTGGCCTACGAGGACGTCGTCACGACCGTCTGAGCCACGCGAGCACGACAGAGGCCCCCGGCACCGCCGGGGGCCTCTTCACGTACGCGGAGGTGGTACGGGCCCACCTCATGGCTCACCGCATCTTCAGCGCCGCCGCCATCGTCGTCAGCTCCCCGAAGGAGCCGGTGCCCGCCACCACCGTCGTGGAGCCGGGCGTGTCCTCGAGCACCAGGGCGTCGTACCGGCCGCCGGTGTAGCGGGTCCAGGTACGGCCGTCGATCCGCTCGGTCCGCTTCGTCGCCGACGCGCCCTGACTGGCCTGGTCGATGAAGTCGGCGGGCTTCTCCGTGGACTGCTCGATCTGCACGTACTGGCCGTCCGGCGTCTGGTAGCCGAGGTGCCAGCGGTCGGACTTCTCACCCTGGAAGCGCACGGAGGTCGGCTTCCAGGTGCTCGGCAGGCCCTCCGGCGCGGCCACCGGGTAGCTCGCCGCGCGGCGGGCCGTGACCAGTTCGACCCGGTAGTCGACCCGCTTGAGATCGGGAGCGTGATCGTCGTGCGGGATGGCGATGAAGTAGACGACCAGCCCCGCGATGCCGATCAGGGCCAGGGAGAGAATCATGTCCCGGGCCGTCTTCTGCTTGCCGTTCGAACCTGCCACGCCCCCTATCGTCGCAGGTGCCCCAAGCGCTCATCCGTGGGGTCCCCTGCTCATTTTGTCTGCCTAACGATAGAGTCGGGACCAAGACCCTCATCCGGCCGTCGTCGTATCAGAAAGGTGCGCTCCGATGACCGAAAATCACCACCTGCCGTCCGAGCTGGACGTCCCCTCCGAGGCTCCCGACCGCAACCTCGCCCTCGAACTCGTCCGCGTGACCGAAGCCGCCGCGATGGCCGCGGGCCGCTGGGTCGGGCGCGGCGACAAGAACGGCGCCGACGGTGCCGCGGTGCGCGCCATGCGGACCCTCGTCTCCACCGTGTCGATGAACGGCGTGGTCGTCATCGGCGAGGGCGAGAAGGACGAGGCCCCGATGCTCTTCAACGGGGAGCACGTGGGCGACGGCACCGGTCCCGAGGTCGACATCGCCGTCGACCCGATCGACGGCACCACGCTGACGGCCAAGGGCATGCCGAACGCGATCGCCGTCCTCGCCGCCGCCGAGCGCGGCGCGATGTTCGACCCGTCCGCCGTGTTCTACATGGACAAGCTGGTCACCGGCCCGGAGGCGGCGGACTTCGTCGACATCAACGCGCCCGTGGAGGTGAACATCCGGCGGATCGCCAAGGCCAAGCGGTCCTCACCGGAGGACGTGACCGTCGTCATCCTGGACCGGCCGCGGCACGAGCGTCTGATCCGCGAGGTCCGGGAGGCCGGCGCCCGCATCAAGCTGATCTCCGACGGTGACGTGGCCGGCTCGGTGTACGCGCTGCGCGAGGGCACCGGCGTCGACCTGCTGCTCGGCATCGGCGGCACCCCGGAGGGCATCATCTCGGCCTGTGCCGTCAAGTGCCTGGGCGGGACCATCCAGGGCAAGCTGTGGCCGAAGGACGACGAGGAGCGTGCGCGGGCCATCGACGCCGGGCACGATCTGGACCGGGTGCTCACGACGGATGACCTGGTGTCCGGGGAGAACGTGTTCTTCGTCGCGACCGGGATCACCGACGGGGAGTTGCTGCGGGGGGTCCGGTACCGGTCGGAGACCGCGCTGACCGAGTCGATCGTGATGCGGTCGAAGTCGGGAACGGTGCGGCGGATCTTCTCCGAGCACCGGCTGAGCAAGCTGCGGGCCTACAGCGCGATCGACTTCGACCGGGCGAAGTAAGGGCGGCTGCCCGGAGGGGGCGCGTGGAGCGTCGGCGGCCGCGGGTCGTCCGTGGTCGCTCGCGCGGTTCCCCGCGCCCCCGGATCAGGAAGCGCCCTCGGTGCGGAGAGGGCGCTCCTTGTCCACGTGTTTCAGCCCGCCATGCGGTTCGCCCCTGCCCGCGCCGCCTTCTTCAGTTCCAGGTCCCTGCGGCGGCGCCTCGCCAGGACCACTCGGCGTTCGGCTGCCGTGAGGCCGCCCCAGACGCCGTAGGGCTCGGGCTGGAGGAGGGCGTGTTCGCGGCACTCGACCATGACCGGGCAGCGGGAGCAGACCCGCTTGGCCGCCTCTTCGCGGGACAGCCGGGCGGCGGTCGGTTCCTTCGACGGGGCGAAGAACAGGCCGGCCTCGTCGCGCCGGCACACCGCCTCGGTGTGCCAGGGTGCGTCTTGGTCCCTGTCTCGCGCTGGCACCCGCTGGGCCGGAACGGCAGCGACCTGCAAGGACGAATGCGGCGGTTGCAGCACGGTCTACTCCTGACGACGGCTTCGCGAGCGAGAGACGATGCAGCAAGGCCTACCCGCTGTGCGCGCGCCTATGCACAGCGTTCCCGTCCGCAGGCGCGCGGCACGCCGTTCACGCCCCGGGGTCAGTGCCCCAGGTGTTTGCGCAGCTTGCGGTCCACCTTGTCCTGAACACGCTCCAGGATGTCCGCGACGCTTTTGCCCCGCTTCGGCCGCGCCTCCACGTTGCCGAGGACGGCCCAGCCGTCGACGTAGACCACCGGCGCGTCGGAGTCGACCGAGTCCAGCGGGCTCACCTCGAAGTTGCCGAGCACGCCACCGCCGGTGCCGCGCAGCGAGATGTTCTCCGGGACGCGGATCTGGACGTCACCGAAGACGGAGACCGCCTTGATGACCACCTGCTGGTACTCGAAGATCGCCTCGCTGAGGTCGATCTCGACGCTGCCGAAGACCGCGTACGCGTGCAGCCGCCGCCCGGCCCGCCAGCGGCCCCGGCGCATGGCGCTGCTGAACACCGCCACCACGTTCGCGTCGGCCTCCACCGGGATCGCGCCAGGGGTGGGCCGGGGCGGCACCGGGGTGTAGGCGGGCGCGGTGGGGCCCTGGTGGGCGGCGGGCAGGTCCCGGATGAAGACCTCCAGCTCACCCACCGTCTTGGCGTGCAGCACCCCGTCCACGCGCTCGGCGTGCTCGTCGGCGGTCAGCCGGCCCTCGGCCAGGGCCTCGCGGAGGATGTCGGCGACCCGGTCGCGGTCGGCGTCGGAGGCCCGCAGCGCGGTGGCGGGTGTGGGTGCGGTCTGCTTCTGAAGGTCCACGACGGCAGCGTACCCAAACACGATAGATCGCGACACCCCCAACTGAGCCCCACCTCACAGGTTCGCTGTCGGCGGCAGGTTCTACGCTGGGGAGGCTCGCCGGCGTCGGCGGGCCGCCGTCCGTCAGAGTGAGGAATGGGCTGAGATGCCGAGTAGTTCCCCCCCAACCCGCCCAGCGTTCGCGTACACCGATCTGCTCCCCCAGGGCGAGGACACCACCCCGTACCGGCTGGTGACGTCCGAGGGCGTCTCCACCGTGGAGGGCCCGGACGGGCGGACGTTCCTCAAGGTGGAACCGGAGGCGCTGCGCAAGCTGGCCGAGGAGGCCATCCACGACATCCAGCACTACCTGCGCCCGGCCCACCTCGCCCAGCTGCGCCGGATCATCGACGACCCGGAGGCGTCCGGCAACGACAAGTTCGTCGCGCTGGACCTGCTGAAGAACGCGAACATCGCGGCCGCCGGCGTGCTGCCCATGTGCCAGGACACCGGCACGGCGATCGTCATGGGCAAGCGCGGCCAGAACGTGCTGACGGCCGGCGAGGACGAGAAGCACCTGTCCCACGGCATCCACGACGCCTACACCAAGCTGAACCTGCGCTACTCGCAGATGGCTCCGCTCACCATGTGGGAGGAGAAGAACACCGGCACCAACCTGCCGGCCCAGATCGAGCTGTACGCCACCGACGGCGGCGCCTACAAGTTCCTGTTCATGGCGAAGGGCGGCGGCTCCGCCAACAAGTCCTTCCTGTACCAGGAGACGAAGGCCGTCCTGAACGAGGCCTCCATGATGAAGTTCCTGGAGGAGAAGATCCGCTCGCTCGGTACGGCCGCCTGCCCGCCGTACCACCTGGCGATCGTCGTCGGCGGCACCAGCGCCGAGTACGCGCTGAAGACCGCGAAGTACGCCTCCGCGCACTACCTGGACAACCTGCCGGCCGAGGGCTCGCCGCTCGGCCACGGCTTCCGGGACGAGGAGCTGGAGGAGAAGGTCTTCGAGCTGACCCAGAAGATCGGTATCGGTGCCCAGTTCGGCGGCAAGTACTTCTGCCACGACGTCCGCGTGGTCCGCCTGCCCCGGCACGGGGCGTCCTGCCCGGTCGCCATCGCCGTCTCCTGCTCCGCCGACCGGCAGGCGGTCGCGAAGATCACCGCCGAGGGCGTCTTCCTGGAGCAGCTGGAGACCGACCCGGCACGCTTCCTGCCGGACACCACGGACGCGCACCTGGAAGAGGGCGACGTCGTCAAGATCGACCTCAACCAGCCGATGGACACGATCCTCGCCGAGCTGACCAAGTACCCGGTCAAGACGCGGCTGTCGCTGACCGGCCCGCTGGTCGTGGCCCGTGACATCGCCCACGCCAAGATCAAGGAGCGGCTGGACGCGGGCGAGGAGATGCCGCAGTACCTGAAGGACCACCCGGTGTACTACGCCGGTCCGGCGAAGACGCCCGAGGGCTACGCCTCCGGTTCCTTCGGCCCGACCACCGCCGGCCGCATGGACTCCTACGTCGAGCAGTTCCAGGCGGCGGGCGGCTCCAAGGTGATGCTCGCCAAGGGCAACCGCAGCAAGCAGGTCACCGACGCGTGCGCCGCCCACGGCGGTTTCTACCTCGGCTCCATCGGCGGCCCGGCCGCCCGTCTCGCCCAGGACTGCATCAAGAAGGTGGAGGTCCTGGAGTACGAGGAGCTGGGCATGGAGGCGGTCTGGAAGATCGAGGTCGAGGACTTCCCGGCGTTCATCGTGGTGGACGACAAGGGCAACGACTTCTTCACCGACCCGGCCCCGCAGCCGACGTTCACGTCGATTCCGGTGCGGAGGCCCGGGCTGGCGTGACCCCGCTCCCGCCGTCGCTCCCGGGCCGGTACCGGCCCGGGGCGACGGACCACGGGGGCCGGCGCGGGCCGTGACACACGATCAGCGGCCTGGCCACCCGCCCGGCTCAATCCCCGGAACATTCCGGTCCCGGCGACCGCTGTACCCGGCATGAGCGAATACCGCATCGAACATGACTCCATGGGCGAGGTCCGGGTCCCGGCCCATGCCAAGTGGCGGGCGCAGACGCAGCGTGCCGTGGAGAACTTCCCGGTCTCCGGACAGCGCATCGAGCGGGCGCACATCGAGGCGCTGGCCCGCATCAAGGCGGCGGCGGCGAAGGTGAACGCCGAGCTGGGCGTGCTGGACAAGGAGGTCGCGGAGGCGATCCAGGACGCGGCCGGCGAGGTCGCCGCGGGGAAGTGGGACGAGCACTTCCCGGTGGACGTGTTCCAGACGGGCTCGGGCACCTCGTCCAACATGAACACCAACGAGGTCATCGCGACGCTGGCGACCGAGCGGCTCGGCCGGGACGTGCATCCCAACGACCACGTGAACGCCTCGCAGTCGTCCAACGACGTCTTCCCGTCGTCCATCCACATCGCGGCCACCGCGGCCGTCACCCATGACCTGATCCCGGCCCTGGAGCACCTCGCCGCCTCCCTGGAGCGCAAGTCCGAGGAGTTCGCGGACGTGGTGAAGTCGGGGCGGACGCACCTGATGGACGCGACCCCGGTGACGCTCGGGCAGGAGTTCGGCGGGTACGCGGCCCAGGTGCGGTACGGCGTCGAGCGCCTCAGGGCCTCGCTTCCGCGCCTCGCCGAGCTGCCGCTGGGCGGCACGGCGGTCGGCACCGGCATCAACACGCCGCCCGGGTTCTCCGCCGCCGTCATCGAGGAGGTCGCCCGGGTCACCGGGCTGCCGCTGACCGAGGCCCGCGACCACTTCGAGGCGCAGGGCGCCCGGGACGGCATCGTGGAGACCAGCGGACAGCTGCGGACCGTCGCCGTCGGCCTGACGAAGATCGCCAACGATCTGCGCTGGATGTCCTCCGGGCCGCGCACCGGTCTCGCCGAGATCCGGCTGCCCGACCTCCAGCCCGGCTCCTCGATCATGCCGGGCAAGGTCAACCCGGTGGTCCCGGAGGCCGTGCTGATGGTCGCCGCGCAGGTCGTCGGGAACGACGCCACCATCGCCACCGCCGGTGCCGCCGGGAACTTCGAACTGAACGTCATGCTCCCGGTCATCGCCAAGAACGTCCTGGAGTCGGTCCGGTTGCTCGCCAACGTCTCGCGGCTGCTGGCCGACCGGACCGTCGACGGCATCACCGCCGACCGCGAACGCGCCCGTGAGTACGCCGAGTCGTCCCCGTCGGTGGTGACCCCGCTGAACAAGTACATCGGGTACGAGGAGGCCGCGAAGGTCGCCAAGAAGTCCCTCGCCGAGCGCAAGACGATCCGCCAAGTCGTCCTGGAGGGCGGGTACGTGGAGCGCGGTGACCTGACGCCGGAACAGCTGGACGAGGCGCTGGATGTCCTGCGGATGACGCGCCCGTAACCGGGAGCGAACCTTTCCGGCCACCCCGGACCGCCGTGACCCGCGCCGCAGCGTCGTATGCCCGCGGCACCTAATATCTGTGCATGACGGACGACGGAGCGATGACACGAGTGGCGGCGGGACCGGCGACCTACTGGACCCCGGGGACGCACATCCTGTGGCGCTACCGGGCGAACGGCGGCGACCAGTACCACATCGCCCGGCCCGTCACCGTCGTACGCGACGACGCGGAGCTGCTGGCGGTGTGGCTGGCCCCCGGCACCGAGTGTGTGAAGCCGGTCCTGGCCGACGGCACGCCCGTGCACCTGGAGCCGCTGGAGTCCCGGTACACCAAGCCGCGCACGGTCCAGCGGGACCGCTGGTTCGGCACGGGCGTGCTGAAGCTGGCCCAGCCCGGCCGGCCCTGGTCGGTGTGGCTGTTCTGGGAGCCGGGCTGGCGGTTCAAGAACTGGTACGTCAACCTGGAGGAGCCGCTGGCCCGGTGGGCGGGCGGGGTGGACTCCGAGGACCACTTTCTGGACATCTCCGTGCATCCGGACCGGAGTTGGCACTGGCGCGACGAGGACGAGTTCGCGCAGGCCCAGCGGGACGGACTGATGGACCCGGCGACCGCCGAGCGGGTGCGGGCGGCGGGCCGGGAGGCGGTGGAGGTGATCCGCGCGTGGGGGACGCCGTTCACGGACGGCTGGCCGC
This sequence comes from Streptomyces sp. NPDC029138, assembly GCF_055564375.1. Lineage (NCBI taxonomy): Bacteria > Bacillati > Actinomycetota > Actinomycetes > Kitasatosporales > Streptomycetaceae > Streptomyces > Streptomyces sp. NPDC029138. The sequence goes on from NZ_JBVHWM010000020.1 coordinate 81,679, forward strand.
GCTGGCGCCCGGACCCGTCCTGGACGGTACCTTCTCTCCCCGAGGACTGGGGCCGCACACCCGCGCGCGTATCCTCATGAGACCCTTGATGCGCCCCCAGGCAAGAAACGTAGGATCGTCCTCCGCAAGGGTGTAGAAGAGCAACTGCCAGGGCATGCGCCGGGCTTGACCGATCGTCACCGAGGGGCGGCAGGACGTGAGCGAGGGGTACCAGGGCACCACCACGAAGGCACGCGGCGACCGGGCCGCCGGCCGCGCGGATCTCGCCACCGGCACAGCGACCGCCTGCGACCCGGCCGGAATTCCGTTCCTGGGGCACGTATTGCGGGTATCGGGACTTCGGCGGGACCAACTGCGCGCCCGGCGCACCCGGCGCACAGCCCCGGACGGATGGATGCGACACGCGTGACGGAGCAGCCCACCTCCTTCGAACGCCCCCAGCCGGGCGTCGACCCCGCGGAGGCCCGCGGGGCGCTCCTGCGTACCCAGCAGCAGCCCCCGACGCAGCTCGGCAGCCCGGCCTTACCCGTACAGGCCCGGGCCGACGGAACGCCCTCCGGCCCGGGCACGGCCACGCCCTGTGGCAAGGGGAAGGAGTCCGCAGCCGGCCAGGGGAAGGAGCCCTCAGTCAACGGCCCCGAGCACGCTCAGCCCGCCACCACCGAACCCGACGCCCACCGCCCGCGCCCCGCGCCGGAGGTCATCCCGGCGCAGCCCGGCGCGGAGCAGGAGCGGGCGCCGGGCGGTCAGGAGCGCCGTACCGGGCGGGGTCTGCCGCCGGGGCGGCCGATGCCCATGCGGCGGGACGGGGACCGGCTCAGGTTCGTGGGCGCCGCCACCCGGCGGATCGCACGCGGGCTCGACCTCGACGAGATCGTGATGGGGCTGTGCCGGGCCACCGTGCCGACGTTCTCCGACGCGATCCTCGTCTATCTGCGCGAACCGCTGCCGGTCGGTGACGAGCGGCCCAGCGGTCCGGTGGTGCTGCGGCTGCGCCGCACCGACCGGATACCTCAGGAGCGGGACACCGACGGGGTGCTGCTGCCGCCGGCGTTCGAGCCGGAGCCGGAGCCGTCCGTGCTCGCGGACCTGTCGACGCTCACCACCGAGCTGTGCGAGGTGCGGCCGGGCGGTGCGCTGAACGAGGTGCTGCGCGGGGTGCGCCCGGTGTTCGCCGACGCGCCCGCCGCCCGGGACGCGCTGCCGGAACTGCTCGGCGAGGGCGGTGAGGCGGTCGTACCGGGCGAGCGGCACGCGATCCTCGCGCCGCTGCGCGGCCGGCGCCGGGTGATCGGCGCGGCCCTGTTCCTGCGGCGCCCGGACCGGATCGCCTTCGAGGCGGACGATCTGCTGGTGGCCGCGCAGCTGGCCACGCACAGCGCGCTGGGCATCGACAAGGCGGTGCTGTACGGCCGCGAGGCGTACATCGCCGACGAGTTGCAGCGCACGATGCTGCCCGAGACCCTGCCCCGGCCGACCGGAGTCCGGCTGGCCTCCCGCTATCTGCCGGCGGCGGAGACCGCGCGGGTCGGCGGCGACTGGTACGACGCGATCCCGCTGCCGGGCAGCCGGGTCGCGCTGGTCGTCGGCGATGTGATGGGCCACTCGATGACCTCGGCGGCGATCATGGGCCAGCTGCGCACCACCGCGCAGACCCTGGCCGGGCTCGATCTGCCGCCGCAGGAGGTGCTGCACCACCTGGACGAGCAGGCGCAGCGCCTGGGCACCGACCGCATGGCGACCTGCCTGTACGCGGTCTACGACCCGGTGACGCACCGCATCACGATCGCCAACGCCGGCCATCCGCCGCCCGTGCTGCTGCATCTGGGCGGCCACGCGGAGGTGTTGCGGGTGCCGCCGGGCGCGCCGATCGGGGTCGGCGGGGTCGACTTCGAGGCGGTGGAGCTGGAGGCGCCCGCCGGGGGCACCCTGCTGCTGTACACCGACGGCCTGGTGGAGTCCCGGCTGCGGGACGTGTGGACCGGCATAGAGCAGCTGCGGGAGAAGCTGGCCGCGACCGCGCGGCTGACCGGTCCGGATCATCCGCCGCCGCTGGAAGCGCTGTGCGACGAGGTGCTGGACATGCTCGGCCCGGGCGACCGGGACGACGACATCGCGCTGCTCGCCGCCCGCTTCGACGGGATCGCGCCGAGCGATGTCGCCTACTGGACGCTGGAGCCGGAGGACTCCGCTCCGGGCCAGGCCCGTCGGCTGGCCCGGCGCGCGCTCGCCCGCTGGGACCTGGAGGACCTGACGGACTCGGTGGAGCTGCTGGTCAGCGAGGTCGTGACGAACGCCGTACGGTACGCGTCGCGGCCGGTGACGCTGCGGCTGCTGCGCACGGACGTGCTGCGCTGCGAGGTCGGCGACGACGTGCCGCAGCTGCCGCGTCTGAGGCAGGCACGGGCCACGGACGAGGGCGGGCGCGGCCTGTACCTGGTCAACAAGCTGGCCCGGCGCTGGGGCGCGACCCGGCTGAGCACCGGCAAGGTGGTGTGGTTCGAACTGAACCGCGGCTGAACCTCCGTGACGTGCGCGGGCTGAGGCCCGCTGACGTGCGCGGGCGGGACCCGTGACGTGCCGAAGGGCGCCCGGTGTGCACCGGGCGCCCTTCGCTGTCGTGTCCTGTCGTGGGGCTACTGGAGGTTCTCCGGGTCGAGCGGGTTCTCCGGGGTGATCGAAGCCGTCGGCGGCCGGCTCGTCGGAGTCTGGCTCGGGGTCTGGGTGGGCGTCTGGCTGGGGGTCTGGGTCGGCGTCTGCGACGGCGTCCGGGTCGGCGACTCGGACGTCGGCGGCGCGCTGGTCGGCGTCTGCGACGGCGTCTGGGTCGGCGTGTGCGTCCGCGTCGGCGTCTCGGTCGGCTCGACGGCCGCGCCCTGCGTGGTGTTCAGGTCGAACGAGGCCTTGTCGGTGACGCCGAAGGTGTACGTGGCCCAGATCTGCGCCGGGTAGCCGCCGCCGTTGATCCGGCCGGGCGGCGGGAGCAGGCCGGTCGCGCCCTTCATGGAGACGTGTGCCTTGGTCTTCGGGTCCTCGCCGAACAGGCCGACGGAGGTGACCAGGTCGGGGGTGTAGCCGGTGAACCAGGCCGACTTGTTCTCGTCGGAGGTGCCGGTCTTGCCCGCCACCTGCTGGCCGTCGCGCAGCGGGTTGTTCGCCACGGACTGCTTGGCCGTACCGTCGTCGACCACGCCGGTGAGCACCGAGGTGACCGTGTCGGCGGCCGTGCGGCTGATCACCGAGCCGCCGACCGGGTCCGGCATGTCGACCGTACGGCCCTTGTTCTCCGCCGACTTGATGATCGTGGGGGTCACCTTGTAGCCGTGGTTGGCGAAGGTGGCGTAGATCCCGGCCATCTCCAGGGGGCTGGCGCCCATCGAGCCGAGGGTCTGGGCGGGCACCGCCTGCATGCCCTTGGTGTTCATGCCGAGCCTGCCCGCCGTGCTCATGACCTTGTCCATGCCGACGTCCACGCCCATCTGCGCGAAGACGGAGTTGACGGACTTGTTCATCGCCTGCTGCACGGTGATCTCGTCGTAGTCGACGTCGTCCTCGTTGGGCGGGGCGAAGCCGACCTTGGCGCCGTGGTCCAGGACCTGGCGGCGGCTGGTGCCGTCGTAGAGGGTGCTCGCGGTGATCGGCTTGCCGTCCTGGGTGGTGGCGTTCTGCTCCAGGGCGGCGGCGAGGATGACCGGCTTGAACGTGGACGCCGGCTGGTAGTCCCGGCGGGTGGCGTTGTCGAAGTAGTGCGTGTAGTAGTCCTGGCCGCCGTAGAGCGCGACGATCCTGCCCGTCTTGGGGTCGACGGAGACGGCGCCGGCCTGGATGTCGCCGTCGACCTTGCGCTTCTTCGGGTCGAGCTTGCCGGTCAGCTGGCTCTTGACGGCCTTCTCCAGGGCGGCCTGCTTCTTCCGGTCGATGTTGAGGGTGATGGTCCAGCCCTTGTCGACGACGGCGTTCTCCGCCTGGGACTGGGTCAGGCCCTCCTGCGCCATGAGCTGCTGCTCCAGCTGCTGGTTGGCGAGTTCGACCAGGTAGCCCTTCTGCCCGCCGAGGCCCGGGGCGCCCTTGGGCTCCTTCGGGTACGGGAAGTGCATGGCGTCCCGTTTGGCCTTGGAGAGCCAGCCCTCCTCGACCATGTTGTCCAGGACGTAGTTCCAGCGCTGCGTGACCAGCCGCTTGCCGGTCTTGGTCGCGACGGCCCAGTCGTACTGGCTCGGCGCCTGGAGCAGGGCGGCGAGGTAAGCGCCCTGCTCGACCGTGAGGTCCTCGGCGTCGACGCGGTAGTAGGCCTGGGCGGCGGCCTGGATGCCGTAGGCGTTACGGCCGTAGTAGCTGGTGTTGATGTAGCCGGCGAGGATGTCGTCCTTGGACTTCTCGCGGTCCACCTTGAGCGAGATGACCAGTTCCTTCAGCTTGCGCGTGACGGTCTGGTCCTGGTTCAGGTAGTAGTTCTTGACGTACTGCTGGGTGATCGTGGAGCCGCCCTGCTTGCCCTTGCCGGACAGCGTGTTGATCAGGCCGCGGGCGGTCCCGCGGAGGTCGACGCCGGAGTCGTGGTAGAAGCTCTTGTTCTCGGCGGCGACGAAGGTCAGCTGGACCTTGCGGGGCACCCTGGACAGGTCGACGATCTCGCGGTTGACCTCGCCCTTGCGGGCCAGAACCGTTTTTCCGTCACTGAACTTGTAGACGTTGCTCTGCTGCTGGGCGGCGGCGTTGCCCTCGGGGATGTCCACGTACAGGTACAGGCCGATGAAGCCCAGGATGCCGAGCAGGCACACGCCGAAGAAGGTCCCGAGGATCTTCTTCCAGGTGAAGATCCGGCGTATGAGGGGCCTGGTGTCGGCCGCGGGCTTGGAGCGGCGCTTGGGCGCCGCGCGGTGGCCACCGCGCTGTCGCGCTCGTCTCTCTTCCGCTCGTCCCATGGCTCCCTACGCTCGCTTCCGTCTCGGGGTCAGCTCCGAAAGCTAACACCCCTCTATATGACAAAGGGCGTCCGATCCGTTCTTTTACGGACGTGACAATCAGCACCCGCCCCATCGGAACCGACGGCTATGACTGGTCCAGGGTTGCTTGGCGGCGTAAAGTGATATCACTTGGATAGAACAGAGCTAGGCAAGACGAGAACCGGGGGGTCCCCTATGTCCATATCCGAGCCGGCCGCCACCGCCGACGTCCCCGAGATGCCCGCGCCACAGGTACGGGAGTTCACCGCCCACAGCATCGGCGGCGGGCTCGCCCTGCTGCTCGGCCTGCTCGGGCTCGGCGCCTCGGTCGCGCTGTTCGGGGCCTCCGGGGCGGTCCCCTCCGGCGGCGCCGAGGGCGGGCTCATCGTGGCCGGCGTCGTCGTCCTGCTGGCGTCCGTCATCGCGATGAGAGGACTGAACACGGTCGCGCCGGGCGAGGCCCGGGTCGTCCAGCTCTTCGGGCGCTACCGGGGCACGATCCGCCAGGACGGCCTGCGCTGGGTGAACCCCTTCACCTCCCGGACCCGGATCTCCACCCGGGTGCGCAACCACGAGACGCCCGTCCTGAAGGTCAACGACGCCTACGGCAACCCGATCGAGCTGGCCGCGGTCGTGGTGTGGAAGGTCCAGGACACCGCGCAGGCCACCTTCGAGGTGGACGACTTCGCAGAGTTCGTCGCCACGCAGACCGAGACGGCCGTACGGCACATCGCCATCGAGTACCCGTACGACGCCCATGACGAGGACGGCCTGTCGCTGCGCGGCAACGCCGAGGAGATCACCGAGAAGCTGGCCGTCGAGCTCCAGGTGCGGGTGGAGGCGGCCGGGGTGCGGATCATCGAGTCCCGCTTCACGCATCTCGCGTACGCTCCCGAGATCGCCTCGGCGATGCTCCAGCGGCAGCAGGCGGGGGCGGTCGTCGCGGCCCGCCGGCAGATCGTGGACGGCGCGGTCGGGATGGTCGAGGCGGCGCTGGCCCGGATCGCGGACGCGGACATCGTGGAGCTGGACGAGGAGCGGAAGGCGGCGATGGTGTCGAACCTGATGGTGGTGCTGTGCGGGGACCGGGCCCCGCAGCCGGTCCTCAACACAGGAACGCTGTACCAGTGACGGACCCGATGACGGGCCCTTCGGAGAGCCCGAAGCGCCGGCCGCGGCAGCGCAAGCAGGTGCTGCTGCGGCTGGACCCGCTGGTGTACGAGGCGCTGGCGCGGTGGGCCGGGGACGAGCTGCGGTCGGCGAACGCCCAGATCGAGTTCCTGCTGCGGCGCGCCCTCGCGGAGGCGGGGCGCCTGCCGAAGGACACCGGACCGCTGCCGCGGCGGGGCCGCCCGCCTGTATCGGAACCGTGACAATCGGCCCCCACCTGCGGGGCCGTACCGCCCGCCACGAGCCCTGCACGGCGCGTATACATCCCGCGTATACACCGTGTGTAGAGTGCTGCCATGTCCATCGGTCACACCCTTCTGGGGCTCCTGGAGTCCGGCCCGCGCCACGGCTACGACCTCAAGCGGGCCTTCGACGAGAAGTTCGGTCACGACCGGCCGCTGCACTACGGCCAGGTCTACTCGACGATGTCCCGGCTGCTGAAGCACGGCCTCGTGGAAGTCGACGGGATCGAGGCCGGCGGCGGCCCCGAGCGCAAGCGGTACGCCATCACCGACGCCGGCGTCACCGACGTCGAGCGCTGGCTCGCCACCCCGGAGAAGCCGGAGGAGTACCTCCAGTCGACCCTCTACACCAAGGTCGTCCTCGCCCTCCTCACCCGCCGCGACGCGTCCGACATCCTCGACACCCAGCGGGCGGAGCATCTGCGCAGCATGCGCATCCTGACCGACCGCAAGCGCAAGGGCGACCTCGCGGACCAGCTGATCTGCGACCACGCCCTGTTCCACCTGGAGGCCGACCTGCGCTGGCTGGAACTGACCGCCGCGCGCCTCGACAAGCTCCGCGCGGAGGTGGTGGCCAAGTGACTCCCCCGCCCGGCACCCTGCTGGCCGCCGAGAACCTGCGCAAGTCGTACGGCCCCACGGTCGCGCTCGACGGCGCCGCGTTCTCCATCCACCCCGGCGAGGTCGTCGCCGTCATGGGCCCCTCCGGCTCCGGCAAGTCCACGCTGCTGCACTGCCTCGCCGGCATCGTGCCGCCCGACTCCGGCTCCATCACCTACGACGGCCGCGAACTGGCCGGCATGAGCGACGCCGGGCGCAGCGCCCTGCGCCGCAGCGAGTTCGGCTTCGTCTTCCAGTTCGGGCAGCTCGTCCCGGAGCTGACCTGCGTGGAGAACGTGGCGCTGCCGCTGCGGCTGAACGGCACCTCCCGCAAGGAGGCCGAGCGGGCCGCGCTGACCTGGATGGAACGCCTGGAGGTGGACGACCTCAAGGGCAAGCGGCCCGGCGAGGTCTCCGGCGGCCAGGGCCAGCGGGTCGCGGTGGCGCGGGCGCTGGTCACCGGGCCCCGGGTGCTGTTCGCCGACGAGCCGACCGGCGCGCTCGACTCCCTCAACGGCGAGCGCGTGATGGAGCTGCTGACCGACGCGGCCCGCTCCACCAACGCGGCCGTGGTCCTGGTCACGCACGAGGCCCGGGTGGCCGCCTACTCCGACCGGGAGATCGTCGTACGCGACGGCAGGTCCCGGGACATGGAGCGGGCCATATGAACGTCGGACAGTGGTGCAGAGACCTGGGCATGGGGGCCCGGTTCGCCCTCACCGGCGGGCGCGAGGGCTGGGTCCGGATGCTGCTGACGGCGGTCGGCGTCGGCCTGGGCGTGGCCCTGCTGCTGTTGACCACAGCGCTGCCGAGCGTGCTGTCGGCACGGCACCAGCGCGAACAGGCCCGCCAGGACCTCACCTACGGCGTGGCCGTGCCGCCCAAGGGCGAGAACACCGTGCTGGTCGGCATGAGCGACACCGAGTGGCACTCCAAGGACATCCGGGGCCGGCTGCTGGAGCCCGAGGGTGCGCGGGCGCCGCTGCCGCCCGGCGTCGAACGCTTCCCGGCGAAGGGCGGGATGGTAGCCTCGCCCGCGCTGAAGGAGCTGCTCTCCTCGGACGGAGGGAAGCTCCTGCGGGAGCGGCTGCCGTACCGGATCACCGGCACGATCGGCGAGCCCGGACTGATCGGCTCGCACGAACTGGCCTACTACGCCGGTGCCGACGGTCTGAAGGCGACCAAGAACAGTTCCCGGGTGGTGCGGCTGACCGCGTTCGGCGATCCGCACCCGACGACCGAGCGGGCCGACCCGGTGCTCATCCTGATGACACTGGTCGTGTTCGTCGCCCTGCTGACGCCGGTCGCCGTCTTCATCGCCGCGGCCGTGCGGTTCGGCGGCGAGCGGCGCGACCGCCGGCTGGCCGCGCTGCGGCTGGTGGGCTCCGACAGCCGGATGACCCGCCGGATCGCGGCGGGCGAGGCGCTGGCCGGGTCGCTGCTCGGACTGGCCGTCGGCACGGTGTTCTTCCTGATCGGACGCCAGGTGGCGGGCTCGGTGGAGGTCATGGGGGAGAGCTTCTTCCCGAGCTACCTCGACCCCTCTCCCACGCTGGTCGCGCTGGTCGCGGTGGCGGTTCCGGCGGCCGCGGTGCTGGTGACGCTGCTCGCGATGCGCGGGGTGGTCGTGGAACCGCTCGGCGTGGTGCGTACGGCCAAGCAGGCCCGGCGGCGCCTGTGGTGGCGGCTGCTGCTGCCGCTGGCGGGTCTCGCGATGCTGTACCCGATGATCGGGGACGGCCGCTCCCACGGCTCCTTCAACGAGTACCTGGTCACCGGCGGCGTGCTGCTGCTCCTGATCGGCGTCACCGCGCTGCTGCCCTGGCTCGTGGAGGCGTTCGTCACCCGGCTCGGCGCGGGCGCCGTCTCCTGGCAACTGGCCGTACGACGGCTCCAGTTGAGCAGCGGTACGGCCGCCCGCATGGTCAACGGCATCGCGGTGGCGGTGGCCGGGGCGATCGCGCTACAGATGCTGTTCGCGGGCGTGGAGGGCCAGTACACGAAGGACACCGGCCGTGATCCGAACCGGGCGTCCATGGAGGTCGACCTGTCGGACCGGTCCCGGCTGCCGGTGGCCGCCCGCGAGTTCGCCCACACCAAGGGCGTACGGGCGTCGGTGGCGATCTCCTCCGGCGGGCTCGGCGACAAGCGCCGCGACCCCGGCACCACGGCGAGCCTCACCGTCGGCGACTGTGCCGCGCTGCGCGAGCTGGCCCACCTGCCGTCCTGCCGGGACGGTGACGTCTTCGTCGTGCCCGGCACGGAAGACGACGCCGCTCTGCGGGCCCTCATGCGGCCGGGCCGGCACGGCTTCATCGACGCCACCTACACGGGCGGCGACCGCGGACGCGAGATCCCCTGGACGGTGCCGGCCGGTCTGCGGCAGGCGACCGCCCGCAAGGACGCGCTCCGGTCCGACGTCAACGGCCTGCTGCTGACCCCGTCCGCACTGCCCGCCGGGGCCGCGTCGACGATGTACCACCAGGTCTACGTCCGCCTCGACCTGTCGGTGCCGGACGCGGACGAGTACGTGCGGAACACGGCCGCACGGGTGGACCGCCTCGCCAGCGCCTGGCGCTGGGCGGCGACCGCCCAGTCCAGCAAGTACACCTCCCTGCGCACCGGCCTGTTCATCGGCGCGGTCTGCGTGCTCGCGCTGATCGGGGCGAGCCTGCTGGTCTCCCAGCTGGAGCAGTTGCGCGACCGGCGCAAGCTGCTGTCGTCGCTGGTCGCCTTCGGCACCCGGCGTCGCACGCTCGGCCTGTCGGTGCTGTGGCAGACGGCCGTACCGATCGCGCTCGGTCTGCTGCTGGCCTCGGCGGTGGGCCTGACCCTCGGCACGGTCCTGCTGAAGATGGCGGCGACCCCGGTCTCCGTCGACTGGGCGAGCGTCCTGTCCCTGACCGGCGCCGGCGCGGGGGTGGTCCTCGCGGTCACGGTGCTCAGCCTGCCGCCGCTGGTTCGGATGATGCGGCCGGAGGGGCTGCGCACGGAGTAGGCCCGTCCCCGCGCCCCGAAGGGGCGCGGGCACCGCGCGACCGGCCACGACGCACCCGCACGCGACAGACGGCGGCTCCGGCCGAGCTCTCAGTCGAGAACCCGCACCGGCAATGCCCGCAACGCCTCCCGCAAGGCGCCCGCCAACTCCTCGTACTCCGCGGCGCGAGCCGCCCCCGCACGCATCGCGAACGCGACCCGGCGGCTCGGGGCCGGCTCGGCGAAGTACCCGGTCAGCAGCTGGCTGCTGCGAGTGGTCTCCAGCTTCAGCGCGGTGCGCGGGAGCAGCGTGCAGCCGAGGCCGCCGGCCACCAGCTGGACCAGCGTGGACAGGCCGGCGGCCGTCGTGGTGACCGGCGCGTCCTTTCGGCCGGCCTCCCGGCAGATGTCCAGCGCCTGGTCGCGCAGGCAGTGCCCCTCGTCCAGGAGGAGCAGGTTCAGCTCCTTCAGCGCCTCGCGCGGGATGCCCTCCCGGCCGCCGAGCCAGTGGTCGAGCGGGGTGACGAGCACGAAGTCCTCGTCGAAGAGCGGAAGTTCGACGACCCCGGGGACACCGAGCGGCACGGCCAGCAACAGCAGGTCGAGCCGCCCGGAGTTCAGTCCCTCGACCAGGTTGGCGGTCTGCTCCTCGTGCACCTGGAGGTCGAGGTGCGGGTAGCGGTCGTGGACGAGCCGCAGCACGGTCGGCAGCAGATACGGCGCGACCGTGGGGATCACACCGAGGCGCAGCACGCCCGTGAAGGGCGCCCGGACCGCCTCGGCCTCCTCCAGCAGCGCGCCGACCGCGTCCAGCACCGCCTTGGCCCGCACGGCCAGCCGCTCCCCCGCGGGCGAGAGCAGCACCTTGCGGGTCGTACGCTCGAGGAGGGTCACTCCGAGGGTCTCCTCCAGGGCCGAGACCGCACCCGACAGGGCGGGCTGGCTCATCCCGATGGCCGCCGCCGCGTCCCGGAAGTGCAGATGCTCGGCCACGGCGGCGAACGCCCGCAGCTGCGCCAGGCTCGGCTGCCTGCGTTTGCCGTTGCTCACGGTCACTGATAACTACCTCCGATCAACATGACCGAGTGTAGCTATTTCACTAATCAATGCACCCTGTGCCAACATCGATCACGTCCAACCCATGGGAAACACCCCGAAAGGGAAGTTTCTTCGCTGCAAGGAGAGCGTGTGCTCACTGTCGGTGACAAGTTCCCCGAGTTCGATCTGACCGCCTGCGTCTCGCTGGAGAAGGGCAAGGAGTTCGAGCAGATCAACCACAAGTCCTACGAGGGCAAGTGGCTCGTGGTCTTCGCCTGGCCCAAGGACTTCACGTTCGTGTGCCCGACCGAGATCGCCGCGTTCGGGAAGCTGAACGACGAGTTCGCCGACCGCGACGCCCAGATCCTCGGCTTCTCCGGTGACTCCGAGTTCGTCCACCACGCCTGGCGCAAGGACCACCCGGACCTGACCGACCTGCCGTTCCCGATGATGGCGGACCCCAAGCACGAGCTGATGCGCGACCTCGGCATCGAGGGCGAGGACGGCTACGCCCAGCGCGCGGTCTTCGTCGTGGACCCGAACCACGAGATCCAGTTCACGATGGTCACCGCCGGTTCCGTGGGCCGTAACCCCAAGGAGGTCCTGCGGGTCCTGGACGCCCTCCAGACCGACGAGCTGTGCCCCTGCAACTGGACCAAGGGCGAGCAGACCCTTGACCCGGTCGCGCTGCTGGCTGGTGAGTGACCCGTGTCGCTCGACTCCCTCAAGTCCCGTATCCCGGACTACGCCAAGGACCTGAAGCTCAACCTGGGCTCGGTCGTCGGCAACTCGGAGCTGCCGGCGCAGCAGCTGTGGGGCACGGTGCTGGCGACCGCCATCGCCTCCCGTTCCCCGATCGTGCTGCGTGAGCTGGAGCCGGAGGCGAAGGCGAACCTCTCGCCGGAGGCGTACCAGGCCGCCAAGTCGGCCGCCGCCGTCATGGCGATGAACAACGTCTTCTACCGCACCCGGCACCTGCTGTCCGACCACGAGTACGGCACCCTGCGCGCGGGCCTGCGGATGAACGTCATCGGCAACCCGGGCGTGGAGAAGGTCGACTTCGAGCTGTGGTCGTTCGCGGTCTCCGCGATCAACGGCTGCGGCATGTGCCTGGACTCGCACGAGCAGGTGCTGCGCAAGGCCGGCGTGGAGCGCGAGACCGTCCAGGAGGCGTTCAAGATCGCCTCCGTGGTGCAGGCGGTCGGTGTCACGCTGGACGCCGAAGCCGTGCTGGCTGAATAAGCCGTACGTCGGGGACCCCGCTCACCCTTGGTGGGCGGGGTCTTCCGCGTTCTGGGCCACGACCTCGTCCGCGGGCTCGGCAGCGGCGTGCTGCTGAACCTCCTGCGAATACTGCCGCAGGTACCCCACCACCGTGTTCGTCACCGCCACCAGCGGTACGGCCACCACCGCGCCGCCGATGCCGGCCACCATGCCGCCGGCGGCGACGGTCAGGACGACAGCCAGCGGATGGACCCGGACCGCGCGCCCGAGGATGAACGGCTGTAGGACGTGCCCCTCGATCTGCTGCACCGCGAGAACGACGACGAGGGTCATGACGGCGGTGAAGACGCCCTGGGTGACCAGCGCCACGATCACCGCGAGCGCGCCCGAGGCGACCGCGCCGACCAGCGGGATGAACGAGAACAGGAAGATGAAGACGGCCAGCGGGACGGCCATCGGCACGTCCAGGAAGTAGATGCCGATGCCGATGAAGATGGCGTCGATGAGGGCGACCAGGACCGTGCCGCGCACATAGGCGGTCAGGGTGCGCCAGGCGCGCGGACCGGCACCGGCCACGCCCGGGCGGGCGGCGGCGGGCACCAGCTTCAGGAACCACTCCCAGATCCGCTTGCCGTCGTAGAGCAGGAACAGGGTCGAGAAGAACACCAGCAGGATGCCGGTGAGGGCCTCCACGATGACCTGGACGCCCTCCAGACCGGCGGACGTTATCTGGTCGGCGTTGGCGCCGATCGCCTCGCGGAGGTTCTTGGCGATCTGGTTGATCTGCTTGTCGGTGACATGGAACGGGCTCTTCAGCAGCCAGTTGCGCAGGTCGTCGATGCCGCTCTGGATCTGGTTGGAGAGCGTGTCGATGTTCTCCATGACCTGCCAGGTCACGAACCAGCCCATCAGGCCGATGACGACGAAGCCACTGATGGCGGTGAGCGCGGTGGCCGGGCCGCGCGGCACCCCGCGCCGGGTGAGCCGGGCGACCGTCGGCTGGAGCAGCGCGGTGACCAGCAGGGCGATGACGAAGGCGAACACCACCAGCTGGACGGCGCTGATGACCCGCATCAACACCCACACCGTGCCCGCCAGTACCAGCAGCCGCCAACCGGCCTCGGCGGCCACCCGGACGCCCCAGGGGACGGCCTCGGCCGGGTCGGGGCGGGGGCCGGACGGCGGTGCGGTCCTGCGGGCGGGCGGAGCCGTGGCGGCAGGCGCGTCGGCCGGCCGCGCATCGGCGGGGGCGGCGGGCTCGACGGACTCGGCGGCCTCGCCGTGCTCCTTCTCCACCTCGGCGCGGCGCTCGTCCAGGCGCTCGCTCATCTCGGTGAGTCCGGCCCCCAGCCGGCCGAGCCACCCTGGCACTCGCGACATGATCCGTCCTCTTCCCCCGCGTCCCCGGGTGCTCGCCACCACTCCCCCCTGGAGTCGTTCGGATACGACCGTACAGGGCGAAAGCCCCTCCCCTAAGGACGGGGAGGGGCTGCGCGAGGTTGAGAGGGCACCGGCGAAGGGCGCGGTGCCGGCAGAGCGCCTAATACCAGTGGTTGGCCTGCCAGAACGACCAGGCCTGGCACGGGCTGCCGTACCGGCTGTTCATGTAGTTGAGGCCCCACTTGATCTGGGTGGCCGGGTTGGTCTGCCAGTCGGCGCCGGCCGAGGCCATCTTGGAGCCGGGCAGGGCCTGGAAGAGGCCGTAGGCACCGGAGGAGGCGTTCACCGCGCGGTAGTTCCAGCTGGACTCGTGGTCCACGATGTTGCTGAAGCACCCGAACTGGTCGCCGGCCACCATCTGACGCGCCATCGCCTGGATCTGCGCCACGCTGTAACTGCCCTGGACCGGGAAGCTGGAGGAGTCGCGGACGTCGGTCCCGCGGCTGGCCGCGGTCTTGGCCTCGGCGCGCTCCTTCGCCTCCTTGGCCGCCTCCTTGGCCGCCTTCTCGGCGAGTTCCTTCTTGGCGATCGCGGTCTCGGCGGCGGCCTTGCGGGCCGCTTCCTCGGCGTCCTTCTTGGCGCTCGTGTCCGCGGCGATGGCCTGCGCGTCGGCCTGCTGTGTCAGGGACGCGGTCTGCACCTGCGCCTGCTGACCGGCGGGTATGTCGGCGAGGAGCGTGGTGTCGGCTGCCGTCGCCTCGGCGTCGTTGGTCTGCGCGGTGCTGCCCGAGGCAACGCCGACGACGCTTCCGACAGCGGTGACCGCGGTGGCCGAGGCCACTGCGAATCCCCGGACCGAAATCCGGCTCACACGGTTTCCTTCCAGCATCGCCCGCTTCGGTGACCCTGGCGGACGCAATCGTGCCCCTGACACTGGCCTCCCAACTGCGGGGTCACGGGAGGCGCGGGCCCGGTGGGCAACTCCCCCGAAGGGAGCGCCGCTTGGTGCTCGGGCGGCATACGACGAACTCTATGGAGTTGGTGATGCTCAGGTGGCGCCGTACCGCTGGGGGTACAACTGTGTCGTATGCGGGGCCTGACAGGAACGAGACTCTGCCGTAACCGGACGCCGCGTGGCAATTCTGTGTTGCGTGTGAAAGCTCACATCCCGTTTGGCCCTAGGGATTTCAGGAAAGCTCCACGCGCGAAGGCGCCGCCCGGCTAGGCTCGTGGCCTTTGCCGGACGGCGCCAACAGCCGTCAGTGGTGCGTCAGACGCGTCAGACGCGTCAGATGTGTCCGTCCTCCAGCATTTCGGTCACAAGCGCCGCAATCTGGGACCTCTCGGAACGCGTCAGCGTGACGTGCGCGAAGAGCGGGTGCCCCTTCAGCTTCTCCACCACGGCGACCACGCCGTCGTAGCGGCCTACGCGCAGATTGTCCCGCTGTGCCACGTCGTGCGTGAGAATAACCCGTGAATTGGCGCCGATCCGGGACAGAACGGTCAGCAGTACGTTCTTCTCCAGGGACTGCGCCTCGTCCACGATCACGAACGCGTCGTGCAGCGAGCGCCCGCGGATGTGGGTGAGCGGGAGCACCTCCAGCATCCCGCGCGCGGTGACCTCCTCGATGACCTCCCGGCTGGTGACCGCCGAAAGAGTGTCGAAGACGGCCTGCGCCCACGGGCTCATCTTCTCCGCCTCGGTGCCCGGCAGATAGCCCAGCTCCTGCCCGCCGACCGCGTACAGCGGGCGGAAGACCATCACCTTCTGGTGCTGGCGGCGCTCCAGGACCGCCTCCAGGCCCGCGCACAGCGCCAGCGCCGACTTGCCGGTGCCGGCCCGGCCGCCCATCGAGACGATGCCGATGTCCGGGTCGAGCAGCAGGTCGAGCGCGATGCGCTGCTCGGCGCTGCGGCCCTTGATGCCGAACGCCTCCCGGTCGCCGCGCACCAGCCGGACGTTGCCCTCGGGGGTGACCCGGCCGAGCGCCTTGCCGCGCTCGGACTGGATGGTCAGGCCGGTGTGCACGGGGAGGTCGGCCGCCTCCTGGACGTACACGTGCCCTTCCTCGAAGAGGATGTCGACCTGCTCACCCGGCAGGGTGAGTTCGGTCATCCCGGTCCAGCCGGAGTTCTCCGTGATGGCCAGTTCGGCCCGGTACTCCTCGGCGAGGAGGCCGACCGAGGACGCCTTGATCCTGAGCGGCAGGTCCTTCGACACGACGGTGACGTCGAACCCCTCGGCCTGGAGATTGCGGGCCACCGCGAGGATGCGCGAGTCGTTGTCTCCCAGGCGGTAGCCGGTGGGCAGCACGCTGGGGTCCGAGTGGTTGAGCTCGACCCGGATCGTCCCGCCCAGTTCCCCGATCGGGATGGGGGCGTCGAGGCGACCGTGCTTCACCCGGTAGTCGTCCAGCAGGCGCAGCGCCTGGCGGGCGAAGTAGCCGAGTTCGGGATGGTGCCGCTTGGCCTCCAGCTCCGTGACCACCACGACGGGGAGCACGACCTCGTGCTCGTCGAAGCGGGCCAGGGCGTTCGGGTCGGCCAGCAGGACGCTGGTGTCGAGAACATACGTGCGCCGGTCGGGCTTGTGGCGCTTTGTGCTGGTCACCACGGAAGGACGTACCCCCTCGGATGAGGTCGGGGAGCGACGAAGTGATGCTGGACCGGTGTCTGGCCCCCGCGCACGGCGGGCCATGAACCGGCCCTCCGCGGCTGTTTCCGTGCGGTGACCGCACGGTCGGGCTGGTGCAAAGGGCCTCCCGGGCGGACGACCCCGTGCCGCCCGCTGAGATCCGACGCCCGTGGTTCGGGCGTCGACCTGCTTGCCTTATGCCCTCGAACACGCGCGGCCATGCAAATGCGGCCACCGGCGCGCTGGTGAACTCCTTGTTACGTCCCCGCCAATCGGGGTAAACGACAACGCCCCGTCACCGGGCGGCGACGGGGCGGGGCGGGCGGGTCAGCCGCCGTACCGGCGGTGACGTGCGGCGTAGTCGCGCAGGGCGCGCAGGAAGTCGACCTTCCGGAAGGCCGGCCAGAAGACCTCGCAGAAGTAGTACTCCGAGTGAGCGGTCTGCCAGAGCATGAATCCGGACAACCGCTGTTCACCGCTGGTGCGGATCACCAGGTCGGGGTCGGGCTGGGCGCCGGTGTACAGGTGACGGCCGATCATGTCGATGTCGACGGACTCGGCGAGGTCCTCCATCGACACGCCCTTGTCGTGCGCGTCGAGCAGCATGGAGCGCACGGCGTCGGCGATCTCCTGCCGGCCGCCGTAGCCGATGGCCACGTTGACGAGTATGCCGTCGATGTGGGCGGTGGTCTCCTCGGCCTCCTTCAGGGCCGTCTGCATCTGCGCGGGCAGCAGGTCCATCGTGCCGACGTGGTGCACCCGCCAGCGGCCGTCGGCGGCGAGGGTGCGCACGACGTCCTCGATGATGCCGAGCAGGGGGACGAGTTCCTCCTGCGGCCGGTCGAAGTTGTCGGTGGACAGCAGCCACAGGGTGACGACCTCGACGTCGGTCTCGGTGCACCAGCCGAGGAACTCCTCGATCTTCTCGGCACCGGCCCGGTGCCCGTGGACGGTGCTGGAGCCGGACGCCTTCGCCCAGCGGCGGTTGCCGTCCATGATGACGCCGATGTGCTTGGGCACCTGAGCGTGGTCCAGGTGGCCTTCCACCCGGCGTGCGTAGAGCCTGACGAGCAGGCCGCGCAGCTTGTCGCGCAGGTTCACGTGACCCTCCGGGGGTTGGGCGCGGGGGATGGGGTGCCGGAGCCGTTGAGCCTACCGCTGCTCGGGGGTTGGTCATGGCCCGCCCCGTCAGTGGGGACGGCGGACCGGTGCCGAGAGGTTCCCGGATCGGGTGCCCGGATTTCCGGGACCGGTTCCCGCATCGGGTTCCCGTGTCGGGGACGAAAAACGGGCCGGTCCGTGGGGGGGAGACGGACCGGCCCGAGGGGGGGTTTCCACCATAACCCTTCGTAAGGGATGGTGGGTGCATCGGCGTGCCACAACTACTCTCCGGAATCGTCCGGCAACGCCCCGGTGGCTGCGGAATGCGGTATTCATGGCACTTCATGGCCGGTTCACGGCGGAATCCCAGGGAAATCCGGTCGCATACGAACGGATTCGTAAGGATTAGGCCATCTTGGGGGCTCATCGGCGAGTTGCCCCGGGTCCCTCCGACGGGCGACGCCGTCAGCGAACGGCGGACTTGACGGTTCCGCTACGGCACCGGGCGAAGGTCGCGCGGCTCCACGGCACCGCGCAGCCCCCTCCACTGCGCGGTACCGCCCGCGCAGCTTTGCTCACGCGAATAACCTTGGTCTGAACTTACGTGGCCGAAGAGACGGATGCGAACCGCTCTCGATAACAATGTGGAAACCATGGGCAAACTCTGGCCGAACTCCGGGCGACCTCTGGTCGACCTCCGGTCAGCGATCGGGCTTCCGTACGTCGAAGAGATGCCGGGCGCTGTGCGCGACGAACGGGCCCTCCTTCTCGATCCGCTCGTGCAGCGCGCGGAGCCGCGCCTCGTACGCCTCGACCGTGAAGCCCGGGACCATCCACACCACCTTCCGCAGGAAGTGGACGACGGCGGCGATGTCATGGAACTCCATCCGCAGCCGCTCCGCCCGCAGCCCGGCCACCTCCAGGCCCGCCGCCTCGGCGTCGGCCCGCTCCCGCTCGGGGTCGCGGCCACCGCGCACCTCCTCCGGCTGCGGCCCGAGGAAGTACTCGACCAGCTCGAAGGCGCTGCCCGGCCCCACGTGCTGGGCGAAGTAGGTGCCGCCGGGCCGCAGCACCCGGGCGATCTCCTCCCAGTACGGCCGCACCGGGTGCCGGCTGAGCACCAGGTCGAACGCCTCGTCCGCGAACGGCAGCGGCGCGTCGTCCGGGGCGGCGACCACCACGACACCCCGGGGCCGCAGCAGGGCGGTGGCCTTCGCCACGTTCGGCGGCCACCCCTCGGTGGCCGCGACCAGCACCGGCCGGGCGGGCTCCGCCCGGCTCAGCGCGAAGTCCAGCACCTCCCCGCCGCCCGTCTGGATGTCCAGCGCGGCCTCCGCCCGGGCCAGCCGCTCCCCCGCCGACCGGGCATACCCCCACGACGGCCGCTCCTCGGTGGCCCGCCCCTCGAACCAGGAGAAGTCCCACCCCGCGGTCGGTACGGCGGCACCCTCGGCCACGAGGTCTTCGAAGGAACGCTGGGCAGTCATACGGCAATGATCCCAGCGGGGCCCCGGCGGTTCCCCTGTTTTTCCGCTCCCGGGCGCCGAGGTGCTCTCAGTTCTCCCCGGACGGCGCCGCGAGTACCAGCAGGACGTGCTCGTCCGTCCCGTGGCGGACCGTGCCGGCCCGCTCGAAGCCGTGTCTCTCCAGCAGCCGCACGGAGGCGGTGTTGCCGGCGAAGGGGTCCGCGTACAGCGGACGCACCGGCTCCAGCTCCAGGAACTGTCCGAGCGCCCGGGTGCCGATGCCGCGGGCCCAGTACGGCCGCCCGAGCCAGTAGCCGACGAACCGCCGCCCGTCCTGCGTCCAGGACACGACGCTCCCGGCAACCTCACCGCCGACGGTGACCGTCCGCACCAGGCAGTCGGGGTCGCCGAGCACCCGCTCCCGCCAGTGCCGGAAGAAGGCGTCCCGCGGCCGGGGGGTGAACCTCGACCGCCGGACGGCTTCGGGGTCGTGCTCGTAGACGAAGAGGGCCTCCAGATCCTGATCCGTGACGGCCCGCAGCCGCACGGCGCGGGCCGGGCCGGGCGTAGCGATCCCGCGCTCACCGGCCATGCCGGCCTTGCGTTCACCGGCCATGTCGGTCTCGCGTTCACCGGCCATGCCGGTCTCGAGTTCACCGGTCACGTCGGCCTTGCGTTCACCGGCCATGCCGGTCTCGAGTTCACCGGCCATGTCGGTCTTGCGTTCACCGGTCATGCCGGCGTCGCGTTCGTCGGTCATGCAGGGGAGTGTGACACCCGCCACTGACAATGCCCCTGACCTGCGCCGGCTCCCCGCCCCGCGCGGTCCGCTCAGGGCACCAGCGGCCGGACCTCCTCCGCGGCGAACCGCACGAAGCCCTCCGGGTCGGGCTCGTCCGCCGTCGGCTGGAGGACCACGGTGTCCGCACCGGCCTCGGCCAGCCGCCGTACCGCCTCGGCCACCGCCCCCGCGTCCCCGGCGACGCCCACGCCCGCCGTCGGCTCCAGCCCCTCGGCGGCGAGTTCGGCGCGCAGCCGGGCCTCCGCGCCGGCACCCGTGGCGGCCAGTAGATAGACGACGATCCGGTGCGCACCGCCGCGTCCGGCCGCCTGCCGCCCCTCCTCCACGAGCTTGCGGGCCCGCCGCACGCCGTCCGCCGACGTGGCGGCGGTGAGCAGGGTGCCGTCGGCCTTCTCGCCGGAGAGCCGGAGCGTACGGGGTCCGGTGCCGCCCGCGAGGACGTCGACCGGGCGCGTCGGGGGCCAGTCGAGGGCGACGCCGTCCAACTGGACGTACCGTCCTCGCACGCTGAGCCGCTCGCCGCGCAGCAGGGCACGCAGGGCGTCGAGATGCTCGCCGAGGAGGCCGAGCGGGGAGGCGGGCCGGGCGCCGACCTGGCCCATCCAGTCCTGCACCCCGTGCCCCACGGTCAGGATGGCCCGGCCGGGGAACATGCGCTCCAGCGAGGCGGCCTCCATGGCGGTGACGGCCACGTTCCTGAGCGGCACGGGCAGCAGGCCGATCCCGACCCGCACCCGCTCGGTCCACGCGAGCGCGGCGGCGGCCGTGGACACCCCGCCCTCCAGGAAGCAGTCCTCCCACAGCCACAGTTCTTCGAGCCCCACGTCATCCGCGAGGCGGGCGACGGCCCGCAGCCGCTCGGGAGGAAGCTGGGGGCGGAATACGACACCGAGTCCTGTCATAGCGCCCTTCCTAGTGGGGAGGACGGAAAAGAACAACGCTTTGTTCTTCCGGGCGAGTTGACGACACGGGTGACCGTGGGGTGGGGAGGTCGGGGCATGAGGCGGCGCTGGCGGGACGGGCGGGGACGGCTGATCGTGCGGGCGGGCTCTGCCTCCGCCTCCGGCGGGGAACGGTCCGCCGCCTCCGTCCCCCTGGAGATCGCGACCTCCTACCGGGCACGGACCAAGGGCCTCCTGGGCCGGGACGCGGTCGACGGGGCGCTGCTGCTGTCACCGGCCGGCGGGGTGCACACGTTCGGGATGCGGATCCCGATCGACGTCGCCTACCTGGACCACCGCCTGACCGTCATCGCCGTCCGCACGATGCGCCCCGGCCGCCTGGGCCTGCCACGCCTGCGGGCACGGCACGTACTGGAGGCGGAGGCGGGGGTGATGGCGGGCTGGGGGGTGCGGCCGGGAGCACGTGTGGAGGTCGAGGCGGAGGTGGATGTGGAGGTGGACATGGAGGTGGATTCGGACACGGACGCGGGGGCGGGGACGGGCACGGGCACGGGGACGGGGACGGGGACGGAAATGGACCGGGGGAACTAGCCGGGGTGGTGGTGCCTCACTGTTGGGTACGGGGAAAGGACACCTCGACCCGGCGGTTCTTCTTCCGGCCGGCCTCGGTGGAGTTGTCGGCGATCGGGTACTGCTCTCCGTAGCCGCGGACGTCGAAGGTGATGGCCGGGGCGTTCAGGTCCTGGTCCAGTACGGCCTGTACGGCGTTGGCGCGCTGTTTGGAGAGGGTGTCACCGTGGGCGGAGGAGCCGAGGTTGTCGGTGAAGCCGAAGACGCGGATCTGGGTCGCGTTCTGCTTCCTGATCTCCTCGGCGATGCCGGCGATGCGGGCCTTGGCCTCCGCGCCGAGCTTGGCGCTGTCCTTGTCGAACAGCACCTCGGCCTGTAGGGCGAAGGTCACGTCCGCGTTGGTGTCCTCGCGCCGTTCGTCCCCGCTCTGGTCCTCCACGACCGACTTGATGTCCAACACCTTGGCCTCGGCAAGCGTGGCCCCCTCCGGAAGCTTCAGATCCGGATCCGTGGGGTCAACCTTCACCGGGGCGGCGGCGGAGGGTTCGGTGCCGGGGGGTTCACTGGGGCCGGTGTCGTCCGCGAGTGCTGTGGCGGCGGGCAGATGCACGAGGATCAGCAGAACAGCGGCTGTGAGGGCAATCCGGGGTGTGGTGATCACTTGAGCCTCACCCGGAGATCTTGATGGGGGCACTGGCGAAGGTGGGCAGTTGGAGAGTCACCTCGGTGGTGTTCGCGGGTGGGGAGGGGAATTGCATGAAGACCGGCAGGGACTGTCCCCCCTGGAGTGTGCCGAGGCCTGTCGTGGTGAGGGGGCGGCCTTCTGTGTCACGCAGTACGTAGTAGCGCTTTTTCCCCTCGGCGTCGACGAGAGTGGCACCACCCAGGGAGAGACCGTGCTTGACGATCTCTGTTTCGTCACCACTCATCTGCGGCGGCACGACGACCGACTTCCCCCCGTCGTTCTTCAGATTGCCGCTCACCGTGACGAAGCCGCCCGAGTCACGCTGGACCGAGGTGACTTGGAGAAGCAGTCCCTCAGTGCCCTTGAGTTCGGCCAAAGGCGCCGTGGATTCCCCTTCTTGCGTACTCGGATCCGATCCCCCGCCCTTGGAGACGGATGCCGACGCGTGAGGCTCCTTGGCATCGTCCCCGCCACCACCGCAGCCGGCCACACTGACGGCGAAGCCCACCACGAGGGTCAGCGCGATCACGCCCTTGCGGGCCTTCGCAGTGCACCGAATGCTCATCGCTCCGCTTCCTTCTTCCCTCGTCGTTCGCATGTCAGTCGGCCAGGTGGACATCGAAGAGATCCTCGGGCTTGGGCAGCCCTGCTTGGTCCTCGGGTTCCAGCTCCCAGACCTTGCCGTCACACGTGAGTTCAGGCAGCGTGTCGTCTTCCGCGTCGTCGCCCGGGAGCTGGAACGTACAGAGCGGCTGGATCTCGGCAGTGGCAGAAGCCGTCGACTTGATGTTTTCTGTCGTGGGCACTACGGAATCGCCAACAGATTTGTTGGTCGTGACTTCCGCCTTGTACTTGAGAGGCGGGAGCGGATAACAGTGGTCGAGATGCGCGTCGTTCTGCGCGGCGAGTTGTCCGGCACGCCCGCACGGGTCGGCTATGTCCGCATCCCCGTGGAAGATGTCCTGCCATTTGGTGGGATCCGTCAGATCCTTCACCCACTGACCCGCTAGCTGGTCGCGTACGTCCTGAGCCGCCGCCAGGGCCGCTGCGTCAGCCGCTGTCTGTGCGCCACTTCTGTTCACTGCGGCTTGGCCGACCGCAAGGTAGGCGAACGCAAGAAAGAGCAGGCCCGCCACCACCGTGATGTAGATGGGAAAGGCCTGCCCGTCGTCCTGATGCCTCAGAAGAGGCATCAAGTGATTTCGTTGATCTTCGCAAGAATCTTCTGCAAGATCGACTGACCGATGCTGGTGCCCGTAACCGCCAGCACGATCGCCACCACCACCGCGATGATCCCGAGGTACTCGACGGCGGTCTGCCCCTTGTCGTCGGTGCGGCGCTGCATCGCCACCATCAACTTCAGCATCCAGTCGCTCATGACGCTCCCCTCCGGCTTCGCTTCGGATTCCGGAAACGTAAAGCTCGGAGCAGCGACCGTCAGAGGGCCCCAGGGCCCAACGCCAGGCCCATTTGGGGTTCGGGGTTTTCTTCCGGTGGGTCATATCAAGCCACCCCCAGCCACTTCGCCGTCGCCTGGGATCGGGTCGTGCTGTGGAGCTTGGCGAAGATGCGGTTGATGTGGTTCTTGACCGTCTTCTCGCTGATGAAGCAGGCGGCGGCGATCTGCTGGTTCGTCATGCCGGACGCGATGAGGTCCATGATCTCCGCCTCCCTACTGCTCAGCCGGAACCGTGACCGGAACGACTGTCCCATAGGTGGTTGCATTTGCGAAAGGGGTCGGGGGGGTAAGTCTGCCGTGACAGCGGGGTGTTCCGGGTTCTCGTGTGCAGGTGCATCCCCTCTCAGCCCCGCCAGCAACGCCCTCGCCGCCCCCGGTGTCACATGCGGGCGCCCCTCCCGTACATCCCGCACCGCCGTCACCAACTGCTCCGTCGTGAACTCGCCGTGCACCAGATATCCACCCGCCCCCAGCCGCAGCGCCTCCCGCACGGTCTCCGTCTCATGGCTGTAGGTGAGCATCATGACGGGGGCCAGCCCCACCAGGTGGGGCAACGCCGAGATTCCGTCGACTCCGGGCATGCGGACGTCGAGGAGGATGACGTCCGGCCGGTGCCGAAGCGCCGCCTCGTACGCCTCCCGCCCGTCCCTCGCCTCCGCCACCACCGTGGTGTCCGGGTGACCCGAGAGCAGGGCCGTCAGACCGGCGCGGACCACGGGGTTGTCGTCGGCGACCAGCAGCCGCAGCGGCGGGGACACCGGCGCCGGGGGCGGGAACGGCTGTGGTTGGTGTCGTGGACGCATGTGCCTCCTCTCAAGCATTCCGGGACACGGGGGTGGACGCCGGCGGTGTCAGCAACGGGACCTCCAGGCGGACCTCCGTGCCTCGTTCGTGGGTGCCCCTTCCGATGCGGATCCGGGCGCCGGCCTGTGCGGCCCGTTCCACCATGCCGAGCAGGCCGAAGTGGCCGGAACCGCGTAGTTCTTCGAGCGTCGTGCCGGGCGGGAGGCCCGTGCCGTCGTCGTGGATCGTGAGGCGGAGCAGGTGGCCGTCGACCGCCGCCCGCATGTCCACCCGGGTCGCGGACGCGTGGCGGTGGGCGTTCTCCAGTGCCTCCGTGGCGATGGAGAGGACCTGGCGGGAGAGGGGGGCCGGCAGCGGCGGCAGACCGGTCCCGTCGCTCGCCTTGTCCTCCCCCTCCTTGTCCTCCCTCTCCTTCCCTCCCCAGTCGCACGTCACCCTCAACCCCGTGCGTCTCGTGAAGTCCGCCGCCCGGTGCGCCAGTTCCTGCCAGAACGGCACCCGGTCCGGCGCGTCCGGCTGCTCCCGGCGTAGGTCCGTCAGCAGTTCCCGGGACTCCGCCGCCGCCCTGCGCGCCGAGCGGGACACCAGTTCCGCCTGTTCCCTGATGCGGGCCGGGTCGGGGGTCTCGGCCGACGCCGTGGCCGCCAGGCCGTCCGCCGCCATGGCCACGCCGTACAGGGTCTTGGCCACGGAGTCGTGCATCTCGCGGGCCAGCCGGGCGCGTTCCGCGCTCACCGCCTCCGCCGCCGCGAGGCGGGTCTGGACCGTCGTCAGGGCCTGGGTCGCCGCGCCGAAGCGGAGCATCAGGTTGCGCAGGGTGGAGCCCATGGCACCGGCGATGACGCACAGGCCGGGCAGGAGGAGGGCCTCGGCGACGGGCGCGTGACGGTCGGCCTTCAGGGTCGCGTGGACCAGCAGCAGGATCAGGGACTGGAGCGAGGCGAAGCAGGCCGCGCCGCGCCAGCTGTAGACCAGGCCGGCCAGGAGCGGGGTGCAGACGCTGACGTAGGCGAGGGTGGTGTCCGGGCCCGCCGAGATGAGGAGGAAGGAGCCGAAGAGGGTGTCGGCGGCCAGCAGGCTGGGATGGCGCAGGAGGAGGGGGCCGAAGCGTTCCCAGTCGCGGAAGAGGACGTAGGACACCATGAAGGTGACGACCACGGCCGCGCCGACCAGGCGGGCGCCCAGGCCGGGGGCCGCGTTGAGGAGGGCTGCGGGGGCCGACAGGACGATCATCGCCAGGCGGAAGCCGAAGACCTGGCGGCACATGGCCTGGAGGGCACGGACCTGGAGCTTCTCGGAGGGCTCGGCCGGGGCGACGACCGGGGGCGCCTCCGCCGCGGCAGCCCCCGGCGTCACAGCCCCCGCCGCAGCAGCCCCCGCCGCCGCCCTTGTCGCCGCCACCGCCGGGTCCGGCGAGCCTTCCTGGGGCGTCCCCACCGCTTCAGCCGTTGTCGCGCCCGCCCTTGCCGCCGCCGGGTCCGGCGAAGCCTCCCGGGGCGCCCCCGCCGCAGCAGCCCCCGCAGCCGTTGTCGCCGCCGCCGGGTCCGGCGCCCCCGCCGCCGCACCCGCCGCCGCAGCCCTCGTCGCCGCCGCCGACCGGTCCGGCGAGCCCTCCTGGGGCGCCCCCACCGCCTCAGCCGTTGTCGCGCCCGCCCTTGTCGCCGCCGCCGGGACCGGCGAACCCTCCCGGGGCGCCCCCGCCGCAGCAGCCCCCGCCGCCCTTGTCGCCGCCGCCGGGTCCGGCGCCCCCGCCGCCGCAGCCGTCGTCGCCGCCGCCGACCGGTCCGGCGAGCCCTCCGTCCCAACGCCGCCCGCCCCGGGATTCCGCCTCCGCCCGGCCCCCCTCGCCCACGCCCCGACCCGCACTCCCCCCACCCGCATGCCCCGCCCCGCGAGCCCCCTCAGCCCCGTCGACCCCGTCACCGCCACGCCCGTCCTCACTCCCCCGTGAGCGAGCCGAAGTCCACGCCGGAGCCGAGGAGCAGGCCGGCGCCCAGCAGGAGCATCGTCGCCGGGACCATGAACGTGGTGATCATCAGCGTGGCCTTCGGTACCGCCCGCGCGGCCTTGCGGCGGGCGTTCTGGGCGTCGGTGCGGCGCATGTCCTTGGCCAGGGAGACCAGCGTGTCCACGATGGGCGCGCCCAGCTCCTCCCCCTGCTGCAACGCCGTCACGAACATGGCCACCTGCTCGGAGTCGTTGCGCCGGCGCAGCTCCGCGAAGGCCTCGCGGCGGCTCATGCCGAGGTCCATCTGGCGCAGGGTGATGCGCAGTTCGTCGGCCCACGGGCCCTCGTAGCGGGAGGCGACCCGGTCCAGGGCCTGCCGGAAGCCGAGCCCCGCGCTGACGACCACCGCCAGGACGTCCAGGAAGTCCGGCAGGGTGCGTTCGATGACGTCCTTGCGGACCCGGATCGCCGACCAGAGGCCGACCTCCGTCCAGAACGCGCCGAACAGGAGCAGCAGGACGGCCACGAACCACTGGCCGCGCAGAAGGAAGACGAGGAAACCCACGCCGCCCAGCGCGCCGTAGACCGCGCGGCGGGCCGCGTAGCGGTCGATGGTCAGGCCGCCGGGGTTGCCCGCGAGGTCGATCTTCCGGCGGTACCTGGCCACCAGGCGCGGGCCCATCAGGCGCAGCACGGCCGGGGCGTAGCGCATGCCCATGCGGTCGATGACCGAGCCGACGGCGCCGGTGCGGGTGGCGCCGACCTCCAGGGCGACGGCGAGGTCGCCGGGGAGCCTGGCGTCCGCGCGGTACATGCGGATGCCGGCGAAGACGCCCCAGACGCCGAGGCCCATCAGCAGGGCGAGCAGGTATGCCATCGGGTCACCTCCCTCAGACGTCGATCCGGCTCATCCGGCGGATGAGGACGAAGCCGACGGCGTACATGGCGAACGCGATGATCACGCACGCCTGGCCGACCGGGGAGCCGGTCATGCGGTCCAGCGCGCCGTCCTTGACGCCGTTCATCAGGAACAACGCGCCGATCCCGAGGACGGGCACGGCGTACGACGTCATGGTCACCTGGGAGAGCTGGGTGCGGATCTCGCGCCGGGTCTCCTTGCGCTCCTCCAGGGTCTCGGTCAGGTTACGCAGCGCGGAGACGACCTGGCCGCCCGCCCGGTTCGACAGCACCAGCGTGGTGACCAGGACGACCAGTTCGCGGGAGGGGAGACGGTCGGCCAGCTCGCCGAGGGCGTCATCCAGGGAGTGGCCGATGGCCAACTGGTCCGCCACCTTGGCCAGTTCCTCGCCGGCCGGGGCCTCCAGCTCCTCCGCCGCCATGCCGATCGCGGTGCGCAGGGCGAGGCCGGCCTGGGTGGCGTTGGCCAGGATGCGGGCCAGTTCCGGGAGTTGGTTGATGAAGCGTTCGATGCGCTTCTGCCGCT
Organism: Streptomyces sp. NPDC029138; assembly: GCF_055564375.1. Lineage (NCBI taxonomy): Bacteria > Bacillati > Actinomycetota > Actinomycetes > Kitasatosporales > Streptomycetaceae > Streptomyces > Streptomyces sp. NPDC029138. The sequence goes on from NZ_JBVHWM010000020.1 coordinate 109,071, forward strand.
GCCAGTTGAGGAACTGGACCGCCCCCCAGATGCCCAGCAGGCCCGCGAGCGGGCCGAAGAACGGGGCCAGGGTGGCCTGGCCGACCAGCCAGAGCGCGGCCACCGTCGCGAGCATGGCGGCGAAGAACTCCCCCGGCGTGACGTCCAGGCCGGTCGCCGCCAGGCGCAGCTCCAGCCGGCGGCCGAGGCGGGTACGGCGCAGCCGCCGGTCCAGGTCGCGGAAGTGGCGTCTGCGGCCGGTCGCGGACGGCGGGCCGGTGTGCGCGAGGCGGTCCACGAGGGCGGCGCGCCGGGCCCGGCCGGAGGCGTAGGCGTGGACGCCGGCCACCGCCAGGACGCAGGTCAGCAGCGTCACGCCGGTGGTGAGCTGGACGAGGGTGTGGAGTTCCATGGTCCTGGGTCCTACCTGGCTTCTCGGGTGGCGAGCTGGTCGGCGGAGCGGGCGACGCCGAAGGCCTGCGGGATGGGCTGGCTCGCCATGTAGAGGCGGTCGGCGGTACGGCGGGGCAGCGGGAAGTACCGGAAGGCGCCGTACACGCGGCCGTCCGGGGTCATGGGCTGTGCGTCGAAGCGCGCCACGGTCGCCAGCCGGTACGGCTCCCCGCCGTGGCTGTCGAGCAGCGCGATCTCGGTGATCCGGCGGGCGCCGTCGGCGAACCGGGTGAGCTGGACGATGACGTCGACCGCGCTGTTGATCTGGTCGTGCAGGGCGACGAAGGGCACCTCGACGTCGGACATGGAGGCCAGGGTCTGCAACCGCGTCAGCGCGTCCTCGGCGCTGTTCGCGTGCACGGTCGCCAGCGAGCCGTCGTGACCCGTGGACATCGCCTGGAGCATGTCGAGTGACTCGCCGCCGCGGACCTCACCGACCACGATCCGGTCGGGTCGCATCCGGAGGGAGTTGCGGACCAGGTCGCGGATGGTGACCTGGCCCTTGCCCTCCACGTTCGGCGGGCGCGACTCCAGGCGGACCACATGGGTCTGCTGGAGCTGGAGTTCGGCGGAGTCCTCGATGGTGATGATGCGCTCGTGCGACGGGATCAGCCCGGACAGGGCGTTCAGCAGGGTGGTCTTCCCGGTGCCGGTCGCGCCGGAGACGATGATGTTGAACTTCGCCTGCACCAGGCCAGCCAGCAGATACACCATGTGCTCGTCCAGCGAGCCGAAGCCGATCAGCTCCTGGAGGGTGAAGGAGCGCGGGAAGCGGCGGATGGTGAGGATCGGGCCGGTCAGGGACAGCGGCGGGATGATGACGTTGACCCGCTCGCCGGACGGCAGACGCGCGTCCACCATCGGGTTCGACTCGTCCACGCGGCGGTTGACCGTCGACACGATCCGCTCGATGGTCTGCATCAGCTGGTCGGCGGAGACGAAGCGGAGGGGGAGTTGTTCCACCCGGCCGCCGCGCTCGACGAAGATCGCGTCGGGGCCGTTGACCATGATCTCCGTGATCGACGCGTCCTCCAGCAGCGGCTCCAGGATGCCGAGGCCCAGCGCCTCGTCCACGACCCGGCGGATCAGCTGCGACCGCTCGACCGTCGACAGCACCGGGCCCTCGCGGCTGATGATGTGCCCGAGCACCCGCTCCAGCCGCGCCCGGCGTTCGGCGGCGGCCAGCGAACTCATCTCCGCGAGGTCGATCTCCTCCAGCAGCTTGGCCCGGTAGGAGGCGACCAGATGCCCGTCCTCGCCCCGGCTGCCGTGCTCCTCCGGGGTGCTGATGCGTGCCCGCAGACTCATGGGATCGCTTCTCCTCGGTCAGTGGTCGAGCGGCATGGTGGCGGACTTGGTGGCGTTGCCGAGGTCCCAGACGATGGTGGGGATGTGGACGGTCGCGGTGACGGTGACCGAGTCATCCCCTGGGGCGGACGAGCAGGACACCTGGAGTCCGCCGCTCACCGCGTCGGCGCAGGCCTGCGTGTACGACTGGTCCAGCGAGGCCGCCCGCGCCCCCGCCCTGGCCGCCGTACCGGCCTGCTCGGCGGCGTAGGCGACGGCGCCGATCTGGAAGCCGGCCAGGCCGACGATCAGCAGGACGGGCACGAAGCCGAGGTATTCGATGGCCACTTGGCCCCGGTCGCGTCTCGGGCGGTACGGCATCTCAGCGCTTCACCTCCTCGACGGCTCCGGCGTGGCCGTGCACGGTGACGGGGAAGGAGATCACGCCCGGGAAGAGGACCGGGACCTTGAGGGAGACATCGGCCGTGACATAGCCGGACGGACTGCACTGCACCGACGCGTCCCCCTTCCACGCTCCCGACAGGTGCTTGAGCCCCGCCTCCGCGCACGCGGCCTCACGCGCGCCTCCCCGTGGCGCGGCCGTACCCGCCCGCGCCGCCTCGTCCGCAGCATTCCCGGCGAGCGTGAAGGTGTATCCCACGAGCACGGCCTGCCACATGAGCACCAGCGTCATAACGATCAGCGGGGTCATGCCCAGGAACTCGATGCTCACCTGCCCCCGGTCCCCGTCCGGCCTTCTCATCAGGGGCTCACTCCTTCCGCCGCCGCAGGCTCACGGAACCGCGCCCGCCCCCGCGATGGGAGGCTCCCTCCGCCGCCTTCACCAGACCCAGCTCCCCCGCGAGCCCCCACAGCGCCTGCCTCACCGTGCTCCTGGCGTCGAGTTCATGGACCCGCCCGGCGTCCACGACCCCTTGCAGCTCCTTGAAGTTGGCGGGTACGGCCGTACGTGCCAGCGCCGTCCCCGTGATGCGCTGCACGAGCGCGGGCTGGATCTCCGTACTGCGTGTGTGCCGGTTGACGACCACGGTCGTCTCCTCGGCCTTGCGGATCTGGAGCCGGTCCCACATCCGTACGGTCCGTTTCGCGGCGCGTACGGCGATGACGTCCGGGGTGGTGACCAGCAGCGCGGTGTCGGCCATCTCGACGGCCGCCGCGCCGGCGCCGCTGAGCTGGGCGCCGCAGTCGATGACGACGACCTCGTAGCGGGAGCGCAGGGCGCTGACGAGCTGGCGGGTGGCGCGGTCGGTGACCTCCTCGCCGCGTTCGCCCTCGCCGGGCGCGAGGAGCAGGGCGAGGCCGGTGTCGTGGCGGAAGACGGCGTCGGCGAGGACGCGGGGCGAGATGTCGGTGATGGCGGCCAGGTCGGCCACCGACCGACGGAACTGGATGTCCAGGTAGGAGGCGATGTCGCCGGTCTGGAGGTCGAGGTCGACGAGGGCGGTGGCGCGGCCGGAGGCCTGGGCGGCGAGGGCCAGCTGGATGGCGGTCAGTGTCGCGCCCACGCCTCCCTTGGCGCCGCTGACCGTGACGACGGTGCCGCCGGCCCCGGCGAGCATCTCGGCGCCGTGCCCGAGGTGCCGTCGTACCCCCGTCGACCACTGGGCGACGGCCTGCACGCGGTTGGCGAGTTCCTCGTACGACAGCGGGAGCGCGACCAGGCCGCGGGCGCCGGAGTCCATGGCGGCGGCGAACAGGCCGGGGCTCGCGTCGGTGGTGACGAGGATGACGCCGACGGCCGGGAAGCGCAGGGCGACCTCGCGGATCAGTTCGAGGGCCGGGACGGGCCCGATCCGCTCGTGGACGACCACGACCTCGGGCAGTTCGTCGACGGACTCGGCGGCGAGCCGGGCGAGGGTGTCGACCACCTGGGTGGAGTCGGTCACCGGGGGCTGTGGCTCGGCGTCGGGGAGCTGGCTGAGCAGGGTGGTGAGGGAGCGGACGGCGTCCGGGTCCGCGCCGGCCGGGAGAATCCTGGTGGGCATGGCCGCCTCTCACTTGTCCGTCGAGAGTTCGTAGGTGCGGTCCTTGTCGGGGACGCTGGTCTCGCTGCCGGGGGCCACGAGCGCGAGCCGGACGCGCTGGGCGAAGGACTCGGCGTAGGTGACGCGCTGGGCGTCGATGGTGGACAGCGCGAAGGTGATGGGGACGGCTTCGGTGGCCTGCTGGTTCTTGTCGCGGTCGGGTTCGAGGGCGGTGATCCGGCCGACGTCGATGACGCGGGCGTTGGTCACGATGATCTTCGACTGGTCCGGGTCGCCCTCCTTCTTTCCCTCGAAGGTGGCATAGACGTTGACCCGCGACCCCGGGGTGATCTTCCCGGCCACGCCGGTCGCCGCGTCGATCATGATGGCGACCTCCTGCTGGCCGGGCTGGAGGGCGGGCCGGTCCACGATCATGTCGGTCTGGAGCAGGGAGCCGGCGTGCAGGGTGGTCACGGCGATCTTGCCGCGGATCTGCCTGAGGTCGGTGACGGCGTTGCCGGACAGCCACCGCTTCGGCATCTCGATCTTCTCGAACTGGCCCGTGTCCAGGGCGGTGTACGGCTTCACCTCGGACCTGACCCGGTAGGCGGCGACCTCGGGACCGACCTTGGAGTTCGCGTCGTGGATGACGGAGAGCACGCCGGCGAACGCGCCCAGCGCGCACAGGACCGACAGGATCAGGAGTATCACGCCGCGGCGCTGACGGGAGTTCATGAACCGTGCAACCTCATTGGGGGAATCGGCCGAGCGGGACGGGTCAGGTTCGCGCAGGTCAGGCGGACGTTCGCTGTTCCAGGGCGCGGGGTGGTTCCTGGGCGGGCGGGGTGGCGGAGCAGAAGACGCAGCGGTCGCCGATGACGTCGAGGCCGCACCAGTGACAGCTGGTCTGCCGTACGGAGGTGACCAGTTGGTAGAGGACGGACAGGTCGGCGAGGTAGCCGCAGAACTCGACCATGCGGCCGGTCCCCCACCACACCGGGGACTCGGCGGGCAGCGGGGTCTCGCGCAGCCCGTGCACCCCCCACCGCGTGCCCAGCCCGGCGGCCCAGTCGCTCTGCAACTGCCCCTTCGCGACCAGCAGCCAGGTGCTGAACTCGGGCCCCTTGAGCGTGGCTTCGGGGGCGACCTTGACGAGCTGGGGCTCGGGATGGGCGAGGACGGCGAACTGGCTGCCCGGCACCCAGGACCTGGCGTGCGCCTTGAGCCCGACCGGGACCCGGTCCAGCTTGGCGACGGAGCCGAGGACGGCGCCGGCGTGGATGTAGTGGGTGAGCAGCCGTCCGGCGGAGGCGAGCACGCCCGGGCTCAGGTCGCAGGAGGCGAGCTGGCGCAGCTGCCGGGCCAGGACGGCGATGCCGAGCGGCGGTAACTCCGGCCGGAACAGGGCGATGCGGTCGCTCTCCAGCAGCGAGCGCAGGGTGTACAGCCGCCGTACGACCGGCTCCGGGGTGGCCTGTGAGCAGACGACGACCACATAGCCGTACTGCTCGGTGAGGGAATGGAGTTCGGTGAGGGCCTGGTCCAGCGGCTTGTGGTCGAGGCCGGTCAGCACGACGGCGGGCATGGTCCGTTCGTCCTGCGCCGGCAGCGCCATGTCGGCACTGGTCACGGCAATGGCAGTTGGCACGCGCAGCTCCCCGCTCTTCACACCCGCCGGCCCACCGGTGTAACTCCAATGCGCCAGGACGACTTCATTGCGTGACTACCTGAGCACTGTATCCACGGGCGTATGACCGGAGAACAGCGTTTGTGAAGCCGGTGTGGAACTCTCCCGGAGCAAGTCCCGCCAAACCTGGACAGGTTGAGCCACCGATCGGAGACGGTTTTGGTCTGGACCTCTTGACACCCGGATTGGTCTGGACCAACTTAGGCGCAAGCGGTGGCCACCGCCCCCCTCCTCCCCTCCCCGCCCACTCCCCCACGGAGGCTCCAGTGGACCGCGCACCAGGCATACCCAGACCCCGCGGACGGCGGCTCGCGATGTGGTCCGCCGCCACCGCCCTGGCCCTCTCGGTCGCGGGCCTCGCCGCGGCCGCCCCCGCGTCCGCCGCGGACGTCAACAACGTGAAGAACGCGGGCTTCGAGTCGGGCCTGACCAACTGGACGTGTACGGCCGGCAGCGGCACGACGGTCACGTCACCGGTGCACGGGGGCACCGCGGCCCTGAAGGCCACCCCGGTCGGCCAGGACAACGCCCGGTGCACCCAGGCGGTCGCGGTCAAGCCCAACTCGACGTACACGCTGAGCGCGTGGGTCCAGGGCGGCTACTCCTACCTGGGCGTGACGGGCACCGGCACGACGGACGTCTCGACGTGGACCCCCGACTCCACGTCCTGGAAGCAGCTCACGACGACGTTCACGACGGGCGCGTCCACGACCTCGGTCACGGTCTACACCCACGGCTGGTACGGCCAGGCGGCCTACTACGCCGACGACGTCTCGGTCTACGGCCCCGACGGCGGCGGAGGCACCGACCCCGCCCCGACGGTCCCGGCGGCCCCGGCCGGCCTCTCCGTGACCGGTACGACGTCCTCCTCGGTCTCCCTGTCCTGGTCGGCGGTGTCGGGCGCGACGGGCTACAACGTCTACCGGAACGGCACCAAGGTCACGGCCGTGACCGGCACGTCGGCGACGGTGACCGGCCTCGCGGCGTCGACGTCGTACTCCTTCCAGGTCACGGCGACCAACGCGGCGGGCGAGTCGGCCAAGTCGGCGACGGTGACCGGCACGACGACCTCCGGCACGGGCGGCGGAGGCGGCGGCTCCCTCCCCAAGCACGCGGTGACCGGCTACTGGCAGAACTTCAACAACGGCGCCACGGTCCAGAAGCTCTCGGACGTCCCGTCCTCCTACGACATCATCGCGGTGGCCTTCGCCGACGCGACGTCGACCCCGGGAGCCGTGTCCTTCACCCTGGACTCCGCCGGCCTCGGCGGCTACACCGTCGACCAGTTCAAGGCGGACATCAAGGCCAAGCAGGCGGCCGGCAAGAAGGTCATCATCTCGGTCGGCGGCGAGAAGGGCTCGGTGTCGGTCAACGACGCCGCCTCGGCCACCAACTTCGCGAACTCCGTCTACTCGCTGATGCAGACGTACGGCTTCGACGGCGTCGACATCGACCTGGAGAACGGCCTGAACGCGACCTACATGACCCAGGCCCTGCGCGCCCTGTCGTCGAAGGCCGGCTCGTCCCTGATCATCACCATGGCCCCGCAGACGATCGACATGCAGTCCACGTCGAACACCTACTTCCAGACGGCCCTGAACATCAAGGACATCCTCACGGTCGTCAACATGCAGTACTACAACAGCGGTTCCATGCTGGGCTGCGACGGCAAGGTCTACAGCCAGGGCACGGTCGACTTCCTGACGGCCCTCGCCTGCATCCAGCTGGAGGGCGGCCTCTCCCCGTCCCAGGTAGGCCTCGGCCTCCCGGCCTCCACCCGCGCGGCGGGCAGCGGCTACGTCTCCCCCACGGTGGTCAACAACGCCCTGGACTGCCTGACGACGGCCACCAACTGCGGCACCTTCAAGCCGTCCAAGACCTACCCCACCCTCCGGGGCGCGATGACCTGGTCCACGAACTGGGACGCGACATCGGGCAACGCGTGGTCGAACCCGGTGGGGGCCCACGTCCACGCACTCCCCTGACCTGACCCTCTGAACCCGTACAGGGGGGGGGGGGGGGTGGTGGGGGGGGGGGGGGGGGGGGGGGGGGAGGGAGGGGGGGGGTGGGGGGGGGGGGGTTCGGGTTTCCGGTGTACACAGCAG
>NZ_JBVHWM010000021.1:0-116031 GCF_055564375.1 Streptomyces sp. NPDC029138
GGAGTAAGCCCGGACGAGGTTCCGCCCCCCCCCCCCCCCCCCCCCCCCCACACCCCCCCCCCCCCCCCCCCCCCCCCCCCCCCCAGGGCCCCTTGTCGCCGCCTACAGGACCTTAGACAGGAACGACTGCGTCCGCTCGTGCTGCGGGTTCGTCAGCACGTCCCGCGGGTGGCCGGATTCCACCACCACACCGTCGTCCATGAACACCAGGCTGTCGCCGACCTCGCGGGCGAAGCCCATCTCGTGGGTCACGACGACCATGGTCATGCCGGACTCGGCGAGGTCGCGCATGACGTCCAGGACGTCACCGACCAGCTCCGGGTCCAGGGCCGAGGTCGGCTCGTCGAACAGCATCAGCTTCGGGTCCATCGCCAGCGCCCGGGCGATCGCCACGCGCTGCTGCTGGCCGCCGGAGAGCTGCGAGGGGTAGTGCCCGGCCCGGTCGGCCAGGCCCACGCGCTCCAGCAGTTGCATGGCGCGTTCCTTGGCCTGCGCCCGGTTCGCGCCCTTGACCTGCACCGGCGCCTCCATGACGTTCTCCACGGCCGTCATGTGCGGGAACAGGTTGAAGCGCTGGAAGACCATGCCGATGTCGCGGCGCTTCATCGCGACCTCGCGGTCGCGCAGCTCGTACAGCTTGTCGCCCTGCTGGCGGTAGCCGACCAGCTCGCCGTCGACGTACAGCCGCCCGGAGTTGATCTTCTCCAGGTGGTTGATGCACCGCAGGAAGGTCGACTTGCCGGAGCCGGAGGGGCCGATGAGGCAGAACACCTCTCCCGGCTTCACCTCCAGGTCGATGCCCTTCAGCACCTCGACATGGCCGAAGGACTTGTGGACGCCCTGCGCCTTGACCATCGGGACGGTGCCCTGCGGTCGGGTGTCCTGCGTCTTGCTCAGCTTGTCGGTCATGCCGTGCCTCCCTTGGGCCGGCCCAGGGACAGCATGTTCGTCTTCACTTTCTGCCACGGCGTCGGCGGCAGCTGACGGCTGGAGCCGCGGGCGTAGTACCGCTCGATGTAGTACTGACCGACGCTCAGCACCGAGGTCATGATCAGGTACCAGGCCGCGGCGAGGAAGTACATTTCCACCGGGGCGCCGGAGTTCTGGCCGATGTCCTGGGCGTAACGGAAGAGCTCGGGATACTGGACGGCCGCCACGAGCGAGGTCGTCTTCAGCATGTTGATCACTTCGTTGCCCGTCGGCGGCACGATCACGCGCATCGCCTGCGGGATGACCACCCGGCGCAGCGTCTTGCCGTGGCTCATGCCGAGCGCGTGGGCCGCCTCGGTCTGGCCCTCGTCCACCGCCAGCAGGCCGGCCCGGCAGATCTCGGCCATGTACGCCGCCTCGTTCAGACCCAGGCCGAGCAACGCCGTCAGCAGCGGCGTCATGAAGTTCGACCAGTAGTCCTTGTAGAACGGCATCAGGTTGATGTACTCGAAGACCAGGCCCAGGTTGAACCAGAGGAACAGCTGGACCAGGACCGGGGTGCCGCGGAAGAACCAGATGTAGAACCAGGCGATGGACGAGGTCACCGGGTTCTTCGACAGCCGCATCACCGCGAGGACGATGCCGCCGACGATGCCGATCAGCATCGACAGCACCGTCAGCAGGAGGGTCTTGCCGACACCGGTCAGAATCCGGTCGTCGAAGAAGTAGTCCGGTACCGCGTGCCAGTTGATCCTGCCCTGGCCGAACGCGTAGATGATCGCGACGAGGAGCGCGATCGCGATGACGGCGGAGACATAGCGTCCGTAGTGCCGGACCGGAATGGCCTTGACGGCCTCCGCGCCGGCCGGGGGCGTGTCCACCGGCCCCGCCGTCTTGTCGATGTCAGTCACGGGAATTGCCTCTCAGCGGCCGCTCGGCTTTCGCGGGTCACTTGCCGCCGTTGATCACGGACTCCTTGACGGCGCCGTCCTGGGCGCCCCACTTCTCGAGGATCTTCTGGTACTCGCCGTTCTTGATGATCGCGTTCATCGCGGCCTGGAGGGCGTCGCGCAGCTGGGTCTCCTGCTTGGAGACCGCGATGCCGTACGGGGCCGCCTCGACCTGGTCGCCGACGATCTCGAAGTCCTTGCCGCCGCCGGAGGTCTTCACCGCGTACGCCGCCACCGGGAAGTCGGCGGACACGGCGTCCGCGCCGCCCGAGCGCAGCCGGGTCTGGGCCTGCTGGTTGTCGTCGAAGGCCTCGATGGCGAGCTTCTTGCCGCTCGGACACTTCTTGGCCTGCTGCTTGGCCAGGTCCTCCGAGGTGGTGCCGCGCTGGACGGCGAGCTTCTTGCCGCACAGGTCGTCCCAGGACGTGATGCCCTTGGTGTCGCCCTTGCGGGTGTAGATCGAGACACCGGCGGTCAGGTAGTCGACGAAGTCGACGCCCTCACCGACCTTCTTGCCGGTGTCCGGGTCGACGCCCTCCTGACGGTTCTTGTTGTCCGTCATGGCCGACATGGCGATGTCGTAGCGGTCCGAGCGCAGACCGGTCAGCAGGGCGTCGAAGGTGCCGTTCTGGAAGTCGAACGTCACCCCGAGCTGCTTGCCGAGGGCCGCCGCCAGGTCGGGGTCCAGGCCGACGACCTTGCCGGCGGAGTCCTTGTACTCGACCGGGGCGTACGCGATGTCCGAACCGACCCTGATCTTGCCCTTGCTCCGGATCTCCTTCGGAAGCTTGTCGGCGAGCGGGGCGCTGCTGGTGGACGCGCTGCCGGAGTTCTCGTTCTTGTCCTTGGTCTGGTCACCGCAACCGGTGATCAACAGGGCCCCTGCGACCGCGATCGCACCGGCCGCGGCCAGACGGGAGCGCGCTGCGGTCGTACGACGGGTGGAGCTTGCGGTCATCGTGGTTCCTCCGGCGGATGGGAAGAGTTGCCGATGGGTCGACGGAAACACACACCTTCGGGTGTCGCGACCTCGTGGGTTTACGGCATCTTGCCATTCGGACTACGCCATTCAGGGGCGTCGCTATGTCAAAATCGGATAACGGGTGACCCCCGAACCGCATCAGGTCGGTACATCCTTGGTCCATCACCACCGAACCATCTGCGGGAATCCAGCGCTCCGGCCGGAAAATCTTCGGTGCGTCTCAGGATGCGGTCACTCCTCCGCCCGCCCCATCGGTCGGCCTTGGGCGTTTTCGCGCCCTTGCGGTCCGTCGGTCGCGCGTCATCCGCGTGTCGTCTTCCGGTTTCGCGATGTGACCTTGCACCTAATGGACTCGTCGCGGGCGCCGTCCGTCCGGTAAGAAGGTTCTTTACACCCCTCATCCGGGGCTCAGGGCGCGTGTGCGGCGCGCCCGTCGCGTATGAGCTCGTACGTATCCGCAATCGAGCCGTACGCGGTGCCCGCCCACCCCTCACCAGGAGTGGTCGACCCTCAAACCATGCATACCTAAGGGGTAAAACAAAGTGGCAGCGGAGATCGTCAATCCTCGCAGCGACGGCACAACGGACCAGGACGGCGGGGCGGAGCCCCTCGATTCCTTCGATCCGGCGTTCGCGCTGCACCGCGGCGGCAAAATGGCCGTGCAGGCCACCGTGCCGGTCCGCGACAAGGACGACCTTTCCCTCGCGTACACGCCCGGCGTCGCTCGCGTGTGCACCGCGATCGCTCAGCAGCCGGAGCTGGTCAACGACTACACATGGAAGTCCAACGTGGTCGCCGTCGTCACCGACGGTACGGCCGTGCTCGGACTCGGGGACATCGGTCCCCAGGCCTCCCTCCCCGTGATGGAGGGCAAGGCGATCCTGTTCAAGCAGTTCGGCGGCGTCGACGCGGTGCCGATCGCGCTCGACTGCACCGACGTGGACGAGATCGTCGAGACCGTCGTCCGGCTCGCTCCCTCCTTCGGCGGAGTGAACCTGGAGGACATCTCGGCGCCCCGGTGCTTCGAGATCGAGCGCCGGCTCCAGGAGCGCCTGGACATCCCGGTCTTCCACGACGACCAGCACGGTACGGCCGTCGTGACGCTCGCGGCGCTGCGGAACGCGGCGCGGCTCAGCGGGCGTGAGATCGGCCAGCTGCGGGCCGTCATCTCCGGCGCCGGCGCGGCCGGTGTCGCCATCGCCAAGATGCTGGTCGAGGCCGGCATCGGGGACGTGGCGGTGGCGGACCGCAAGGGCGTCGTGTCGGCCGACCGGCAGGACCTGACCCCGGTCAAGCGCGAGCTGGCCGGCTTCACGAACAAGGCCGGCCTCACCGGCTCGCTGGAGGACGCCCTCGCGGGCGCCGACGTCTTCATCGGCGTCTCCGGCGGTACGGTCGCGGAGGACGCCGTCGCCTCCATGGCCAAGGGCGCCTTCGTCTTCGCGATGGCCAACCCGAACCCCGAGGTGCACCCGGAGGTCGCGCACAAGTACGCCGCCGTCGTCGCCACCGGGCGCTCGGACTTCCCGAACCAGATCAACAACGTGCTCGCCTTCCCCGGGATCTTCGCGGGCGCGCTCCAGGTGCGGGCCACGCGGATCACGGAGGGGATGAAGATCGCCGCCGCCGAGGCGCTGGCCGCGGTGGTCGGTGACGATCTCGCCGCCGACTACGTGATTCCGTCTCCGTTCGACGAGCGGGTCGCTCCCGCTGTCACCGCGGCGGTCGCGGCTGCCGCTCGCGCCGAGGGCGTCGCGCGTCGCTGACGTCGGGTGGAAGAGGGCGTCGCGCGTCGCCGACGTCGTGTGGAAAGGGTCCCGTCCGTTCGGGCGGGGCCGTTTTCCTTTCCCACCGGCCCGAACCTGGTGGTGTGAAAGGGTGTGAAAGGTGCCCCTGCGGGCGCTTGTGTCGGGCTGCGCCGCAAGGGTGTCCTTCTGCAAGAGGGCAAGTGTCACAGGGCCGTGTGGTTCCGTCGGCTGATCAGTCCACCTATCGTCGGCAGCATGTTCGCTGTCTACGCCGCCCGAATCGACCGCGACCAGCCGCTCACCGGCCTTGAGTTGGGGGAGCGTCCGGCTCCCGAGGCCCGTCCCGGCTGGAGCACCATCACCGTGCGGGCCGCTTCCCTCAATCACCACGACCTCTGGTCCCTGCGGGGCGTCGGCCTCCCGGAGGACCGGCTGCCGATGATCCTCGGCTGCGACGCCGCCGGTGTCGACGCGGACGGCAACGAGGTCGTCCTGCACTCCGTCATCGGCCAGACCGGCCACGGCGTGGGCCCCGACGAGCCGCGCTCCATCCTCACCGAGCGGTACCAGGGCACCTTCGCCGAACAGGTCGCCGTGCCGACCTGGAACATCCTGCCCAAGCCCAAGGAGCTGTCCTTCGCCGAGGCCGCCTGTCTGCCGACCGCCTGGCTGACGGCGTACCGGATGCTGTTCACGAACGCCGGGGTACGACCCGGTGACTCGGTCCTCGTCCAGGGCGCGGGCGGCGGTGTCGCCACGGCCGCGATCATCCTCGGCAAGGCCGCCGGGCTGCGTGTCTTCGCCACCAGCCGGGACGAGGCCAAGCGGAAGCGGGCCCTGGAGCTGGGCGCGGTGGAGGCCGTGGAGCCCGGAGCGCGGCTGCCGCAACGGGTGGACGCCGTCATCGAGACCGTGGGCGCCGCCACCTGGTCCCACTCGGTGAAGTCCCTGCGGCCCGGCGGGACGCTGGTCATCTCCGGTGCCACCAGTGGGGACCGGCCCTCGCACGCCGAGCTGACCCGGATCTTCTTCCTCGAACTGAAGGTGGTCGGCTCCACCATGGGCACCAAGGACGAGCTGGAGGACCTGCTCGCCTTCTGTGCCGCGACCGGGGTACGGCCCGTCATCGACGAGGAGCTGCCGCTGGACAGGGCCCGGGAGGGCTTCGAACGGCTTGCTTCCGGGGAGCAGTTCGGGAAGATCGTGCTTACCAACTCCTGAGGTTGGGTCGCGAGGCTGAGAGGTCGCTGGGCGGGTCCGGGGTGTCGGGCCCGCCTTTTGCGTGGCCTGGCTGTCAACTGGGGTTGACGTCTGGGGAGTGTCAACCTAGATTGACATCATGAGTGAGGCAACCGATCTCGCCGAGCGCGCCGGTGACCGTGATCCGCGGGTCGGACTGCGGGCCGTGGCCGCGCTGCGCCGGCTGCTGGAGCAGCTGGAGGCGGTACAGGTGCGCAGTGCGCGCAATCAGGGCTGGTCGTGGCAGGAGATCGCCGCGGAGCTGGGTGTCAGCAGGCAGGCCGTGCACAAGAAGTACGGGAGGCGTTGATGTTCGAGCGGTTCACCAAGGACGCCCGTGCGGTGGTCGAGGGAGCGTTGGTGTACGCGGGGGAGGGCGGGGCGCGGTCCGTGGATGCCGAGCATCTGCTGCTCGCGCTTCTCGACCGGGAGGGCAGCCGGGCCTCCTTCGCGCTGGCCGCCCTCGGGCTCGCGGAGCCGCGGGAGCGGGAGCCGGTACGGCGGGCCGTGGAGGAGGCCCGGCGGCGGGCGGGGCTGACCCGGGCCGACGCGGACGCGCTGGCCGGGTTCGGGATCGATGTGTCGGAGATCGTGGCGCGGGTGGAGGAAGTGCACGGCGTCGGAGCGATGTCCGGCGACCGGGGGCGGGGTGGGGGCTGGTCGGGGTGGTCGCCGGCCAGGCGGCGGCCCAGCTTCGGTCGGGGGGCTAAGGGGGTGTTGGAGCGGGCGTTGCGGGTTGCGCTGGCTCGGCGTGAGCGGTGGATCGGGGATGAGCATCTGCTGTTGGCGCTCACCGTGTTGCCGGGGGTGGCGGGGGAGGTGTTGGCGGATCACGGGGTGACGTTCGAGGGGGTGTCGAGGGTCTGCCCGCCGGCTCGGTCGGCTGGGGGGTGAGGGCTGGCTTCGCCTTGACCTCTGTTTGCCCACCCGCCCACCCGACTCGGTCGGCTGGAAGGCGGGCCCCCGGGGCTCCGCCCCGGACCCCGAATGCCTGCCCACCCACCCACCCGACTCGGTCGACTGGAGGGTGGGCGTCCGGAGGGGGCCTCGGGGTTCGGGATGCCCGGTCGCTCCGCTTGGGTCCGGTGGGTGGGGGCATCGGCCCGGCTCGGGCGGGTGGAGGGTTGGGGCCCGTCCTGCTCGGGCGAGCGGTGGTTGGGGCCCGTCCTGCTCGGGCGAGCGGTGGTTGGGGGCCGTCCTGCTCGGGTGGCTTGGACGTCAGGTTTTGGGGGTGTGGAGTAGCGCCGCGATGTGGGCCGCTGCTGTGGAGAGGTGGTGGCGGGCCTCGCGGAGTTGCGTGGGGGTGACGCCGTGGTCGCGGGCCGCGTCGCGGATGTCGTCTCGGAAGCGGTCCAGGAGGCGGTCCAGGTCGCGGGACGGGTCGCCGGTGGTGTCGTCGTGGGCCCAGGAGGGTTCGTACTCGGCGGGGAAGTCCTCCGGGGGAGAGGCGTAGTGCGGTTCCTCGGCGGGGCGGCCGAAGCCCCGGTCCCTGCCGAAGTCCTTCCCGAAGTCCTTTCCGAACTCGCCGAACTCCTTGGCCAGTTCCGTCAGGCCCTCGCGGACGCCGGTCGGCCAGTCGCCGCGTGTGAAGTGGTCCTGGACGCGGTCCTGGACGCGGCGGGCGATGCGCTGCAACTCCTCCTGCGCCTGGGCCCGTGCCCGCGCCTGCGCCTCCTGGGCCTGGTGGCGGGCCCGCTGGGCCTCCTCGCGGGCCCGGCGGCTCTCGTCCTTGGCGCGCCGGGCCTGCTCCTTCCACTCCTGCTTGACCCGGCGCATCTCCTCCTTGGCGGTCTTCCAGGCCTCCTTGTCGCCCATCTCGCCGTACTCCCCGAAGGAGTACTCGGCCCCGGACGCCTTCGTGCCGCGGCGGGCCTCGGAGGCGGCGGCGCGCACCTCGCGGCGCAGGTCGCCGGCCGCACCGCGTACGTCGGCCCTTATCTCGGCGGCCAGTTCCGCGACCGACTCGCGGATCTCCAGCTCCAGGTCGGCCAGCTCGCCGCTGCGGTCGGCCAGTTCGGCGCGGCCCGCGTCCGTGATGGCGTACACCTTGCGGCCGCCCTCGGTGGTGTGCCGGACCAGGCCCTCCGCCTCCAGCTTGGCCAGGCGGGGGTAGACCGTGCCCGCCGAGGGGGCGTAGAGCCCCTGGAAGCGTTCCTCGAGAAGCCTGATCACCTCGTAGCCGTGACGCGGGGCCTCGTCGAGCAGCTTGAGCAGGTACAGGCGGAGGCGGCCGTGGGCGAAGACGGGAGGCATGTCAGAGCACCTTCTTGTCGGTCGTGCCGTCGGCCGGGTCGCCGGTGGTGTCCCCGGTGGCGTCCTGGCCGGAGACGGAATTGTCTCCCGGGGTGGCGGGGGAGTGGCCGGCCGGGTGGGGCTCGGTGTCCCAGGGGGTGCTCTCGTCGTCGTGGGGTGGGCGGCGCAGCAGGGCGATCGAGCCGGAGACCGTGGTGGCGCGCAGCTTGCCGGTGCCGGCGCCGAGGCGGCCGGTGATCTTGTGGGCGCCCCACTGGCCGTACACCCGCAGGCCGTCGAAGGCGTTGGAGATCCTGCCGCTCGCGGTGTTCGCCTCCACCTCGGCGTCGGCCGGGTGCGGCAGGCGGATGGCGATCTCGCCCGAGACGCTGGTGAGGCCGATGTCCGTGGGGCCGTCCGGGTCCAGGTCGACGATCATGGAGCCGCTGACGGTGTCGGCGCGCACGGAGGAGCCGGAACCCTCGACCACGGTGAGGTCGCCCGAGACCGAGTGGTACCGCAGGTCGCCGGTGACCGCCTGGGCCTCCAGGCTCCCCGAGACGGTTTCCGCGCGGACCGGGCCCGAGACGCCGACCAGGGTGGTGTCGCCGGTCACTCCCTTGATCACCGCGGGGCCGCGGATGCCGGAGACGACCGCGGCGGCGCCGACCACGCCGACCTCCACGCGGGTGTCGGCGGGGACCGCGAGGGAGACGACGGCGCTGCGGCGCCAGCCCTTCCGGTCGAGCCACTTCAGGAAGCCCTTCCAGGGCAGGTCCTCATAGGCCACGGTGAGGGTGGTGCCGTTCTGGGTGACGACCAGGGGTGGGCCTTCCAGTTCCGAGACCTCCAGACGGGCGGCGCCCTCGTCCGTGCCCACCACGTTCACCGTGCCGTTGACGATGCGGACCTGGAGGTCGCGCACGGGGGTGTCGAAGGTCAGCTTCTGGGGTTCGGTGACGGACCACTCGGACATGGGGCCTCCTCGGCCGGGCGGGGCACGTGTCGCGACACGCCATATCGCGTCTCTGAGATTCACGATATATCGTGGCTGCGGGAAGTCAAGGCGCTCTTTCGGGGGACGCCGGCGCTCGGCCCGGCCACGGCCCGGCGGCGGCATAGGCTGGTGGGAGTTGTTGTCAGGCTGACGTATCTGCTGGAGATGGGCACCGATGTACTTCACCGACCGCGGTATCGAGGAGTTGGAGAAGCGGCGTGGCGAGGAAGAGGTCACCTTCGAGTGGCTCGCGGAACAGTTGCGCACGTTCGTGGACCTGAACCCGGACTTCGAGGTGCCCGTGGAGCGGCTGGCCACCTGGCTCGCGCGGCTCGACGACGAGGAGGACGAGTAGGGGCGATCATCGGCCGTATCCCGCGCCGGCACCCCTCTTCCCCTCCCCCTCTCCCTCCCCGGGAGTTAGCCTTCTCCTCCCATCGGCGAACGGGGGCGTCATGGCTGGAGGAATCGAACGCGTACGCCTGGACGACGGAACCGTCGTCTGGGCCAGG
Source organism: Streptomyces sp. NPDC029138 (assembly GCF_055564375.1). NCBI lineage: Bacteria > Bacillati > Actinomycetota > Actinomycetes > Kitasatosporales > Streptomycetaceae > Streptomyces > Streptomyces sp. NPDC029138. Next base: position 9,591 of record NZ_JBVHWM010000021.1, read on the forward strand.
ATCAGCGCCGCCGCCGAGGAGGCGCTGGACGAGGGCGGCTACTGGGACACCGGACTCGGCGACCGGGTCATCGACATGGCGGGGGGACTGGCCGGCACGGTCGGTGGTGTCGTGCGCTCCCTGCGCGCCGGTCTGGACACACCGTCCCCCGTCGAGGTCTCCGTCAGCTTCGGTATCGAACTGACGGCGCAGTCCGGCAAGATCGTGAGCGCCATCGCCGAGGGCGGCGGCACCTCCTCCCTCACCGTGTCCCTGACCTGGACCGAACCGGCCACGCCGGCGGACGGCGCGGACCCGGCGGCGCCGGGCGGCGGGGTCGTACCGTCACAGCCCCCGGCCCCCGGCGCCGCATGAGCGCCTTCGACGAGATGGTGCGCCCCTCCCTCGCGCGCATCGGCGCACCGGGTGACGGGTATGCAACGGACCGTGACTCGTACTGGGGGTCGGGGTTCTTCATAGCCCCGGGTTGGCTGTTGACCTGCGCCCACGTCGTGGGAAAGGGGGGAGCCGCGGTGTGCCGAGGGGAGAGCGCCCTGAGCGTGACCTGGCAGGAGCGCACCGCCGTCGGCGCCTGGGAACCGCGCGGCGGCACCGGGACGGCCGTCGTCGTCGCGCCCCGGCCCGAGGCCGGGCGACCGGCGCGCGACCCCTGGCCGTTCCCCGACCTCGCGCTCGTCCGGGTGACCGGCGCCGACGAGGTGCGCTGCCTCTGGCTCGGCGACCGGGAAGCCGGCCCGCGCACCCCGCTCGGGCTGTACGGCTGGTCGGTGCAGACCGGCGAACTGGGCATCCGGCACGGCAGCGGCGAACTCGCCGGCTCCGACGCCCGCGCCCTGCTGCTCACCGGCATCCTGCCCATCGGCGGACTCTCCGGCGGGCCGGTGCTCGACCTGCGGCACGGCTCGGTCATCGGCGTGATCAAAGGGCGCCGGCGGGAGGAGGGTGTCGCCGTCCCGGTCACCGCGCTGTACGAACTGCTGGACTCGCGGGAGGCCGGGCGCGCGGTGCGCGAGGTGCTGCGCGCGCACGACCTGCACCACGCGAGCCTCCTCGGCGCCTCCTCGCCGTACCCGCACTGGACCGCCGTCCAGGCCGCCCTGCCCGGTCACGCGCCCTCCGTCTCCGGGATCACCACCGACCTGCGCACACGGCTCTACGGCCATCTCGCGCACCTGCCGCCGCCGGCCGGAGCGGGCGAGGTCGTCCACCTCGTGGAGGACGTGAAGGAGCAGGTGCGCGGCGAACGGCTGCCGTCACTGGTGCTGCGGAACGCGCGCACCTGGCGTGAGGGCGCCGCGCTGCTGCACGGGCTGCGCATGCTGGATCCGGGCGGCGGCGGTGGCACACCGGTCGATCTGGACGCCGTACTGCTGTACGCGGCCCGGGTGGCCCGCAGGACCGCGCGCGAGCACGCCGGGGAGGTGGACGCGGGGCGGCTGCGGGCGTTCACGGAGTGGATAGCCGGGCAGGCCGCCGGCCACCGGCACTGGGCGGTCGGCGAGGCCATCCGCGCGCTGCTGGAGGGCACCGAGGGGACGGGGCGGGCCGACGGTTCGACCACCGCCGTGCCCGGTGGCTCGTCCGATGGCATGTCCGGTGGCCCGTCCGGCGGAGTGCCCGTGTCGAACAGGGCGGTCGTGACTCCCGCGCAGGCCGTCCCGGCCCAGAGCGGAGCGGTCGACGTCCCGACGCCGGTCGGTGCCGTCGACGCGCCGTTCACCGCCGACGTGCTGTCCACGCCGTCCACCGTGGATGCGCCGTCCACGGTCGACGCGCTGTCCACGCCGTCCACCGTCGACGCGCCGTCCACCGTCGAGTGCCTCGGTACGCCGTCACCCGCCGAGCCCGGCACGGCCCCACTCCCCGCCGGGTCCGCGCACACGCCCGAGGGCAGCCTTGCGACACAGCCGGAGGCCGCCGCCCCCTCCCTGCTCACCTCTTCCTCGGACACGCGTACCGACGTCCTCGTCAAGGTCGGTCCGGCCGCCTACGGCCGGCATCCCTGGAGTGTGCAGCTGATCTACGGCGGGCAGGACGTCACGCCGGTCGACGGGGACGACCGGGGCGTACGGGCCGAGGAGTTGGCGCGGGTACTGCGGGAGCCCCTGGCCAGGGCGCTGAACCAGGGGGACCACGGAGAGCATCTCGCCGCGATCGAGGTCTTCCTGCCCCGCAAGCTGTTCGATCTTCCGGTGGACGACTGGCAGTTGCTGCCCGACCCCTGCGCCGCCACAGCCGGCGAGGACGACGAGGACGACGAGGACGACGACCTCCTGGACGAGCGGGCCCTGCCGCTCGGGATGCGGCGGACCGTCGTCATACGGGACGTCCGGCGCAACGGCCTGCCGCCCTCCCCGGAGTGGCGCCGGCGCTGGAAGGGCGTCCTGCGCGGCCCGCTGGCGCACGGGACGCTGCACGGGCGGCCCGCCGCCGAGGGGCACCCGCCGGGGGCCGGGGCCGGGGGCAAGTACCCGTACTACGGCGCCCTGTCGGCGATGAGCGACGCGTCCGTGCCCGTGTACTGCGGCCCCGTCGGCAGCGGCGAGGGCTATGCGGCGATGCGGGACGCGCTGCGCTCCGGGCACTCGGTGGTGCTGTGGCGCCGCGATCTGCATGATCATGACGAGTGCGGGGACTTCCATCGGCAGGCCGCCGCCCTGCTGGGGCTGGCCGGGCACGCGGACGGGCTGCACGGCCCGGTCCGCGATCTGCGCATCCGCCTGGCCGACCCGGACACCGCCCGGGCGCACGGCCTGCGCGGCAAGATCGCCGTACTGTTCGACCCGCCGCCGGACCGGCCGCCGTACGGGACGGAGAGCATGCGGCCGCCGCCGCTGGCCGCGCCCGGCGGCTGACCCGCGTGGCGGTCGGCCGCTCCCGGCGGACACTCCGTCAACTCCGTTGAGCCGTACGGGTGTTACGGGGAGAGGCAGGGGGTGCCGGACGCCGCGAACCTCGGCGGGCACGGCCGGCGGGCGGTAGCCTCGTACGTCGGACGGCCGGGCCCGCTGCATGATCACCAGAGCCGGGAGGAGCCCAAGGTGAACGACTGGCGGATCTACCGCGGAGTGGGTCAGCCGCACGACGGCATGCGACGGTTGCCGGCGCCGCCGCCCTGGCGCGACTTCGCCGCCTCCCGGGACGGCGCCGACAGCGGCCCGGAGGACCCCAGCACCGCCCGCCGGCTCGGTGTGCGCCGCCGTCTGGTCGAGAACTACGCGCCCCGGCCGGCCGAGGTCGACGCGGTCAACGCGGCCCTCTATCTGCGCCGGCCCCTGCTGGTGACCGGCAACCCGGGGACCGGCAAGTCGACCCTGGCGTACGCGATCGCCCATGAACTCGGCCTGGGCAAGGTGCTGCGCTGGCCCATCGTCAGCCGTACCACCGTCCAGGACGGCCTGTACCGGTACGACGCCATAGCCCGGCTCCAGGACGTCCAGCTGGAGCGCGCCCGCGGGGACGACCGCGGTCCCGCCGCCTCCGGGATCGGCTCCTACATCCGCCTCGGGCCCCTCGGCACCGCCCTCCTGCCCGCCGAGCAGCCCCGCGTCCTGCTCATCGACGAGCTGGACAAGAGCGACCTCGATCTGCCCAACGACCTGCTGAACACCCTGGAGGAGGGCGAGTTCTCGGTCCCCGAGCTGGAACGGCTGGCCGACCGGGAGCCCGTCGTCGAGGTGCTCACGCACGACGGCGACCGGGTCGCCGTGCGCGGCGGGCGCATCGCGTGCACCGCTTTCCCGGTGATCGTGCTGACCTCCAACGGCGAACGCGACTTCCCCGCCCCGCTGCTGCGCCGCTGCGTCCAGCTGGAGCTGGACCCGCCCGGCGAGGAGCAGCTCACCGCCATGGTCGAGGCACACCTCGGCACGGACGGCGTCGCCGCCGGCAGCGACTTCATCCGCCGCTTCCTGGAGCGGGAGCCGGGAGAGGTGCTCGCCGCGGACCAGCTCCTCAACGCCCTGTTCCTCACCCAGCACGATCCGCACGCGCAGGGCCTCACCCGGGAGCGGATCGCCGAGATGCTGATGCAACCGCTCGACCGTACGAGGTGAGAGGCGGATGCCGGGGATGCGCCTGGACGAGCTGATCGGCAAGCTGCGCCAGGGCGGGCTCCAGCCGACCGCCGAGGACGTGGCCGACGCGCTCTGGCTGGCCCGGCGACTGGGCGCGGCCGGGCCCGGCGACCCCACCGGCACACCCGGCACCGGCCCCGACGGCCCGCCCGGCTCCTCCGGCTCCTCCGGTGCGGGCGGTGCCGCCGGACCGGACACCGAGGACGTACCGCCGGACGGCCACGCCGGCCCGCAGGCGCTCCGCGCGGACGCGCCCGCACCCGCCGTCCCGCTGCACACCCCGGGCCCCGCCCCCTACGGCCGGACCGACGGCGACCCCGCGGCCTTCCCGGTCCGCGCCCCCGCCGCCGGCGCCCTGCCCGGACTGCTCGGTCTCCAGAAGGCACTGCGTGCCCTCGGCCGCTACCGCACCGCCTCCGTACGCGGCCAGGACGAGCGGATCGACGAGGCGGCCACCGCCGACCGGGCCGCCGCCAGCGGCATCCTGCTCCCCGTCACCCGGCCCGGCCGCCACCGGCGCTGCGACGTCCAGCTGCTCATGGACACCGGGCCCGCCATGGCCGTCTGGGGCGAGATGGTCGAGGAACTGCGCCAGGCCTGCCAGCAGTCCGGCGCGTTCGCCTCCGTCCGCGTCCACCAGCTGTACGCCGACGACTCCGGCACCCCCCTCGTCGGTACGACCGCCGGTCCCGGCCGGCGCACCCGGCTGCGGCCCGCCGACGAGCTGCACGACCCCAGCGGGCGTCGGCTCACCTTCGTCATCAGCGACTGCGTCGGCCCCCTGTGGCAGAACGGCACCGCGCAGCGCCTGCTGCACGGCTGGCCGCGCACCGCCCCGCTGGCCGTCGTCCAACCGCTGCCGACCCGGCTGTGGAGCCGTACCGCGCTGCCCGCCGAGCCCGGCCTGCTGCTCCGCACCGGCGAGTCCGGCGGGCGCCTCGACTTCCTGCCCGAGGACGAGCCGTGGGAGGAGCCGCCGCCCGGTGCCCGGCCCGTGCCGGTGCTCCAGCCCACCCCGGAGGCGTTCGCGGCCTTCGCCCGGCTGCTCGCCGGCACCGGGCCGACCCGCGAGCACGCCTGGGCCGGCTACGCCCACCCCGCCACGGCACCGGCCGTCTCCACCGCACCGGCGGCGCGCACCGACGAGGAGCTGCTGCGCGCCTTCCGCGCCGGTGCCTCGCCCGGCGCCCTCCGGCTGGCCGTCTACCTCGCCGCCGCGCCCCTCACCCTGCCCGTGATGCGGCTGGTCCAGCGGGCCATGCTGCCCGACACCGGCCCCATGGAACTGGCCGAGGTACTGCTCGGCGGACTGCTGCGGCAGCTGCCCGGCACCGAGGAGCAGCCGTGCTTCGCGTACTCGCCGCGCATGCAGGACCTGCTGCTGTCCTCCCTCGACCAGGACACCGCCGGGCTCGTCCTCAAACACTGCTCGGCCTATGTGGAACGGCACTTCGGCAAGGGCACCCGCAACTTCGCCGCCCTGGCCGCGGCCCGGCTCGCCGACCACGACCCGGACGCCGGCACCGGGCGCCCCGCCGAGGAGGGCGGTGCGCGTGACGGCGGCAGCGTGGAGGCCGAGCTGTTCGCCCGCATCCCCGCGCGCGTGCTGCGGTTCTACCTGCCGGACCTGGTCACCCCCGACCCGCTGACCGAGGCCGAGCGGCTGCTCGACCGGTGGCGGCAGCTGGCCGACCCGGAACTGCTGCGCCGGGCCCGGGAACAGGCCCGTGTCGCCACGGCGGGCACGGGCGCCGACGGTCCCGGTCCCGTGGCCCGGGCCCGCCTGGTCCTCGGCCGCGTGCTGCGCGCGGAGGCCGGTACGGCGGGCGCGCGGACGGAGGGACGGCGCGCCGGGCTGCTGCGGGAGGCGGCGGCCGAACTCGCCACCGCCTACGGGGCGGCTCCCGCCGACAGCCGGGCGAGGGCGGAAGCGGCTCTGGAACTGGCCGCCTGCCGACGGGAGTTGTGGCAACTGACGGCGGAACGGGACCACCTGACGGAAGCGCTCGGCACCCTGGACGGCGAGATCCCGCCCTGGCCCCGCGTCACCGCGGCCGCACACGGCTGGCAGGACGGGCACGGGGAACCCGGGGGCGCGGCCACGGTCGACGGCACTTCCGGCGGACGGGACGAGGACACCGCCGCCGAGAACGCGCTGTCGCGGGACGGCGGTGGTGGGACGATCCCAGGGCGAGGGCGAGGCCCGGCGGGCTACGGCGGCCTTGCCGACGGGGGCCCTGGTGACGGCGGGGCCGGCGACGGTGGGCCTGGTGGCAGCGGGTCCGGTGGTGGTGGGTTCGGTTACGGCGAACTCGCTGATGGCGCGTCCGGTGACAGCGGGTCCGGTGACGCCGGGCTCGGTGGCATGGTGCTCGGTGAGGACCGGTCCGACGATGCCGGGGTTGGCGGCGACGGGTCTGGCGGTGTCGGGGTCGGCGAAGGCGGGTCTGGTGGCGTCGGCGTCCGCAGCGACGGGGTGCGCGGCGACGGGGCCGGTGGCAGCGAGGTCGGCCACGCCGGTTCCGGTGACTCCGGGGGCGCCTACGGCGGTTCCGGTGACGCCGGGGTGGCCCACGGCCGTACCGGTGGCGATGATGCTGGCGTGGCCTACGGCCGTACCCGTGACGGTGACACCGGGGCCGTCCACGGCCGTACCGGTGGTGGCGGTTCCGGGTACGGTCTCGGTGGCGTGGGGGGCGTCGTGCCCAGCGGCGGTGATTCGGAGCCGGACGGTGTCCCCGTGTCCGGCGCGAGCCGGGAGGGCGTGCCCTGGGAAGTGGTCGCCCACCGGGCCCGGTTGTTGTTGCGTGGGCGGGTTCTGCTCGATCTGCGGCATCCCGGTGCCGCCGTGCCCGAACTGCGGGAAGCCTGTTCCGTGTTGGCCAGGGAGCGCGTGCCCGACGCCGTACGGGGGCCCGCGTTGCTCGATCTCGCGCGGGCGCTGCGCGGGGCCGGGGCCGAGGACGCCGAGACCCGGCGGGCGCTCGGCGAGGCGCTGGAGGCCGCCGGGGACGACCCGGCCCTGCTGCTGCCCTGCCTGGCCGCGCTGGCCGCGTTCCACGACGCGGCCGGGGAGACCGGGGAGGCCGACGCGGCGTACGAGCGGGCCGCGCTGCTCGCCCCCGCCGACGGCCCGCTGCGCGTCCAGCTCCTCACCGCCTGGGGCGAGTCGCTGCTGCGGCGGGCCTCCGCCGGTGACGGGGCCGGCGTGGTGGACCGGGCCGAGTACGTGCTGCGCGAGGCGCTGAAGTCGCTGCCCGCCCGGTCCGCGCACCGGGGCCGGCTCCAGGGCCTGGTCGGCAGCGCGCTCGCCCAGCGCTTCCGCCATGTCGGCTTCCTTCCCGACCTGTTCGAGAGCCGGCATCTGCTCGGCCAGGCTGTGCGCGCGGCGACCGACGCGGCCGTACGGGCCGAGGTCTGGCTCCAGTTGGGCCGGGTGCGGCTGGAGGGCTGGTACCACGCGGGCGCGCCGGTGCTGATGGAGGCGTTGCAGGCGTACGAGAACGCCGAGCGGGAGGCGGAGGCGGCCCATGGCGGCGACCCCGGCTCGGTGACGGCCGCTCGTGCCCGGCACGGCTGCGGCGCGGTGCTGGCGCTGATGGGGCGGCCCGGCGCGGCGCGCGGCGCGTTCCGGGCGGCCCGGGAGCAGTGGCAGCGGCTCGTCGGGGCGCTGCGCGAGGTCGACTGGGCCGATGTCGAACTGACCCGGCGGGCGGAGCGGCAACCGCCGCCCACGGACCCCCGGTCACTGCCGGAGCCGGCCTGGCGGGAAACGGCCCCGCCGTGGTGGCCGTGGTCCCAGGACTGGGCCGACACGCGCGAACTTGACCGGAGTTGAGCCGTCCAGGGTTTCTGTTTCCGGCCTGTCGGGAAGAAGTGGGCAGCCACTGCGGCTGTGCGGGGCGGGCGTAGGGCAGGGAGGAGCCGAGGGTGGGGGAGCTTAGGACACGGGGGGCCGGCCTCGGCGAGGACGCCGGAGAGGTCGTGTTCCCGCCCGACCTCACCGACGTCGACCTGCGGACACTGCGTGCCATGGACGATCCGGCGGTGCTCGCGGCGGTCGCCGGGGTGCTCGCCGACCCGGACGGGCTGCGCCGGGTCTGGTACACCACCGGCGGTGACGACGAGATCATGCCGGGCCGGCCAGGGCATGCGTTTTCGGCCGGTCCCGCGCGGCAGCCCTTACGCGGCGAGGACACCGTGGCATGACCCCGGGAGCCGTGGAACCCCTGGGGGACATACGGCCGGCCGCCCCGGCCGCCCCCACCCCCGGCCCGGTGCCGCCCGAGATCCTCGGCGCCCTGGCCCGCACCCGGCCGCTGCCCGCCGCCACCGCGGCCCTGCGTGCCGCCCTGCACGCCCGGCGGATGCTGCTGCTGAAGTCCCTCCTGGTCCGCTTCGACCGCGTGCGCGGCACCCTGCCCGTGGCCGTACGGCGGCGCTTCGAGGACGACTGGGCGCTGCTGGAGCGGGCCGAGCGGTCCGACGCCCCGTCCGTCCGCGCCGTCCTCGACTATCCGACGACCGGCGCCTGGCTGGCCACGGCACTCGCCGCGCCCGACGGCCCGGACTTCGCCGAGGGCCTCGCCGGGCTGGGCGCGGTGGCCGTCGCCGCCGCCCTGCGCGCCGGCTGCCGTTTCACCACCACCCGCGTGCTGCCCGCCGGCACCCTGCCGCTGCCCGGTATCGGGCTGCTGCGCTGCGGCCGGGGCCGGGCCCGGCTCAGCGGCCGGTCCGGGGCGCTGCGGATCACCGACGGCGCGGGCCAGACGCTGCTGCTGCCCGGGGCCGCCCCGGCCGGACCCGGCACCCGGTGGACCGCCGACTCCACCCTGGCCTGTTCGGCGCTGCACACCCTGCCCGGCGGCACCGCCGTACTCGACGACGTCGACCCCTACCGGGTACCCCCAGGCGGCATAGGGCCGGCGGCGCTGCCGGCGGCCGAGCGCCCGTACTCCGACCCGGCCGCGTGGGCCGCCCGCTGGCGTGACGCGCACGCCCTGCTGGCCGCGACGCACCCCGCCCGGGCCGCCGAGACCCTGGCGCTGGTCCGTGCCGTCGTCCCGCTGGTGCCGTCGGCGGGCGACGGGCCGCCGCTGAGCGCCACCGTGCGGACCGCGCCCGGCGCCGTCCTGGCCCAGCTGCCGGCCGACCGGCGGGAGCTGGTCGAGCTGCTGGTGCACGAGACGCACCACACCAAGCTGGCCGTGCTGGACGAACTGGTCCCGCTGTGGCGGCCGGGCGGCAGCCTGCACCGGGTGGGCTGGCGGCGGGACCCGCGCCCGGTGCCGGGCGTGCTCCAGGGGGCGTACGCGCATCTGGCGCTGCTGGACCTGTGGTGGCGGGCCCGCACCGGACCCGCCTGGGTGTGGCGGCGGCGCGCCGCCGAGCGGTTCGAGGCGTGCCGGGAGCAGGTCGCCGAGGCCTTGTCCGTACTGGCCGAGTCCGATGAACTGACCCCCTGCGGAAGGGAGTTCGTCCGGCACATGGGCAGCCACCACGCGCGCCTCGCGGGGAGCGCCCACGCGCCGGGCTGACGCTCCGTTCACGATCTATTGCGTTACGTTATGCGTGCGGCTGCCCCAGGAGACCGGCGGCCGCGGTGGAAGCAGGGAGCGGCGATGGCGGAACAGCGGCGACCGGGCGCGAACGGTGCGGCGGCCCCCGAGCATGTGCTCGTGGTCTTCCCGGGGTACTACCGCTCGTGGGCGGCGTGGATCGCGCAGTGCCTGGAGCGGCACGGACACCGGGCCACCCTCCAGCGCTGGGACCCGCCGCGCGAGGTGGCGCTGGAGGACTCGCTCGGCGACCTGCTGCTGGCCAGCGGCAAGGTGCTGCTGGTCCTCAACGACTGGTTCTTCGAACTGGGCCCGCGCCCCCCGGGCGAGTGGAACGACGCGCTGCGCGGCTTCGTCGCCGCGCACGCCGAGCGGTTCGCGGCCGTCAACCTCACCAACCGGCCGCTGCTGCCCGCCACCGCCGTCCTGGAACCGGCCAGCCTGTGGGCGCTGAGCGAGGAGGCCGCCGAGGACCGGCTGCTGCGCCGCCTCGGCCTGGAGCCGCTCGCCCGCCCCCGCGCGCTCGCCGGCCGCATCCGCTACCCGGACGAGCGGTGCGAGATCTGGGGCGAGGTGCCGCGCCGCAACCCGCGCTTCACCGGCCGCGACGACCTGCTGAGCGAACTCCACCAGCGGCTCGCCGACGCCGAGCGCGGCGCCGCCGCCTGCACGCTCGTCGGCATGTCCGGCATCGGCAAGACCCAGCTGGCCGCCGAGTACGCGCACCGCTTCAGCACCGACTACGACCTGGTGTGGTGGGTCAACAGCGACGACCGCACCATCCAGCGCGACCGCCTCGGCGAACTCGCCGTCGAACTCGGCCTGCGCATCGGCAGCGAGCCCGGCGAACGCATCCGCGCGGTCCGCAACGCGCTGAGGCGCGGGGAGCCGTACGCGAACTGGCTGCTGGTCTTCGACGGCTGGGACGACATCGAGGGCGTGACCTCGCTGCTCCCGCAGGGCACCGGGCATGTGCTGATCACCTCCCGCAACCGGGGCTGGAGCGAGCACACCGACGTGCTGGAGATCCCCGCGTTCCTGCGCCCCGAGTCCACCGCCTACCTGATGCGCCGCGCCACGCACATCACCGCCCGCGAGGCCGACGAGGTGGCCGCCGAGTTCGGTGACGTGCCGCTGCCGCTGGTGCAGGCGGCGTCCTGGCTCGGCGAGTCCGGCATGGAGGCCGCCGAATACCTGCGGATGGTGCGCGAACGGCGGCTGTCCACCGTCGACGAACCCGCCACCGGCGAGGGCTTCCCGCAGTCCTCCCTCACCTCCTGGGCCATCCTGCTCAACCGGCTGCGCCGCTCCCAGCCCCAGGCCATCGAGGTACTGGGCCTGTGCACGTCCTTCGCCCCGGGGCGCATCCCGCTCGGCCTCATCCGCGCCTACCCGCGCGCCGAGCTGCCCGAGGAACTGCGCTGGATGTCCACCGACCTGCCCGCCTGGACCCGGGCCCTGGACACCCTGGTCAACTACTCGGTGCTCACCCGGGAGACCCGTGGCCCGCTGGCCGCCGAGATGGGCCCGCACCAGGAGTCGGTCCACATGCACCGGCTCGTCCACGACATCGTCTCCAAGCTGACCAGCGACGGCAGCCACGAACTGCACCGGCGGGCGGTGCGCACCCTGCTCGCCGAGGCCGACCCAGGCAACCCCGCCGACAGCCGCAACTGGCCGCGCTACGCCGAACTGCTGCCCCACCTCGAACCCTCCGGCGCCCTGGAAAGCCGGCAGCCGCGCGTGCAGGAGCTGGTCCTGAACTGTCTGCGGTACTGCACCCGCAGCGGCGAGTACAGCGGCGGCCTGGAACTGGCCCAGCAGGTGCGCGAGCACTGGTCCCGGTTCATGGACGCGATCGACCAGCCGATGCTCGACCTGGCCACCCAGGAGGGCAACATGCTCCGCAACAGCGGCCGGTTCCGCGAGCTGTACGAGCTGCACCGGGGCGTGCTGAAACAGCTCCAGGCCGCGCCCCGGCGCAACGAGATCGGCGAACTGGTCAGCAAGAGCGCCATCGCCTCCGGCCTGCGCTCCCTGGGCCGCTACCAGGAGGCGTACGACCTCCAGTGCGAGGTCCGCGACGGCAACGAACGGCTCCTCGGCCCGGACGAGCCGCCCACCCTGGTCGCCCGGCACAACCTCGGCGTCACCCTGCGCATGCTGGGCCGGTACGCCGAGGCGCTGGACCTCGACCTGGAGACCCTGGCCCGGCGCGAGAGCGTGCTGCGCGCCCGGCACATCAACACCCTCCACTCCGGCAACGCGGTCACCCACAGCCTCCGCCTGCTCGGCCGCTACCGGGAAGCGCTGGCCCGCCAGGAACCCGTCGTACGGCTCCATGTGCAGGTGCTCGGCCCGCAGCATCCGCAGACCCTCGAAGCCCGTTCCCAGCTGGCCATGTGCCGGCGCCGGGAGGGCGGGCACGCCCCGGACGTCGGCCCCGGGATGGCCAGCCTGCTGGACCAGCTGATCCAGCTGCACGGCCGCGAGCACTACCGCACGCTGGCGTTCCTCACCAACTACGGCAACTACCTGCGGGAACACGGTGACCTCAGCCAGGCCCGCGACCTCATCGACGAGGCGGAGTCCGGGTACCGGTCGCTGCTCGGCCCCGCCCACCCCGTGGCCACCGGCATGCTGTCCAACACCGGGCTGGTGATGCAGGCGGCCGGCGAGCGGGGGGAGGCCCTGTCCATGTTCGAGTCCGCCCTCGCCGGCCTCGGCGCCACGCTCGGCCAGGACCACCCCTGGGTCCTGGGCTGCGCCCTCAACGCGGCCGGCGCGCGCAACTTCAACGGCCGCATCGAGGACGCGGTCGACCTGAGCCGCGACACCCTGCGCCGATCCCGGCACACACTGGGCCACGAGCACCCGCTCACGCTGTCGTGCCAGGTCGCTCTCGCCGCGGACCTGAGGGCGGCACACGAGCAGGAGGAGGCGGGGAAGCTGGAGGAGGACGCCCTCCTGTCCCTCACCCGCATCCTGGGCGCCCAACACCCCCACACCCTCTCGGCCCGCCAACGGGTCCGCCCGTACTGGGACTTCGAGGCGTACCTGGGCTGAAAGCGCCCGCAAGGGGCGCGGGGAACTGCGCGAGCAACCGAGGACGGTCCGCAGCCGCGCACCATCCGCAACCGCCCCGCCGGGCAGGCGAAGAGCCCGGTACCGAGTCGGAACTCGGCACCGGGCTCTCAGCTTCGGCTGACCGCCGGAGGCACTACGCGTCGAAGACCTCACGCACCAGCTGCTCCTGCTCCGCCTGGTGCCGCTTCGCGGAGCCGACCGCCGGGGACGAGGAGTGCGGACGCGAGATGCGCCGCAGGCGCTCGCCGTGCGGGACGTCCGCGCCGACCGCCAGGTCCAGGTGGTCGATCAGGTTGAGCGCGATGAACGGCCACGCACCCTGGTTCGCCGGCTCCTCCTGCGCCCAGAGGTACTTCTCGGCGTTCGGGTACTTGTTGACCTCCGCCTGGATCTCGGCACCCGGCAGCGGGTACAGCCGCTCGATGCGGATGATCGCGGTGTCCGTCACGCCCCGCTTCTGCCGCTCGGCCTCGAGGTCGTAGTACAGCTTGCCGGCCACGAACACGACCTTGCGGACCGCGGCCGGGTCCGCCGCCGTGTCCCCGATGACGGGACGGAACTGACCCGACGTGAACTCCTCCGTCTTCGACGCGGCGGCCTTCAGGCGCAGCATCGACTTCGGGGTGAAGACCACCAGCGGCTTGTGGTGCGGGTTGTGCACCTGCCACCGCAGGAGGTGGAAGTAGTTCGACGGCAGGGTCGGCATGGCGACCGTCATGTTGTTCTGCGCGCAGAGCTGGAGGAAGCGCTCGACCCGGGCCGAGGAGTGGTCCGGGCCCTGGCCCTCGTAGCCGTGCGGCAGGAGCAGGGTGACGCCGGACGTCTGGCCCCACTTCTGCTCCGCTGCCGAGATGTACTCGTCGACCACCGTCTGGGCGCCGTTGACGAAGTCGCCGAACTGCGCCTCCCACATCACGAGCGCGTCGGGGCGGGCCAGCGAGTAGCCGTACTCGAAGCCCATGACCGCGTACTCGGACAGCAGGGAGTTGTAGACGTTGTAGCGCGCCTGGTCCTCGGCGAGGTACTGGAGCGGGGTGTACTCCTCGCCCGTCTCGCGGTCGATGAGGACCGCGTGGCGCTGGCCGAAGGTGCCGCGCTGGGAGTCCTGGCCGGACAGCCGGACCGGGGTGCCCTCCAGCAGCAGGGAGCCGACGGCGAGGGTCTCGCCCATGCCCCAGTCGATCGTGCCGTCCTCGACCATCGCTGCCCGGCGCTGCAGCTGGGGCAGCAGACGCGGGTGGACGTGGAAGGAGTCGGGGATGTTGACCTGGGACTCGGCGATGCGCTTGACGACCTCCGAGGAGATCGCGGTGTTCACGGCGACCGGGAAGTCCGCCTGGGGGTCCGGCACGGGGCCGGTGGCCTGCTGGGTCGTGACGGCCTCGCGGACCTCCGTGAAGACCTTCTCCAGCTGACCCTGGTAGTCCTGCAGGGCCTGCTCGGCCTCTTCCAGGGTGATGTCGCCGCGACCGATCAGGGACTCGGTGTAGAGCTTGCGCACCGAGCGCTTCTTGTCGATCAGGTCGTACATCAGCGGCTGGGTGAAGGCCGGGTTGTCCGACTCGTTGTGACCGCGGCGGCGGTAGCAGATGAGGTCGATCACCACGTCCTTGTTGAACGCCTGGCGGAACTCGAAGGCCAGACGCGCGACGCGGACCACGGCCTCCGGGTCGTCGCCGTTCACGTGGAAGATCGGGGCCTCGATCATGCGGGCCACGTCCGTCGCGTACATGGAGGAACGCGAGGACTCGGGGGCCGCGGTGAAGCCGACCTGGTTGTTGATGACGATGTGGACCGTGCCGCCGGTGCGGTAACCGCGCAACTGCGACATGTTGAGGGTCTCGGCCACCACGCCCTGGCCCGCGAAGGCCGCGTCGCCGTGCAGTGCGACGGGCAGCACGGTGAAGTCCGTCCCGCCCTTGTTGATGATGTCCTGCTTGGCGCGGGCGATGCCCTCGATGACCGGGTCGACCGTCTCCAGGTGGGACGGGTTGGCGGCCAGCGAGACCTTGATCTGCTCGCCGTCCAGGCCGGTGAAGGTGCCCTCGGCGCCCAAGTGGTACTTGACGTCGCCGGAGCCGTGCATCGACTTCGGGTCGAGGTTGCCCTCGAACTCGCGGAAGATCTGCGCGTAGGACTTGCCGACGATGTTGGCGAGGACGTTCAGGCGGCCGCGGTGGGCCATGCCGATGACGACCTCGTCCAGGCGCGACTCGGCGGCGGAGTCGATCACCGCGTCGAGCAGCGGGATGACGGACTCGCCGCCCTCCAGCGAGAAGCGCTTCTGGCCGACGTACTTCGTCTGCAGGAAGGTCTCGAACGCCTCCGCGGCGTTCAGCCGGCGCAGGATGCGCAGCTGCTCCTCACGCTCCATCTTGGAGTGCGGGCGCTCCACGCGGTCCTGGATCCACTTGCGCTGCTTGGGGTCCTGGATGTGCATGAACTCGATGCCGGTGGTGCGGCAGTACGAGTCGCGGAGCACGCCGAGGATGTCGCGCAGCTTCATCATCGACTTGCCGGCGAAGCCGCCGACCGCGAAGTCGCGCTCCAGGTCCCACAGCGTGAGCCCGTGCTCGGTGATGTCCAGGTCGGGGTGCTTGCGCTGCTTGTACTCCAGCGGGTCGGTGTCGGCCATGACGTGGCCGCGGACCCGGTAGGAGTGGATCAGCTCGAAGACGCGGGCGGCCTTGGTGACGTCGTCGTCGTGGCTGGCGTCGATGTCCTTGAGCCAGCGGACCGGCTCGTAGGGGATGCGCAGCGCCTGGAAGATGTCGTCGTAGAAGCCGTTCTCGCCGAGCAGCAGGTTGGCGACCTGGCGGAGGAACTCGCCCGAGGCGGCGCCCTGGATCACCCGGTGGTCGTAGGTCGACGTGAGCGTCATGACCTTGGAGACGCCGAGCTTGTTCAGGGTGTCCTGGCTGGTGCCCTGGAACTCCGCCGGGTAGTCCATGGAGCCGACGCCCATGATCACGGACTGGCCGGGCATCAGGCGCGGCACCGAGTGGACGGTGCCGAGGCCGCCGGGGTTGGTCAGGGAGACCGTGACACCGGTGAAGTCGTCCATCGTCAGCTTGCCGTCACGGGCGCGGCGGACGATGTCCTCGTAGGCCTGCCAGAACTCGAAGAAGTTCAGCGTCTCGGCCTTCTTGATGGCGGCCACGACGAGCTGGCGGTCACCGTTCGGCTTGACCAGGTCGATGGCCAGGCCGAGGTTGACGTGCGGCGGCTTGATCAGGGTCGGCTTGCCGTCCTTGACGCCGTACGACCAGTTCATCGACGGCATGGCCTTGATGGCCTGCACCATCGCGTACCCGATGATGTGCGTGAAGGAGATCTTCCCGCCACGGGCGCGCTTGAGGTGGTTGTTGATGACGATCCGGTTGTCGAACAGCAGCTTCACCGGGACGGCGCGGACCGAGGTGGCGGTCGGCATCTCCAGCGAGGCGTCCATGTTCTTCGCCACGGCGGCGGCCGGGCCGCGCAGCGTGATCAGCTCCGGACCCTCAGGGGCCTCGGCGGCCGGAGCCGGAGCGGCCTTCGCCTTCGGCTGAGCGGGCGCCTGTGCGGGCTGCGCCGGCTTGGCCGGGGCGGGGGCCTTCGCCGCGGGAGCGGGGGCCGGGGCCTGAGCGGGGGCCGGGGCGGGCTTCGGAGCCGCGGGGGCGGCCGGGGCGGCGGCCTGGGGGGCCGGGGCCGCGGGCCGGGCCTGCGGGGCCGTGGTGGGGGTCTCTGCGGCCCCCGTGGCCGCAGTACCCGCCGGAGCCGGGGTGGCAGGAGCACCCGGCTTGTAATCGGCGAAGAAGTCCCACCAGGCGCGGTCTACCGAATTCGGGTCCTGGAGGTACTGCTGATAGATCTCGTCGACGAGCCACTCGTTCGGACCGAACGCGGCGGCGGGGTTCTTCCCGGCTTGGTCGTCGGTGGAGATGCTCGAGTTACTGGGGGACTGTGGCGACACGGCGGCAACCGCCCTCTTCCGCTTCACAAGGTGATGGACAGCGGGAATAAAGGCTACGCCTCCCCGGCCGGGAAGGTCAGGTCGAGCAAGGTCATCGTCGCGTAAGTCACATCAAGAATCTTGTTTCAGGGCTTGAAATGGCGGGAAACAAGCGTGGTTCCGCATGTCGGTAGGGTGTGCCGGACCGGACCCTGCGCGTCTTCGTTCGACGGGTGGCGCGGGCCTGCCCTGATCACACGTGTCGAGCTGCGCGGACCGGCGGCGACCGACGTGGATCTTGGGGTTCCGGCTCGGACTTTACGTCAACTTGGTGCGGAAGTCAGGCCCGGAAGGGTGACGATGATCCGGCAGCCTCGCTCGGATTCGGCCACACCGATCCGGCCGCCGTGCAGATCCACCGCCCACCGGGCGATCGCCAGGCCCAGCCCCGTACCGCCGTCGCTGCCCGGACCGTGCGGCCGGGTCACCGCACCCCGGTTGAACCGCTCGAACACCCGGTGCCACTCCGACCGGGGGATACCGGGGCCCTCGTCCAGGACCTCCAGCTCCAGCGACTCCGGCTGCGGCCCGCGCCGCGCCCGCACGGTCACCCGGCCGTGCGGCGGGCTGTGCTTGACCGCGTTGTCGATCAGGTTCGCGACGACCTGGTGGATGCGCTCGGGGTCCGCGTGCGCGGTCAGCTCCGGCGGGGAGACGTCGAGGTGCAGATGGACGTCCGTACGCGTGTGGGTGCCGGAGCCGGACGCGATGCCCGCGCGCGCGGAGGACACCATGTTGGCCTCCTTCAGCACGCCCGACAGGTACGGCCACACCTCGAACCGCCGCAGCTTCAGCGGTACGACGCCGTTGTCGAGCCGGGACAGGTCCAGCAGGGTCTCCACCAGGCGGCCGAGCCGCTCGGTCTGCTTCAGGGCCGTCCGCATGGTCTCCGGATCGGCCTCGGTGACCCCGTCGACGATGTTCTCCAGCACCGCGCGCAGCCCGGCGATCGGGGTGCGCAGCTCGTGCGAGACGTTCGCGACCAGCTCCTTGCGCTGGTTGTCCTGGGCCTCCAGCTCGTCGGCCATGACGTTGATCGTCTGGGCCAGGTCGCCGAGTTCGTCCCGGCGGTTCTCGCGCACCCGGCGGGTGTAGTCGCCCTCGGAGATGGAGCGGGCCACCGCGTTCATCTCGTCCAGCGGCATGGTGAGCGAGTGCGCCACGAACTGCGTGATCAGCAGAGTGGCGATCATCGAGAAGACCGTGATGAAGCGCAGCTCCGTCTTGGTGTGCACCGCGACGATCGACAGACCGGTGGTGATCAGCACCGAGATGACGACCAGCACACCCAGCTTCGTCTTGATCGAGAACGGGCGAACGCCGCCCCAGGGATCCTCACCGAGGCTCCCGGGGCTCCTCCGTGCGGCCTGGCGCCCGCCGGCGCTCATGGGGTCGGTGTCTCCAGCGCGTATCCCACGCCGTGCACCGTACGGATGCGCTCGGCGCCGATCTTCCGCCGCAGCGCCTTGATGTGGCTGTCGACCGTGCGGGTGCCGGAGGCGTCCGCCCAGTCCCACACCTCGGCCAGCAGCTGCTCCCGGGAGAGCACCGCCCGCGGAGTGTTCGCCAGGCACACCAGCAGGTCGAACTCGGTGGGCGTCAGGTGGACGTCCTCGGACTTCACCCGCACCCGTCGCTGCGCGTGGTCGATCTCCAGCTCGCCGAGCCGCAGGATGCCGGAGCGGGGGGTGGTGGCGGCCAGCGCGGCCCGCTCCACCCGCCGCAGCAGCACGTGCACGCGTGCCGCCAGCTCCCGCATCGAGAACGGCTTGGTCATGTAGTCGTCGGCGCCGACGCCGAGCCCGACCAGCATGTCCGTCTCGTCGTCGCGCGCGGTGAGCATCAGCACCGGCACCGGCCGCTGCGCCTGCACCCGCCGGCACACTTCGAGCCCGTCGAAGCCGGGCAGCATGATGTCGAGGATCAGCAGATCGGGCTGCCAGGCCTCGGCCGTGTCGACCGCGGCCGGACCGTCGGCCGCCGTTTGCACCAGAAATCCCTCGGCACGGAGCCGGGCCGCGATGGCGTCGACGATCGTGGGGTCGTCCTCGACGACCAGCACCCGGCGCTGTGCGCCCGGGGTGGTCGTCGCCGCGCCGCTCTGGGAGGTGTGTGTCTGCTCCATCGCCCGCCCCTGTTGTTGCTTTCCGGAATCAGTGGGGTGATCCCATGTCTGCGTTTGACGCTTGAATGATCGGCGTCAGGGCAGCACATTACGGTGACTGACCGCGCTGTCGCTATCCAGGTCGGACGGCGAGGTGGACGGCGTCCGGAACGCCCCGGGCAACCGGCACCTCTTCGGTACGCACCTGCTGGAACCCGGCATTCCGCAAGCTTCCTTCAAATTCCGGAGAGGGCTGGGCCGACCACACCGCGAGCACCCCTCCGGGCCTCAACACCCGTGCGCAGGCGGCGAGTCCGGCCGGTGAGTAGAGGCTGTCGTTGTCCTCGGTGACGGTCCAGCCGGGCCCGTTGTCGATGTCGAGACACAGCGCGTCGAACGTGTCCGATGTCTCATTGACGTACCGCACGAGATCGGCTTCCACGATCAAGGTGCGCGGATCGGCGAGCGCGTCGGCGGACAACTCGGCCAGCGGGCCGTCCCGGTGCCAGTCGATGACGGCGGGCTCCCGCTCCACCACGGTGATCCGCCCCCACCACGGGTCGGCGGCGGCATGCGCGAGCGAGAAGCCCACGCCCAGCCCGCCGATCAGCACCTCGGGCGCGGGCCGCCCGTCCAGCGCGGCGCGGGCCGCGTCGACCAGCAGCCGCTCCGAGCGGCCGTCGGAGGTGTCCATCAGGAAGCAGCCGTTGGCGATGATCTGGAGCAGCGCACCGTGTCTGCGCAGCACCACCTCGCCGTACGGGCCGTCGCGCCGGTCCAGGACCACGGGAGTGTCGTACACGGCAGTCATGACCCCATCCTGCTTGAACGGGGCCCGGCATTCACGGGAATTGCGCATGACGCCCACGGACGGGTGGCCCGCGCCGGCGGCCGGACGCGGCCGGCGGGTGAGAGGTCGCCGTGAATCCGCTCCCGGGTGGCGTCGGTCATAGACAGCGGCACGCCGAACGCGAAGGGTGGGCGCGACGGAAGGAGCGCCTCACCGTGGAACGGAGCACGACGGGCCCAGCGCCGGACGCCTGCCCGCCCGCGCCGGGCACGCCCCTTCCGGACGGCACGGCCGCCGTCCCGCCCCCGGTCCTCGCGGGCCTCCTGGACGGCATGCCCCGCCAGCGCGCCGCCACCCCGGCCCCCGCCCCGGCGCGCCGCACCCCACCGCCGTACCGGCGCCTGCCCCGCCCGTGGTGCCTGCTCCCGACCCCCCTCGGCACCCCGTTCACGTTCGCCTACGCGGCCGTCCTCGCCGTCACCTCCCTGATCGCGGCCCAGGCCGACCCCGGTCTGGTGCACACGCTCTACCAGGACTCCAGCACCGACGTGGCCCATCTGCTGCGCACCCCCGTGCTCGTCCTGCTGGCCAGCGCGCTGTGGGTCGCGGGCGGGATGCTCTCCCCGTACGCGGTCGCGTTCGTGCTGGTGCTCACCGCGCTGGAGCGGCGGATAGGCGGAGCGCGGGCGGCCTGCGTGTTCCTGGCCGGCCATGTCCTGGCGACCCTCGCCACCGAGGTCCCGGTGGGCCTCGCCGTCCTGCTGGGCCACCTGCCCGACACCTCGCTGCACCGCCTCGACTACGGCATCAGCTTCGGCGTGGCCACCAGCACCGGCGCCCTGACGGGCCTCCTCCGCCCGTGGCTGCGCTGGCCGTTGCTGACCCTGGCGGCCGGCGCGCTGCTGAGCGACCTGCTGGCGTACGCGGACCCGTTGACCGACTGGGGCCACGTCATCGCCCTGACGATCGGTGTGGCCACCTGGCCTCTGGTCCGACGCCGGCACCAGCAGCCCTAGGGGCGCGGGGAACTCGTGGGGAACTGCGCGAACAACTCCGACGCACCCCGCACCCGCGCACGTTCTTGCAGCTCATCCCCTGGGCGAAACGTGATCGCTCACAGCGAACAGAACCCCGGGAACAATCAACGGCGCCAGAACATTGAGTCGGCATAGCTCAAGTTGACTGCCGAAGGGGAGATCATGGCTGCTGAGTCACTGGCGTTCACGCTGAACCTGCCCGTGCTGCCGCTCGACGACGAGGTCGTGCTGCCCGGCATGGTGGTCCCGCTGGACCTGAGCGACGCCGAGGTGCGGGCCGCGGTGGAGGCCGCGCAGGCCGCCGCCCGCTCGGAACCCGGAAAGCCCAAGGTGCTGCTGGTGCCCCGCGTCGACGGCACGTACGCCAAGACCGGCGTCCTCGGCACGGTGGAGCAGGTCGGCCGGCTCGCCGACGGTGACCCGGGGGCCCTGATCCGCGGCCGTAGCCGCGTCCGCATCGGCGCCGGCACCACCGGCCCGGGCGCCGCGCTCTGGGTCGAGGGCGCCCGCGTCGAGGAGACCGTTCCCGAGCCGCTGCCTGGCCAGGTCGCCGAGCTGGTCAAGGAGTACAAGGCGCTCGCCACCAGCTGGCTGAAGAAGCGCGGCGCCTGGCAGGTCGTGGACCGCGTCCAGGCCATCGACGACGTGTCGGCGCTGGCCGACAACTCCGGCTACTCGCCGTTCCTGACGACCGAGCAGAAGGTCGAACTGCTGGAGACCGGCGACCCGGTGGCCCGGCTCAAGCTCGCCACGCAGCAGCTGCGCGACCACCTCGCGGAGCAGGACGTGGCCGAGACCATCGCCAAGGACGTCCAGGAGGGCGTCGACAAGCAGCAGCGCGAGTTCCTGCTGCGCCGTCAGCTGGAGGCCGTCCGCAAGGAACTGCGCGAGCTGAACGGCGAGAAGGAGGGCGAGGAGTCCGACGACTACCGCGCCCGCGTCGAGGCCGCCGACCTGCCGGAGAAGGTCCGCGAGGCCGCCCTCAAGGAGGTCGACAAGCTGGAGCGCGCCTCCGACCAGTCGCCCGAGGGCTCGTGGATACGCACCTGGCTGGACACCGTCCTGGAGATGCCGTGGAACGAGCGGACCGAGGACGCGTACGACATCCAGGGCGCTAAGGCCGTGCTGGACGCCGAGCACGCGGGCCTGGAGGACGTGAAGGAACGCATCACCGAGTACCTGGCCGTGCGCAAGCGGCGCGGCGACCGGGGCCTGGGTGTGATCGGCGGGCGGCGCGGCGGTGCCGTGCTCGCCCTCGTCGGCCCGCCCGGTGTCGGCAAGACCTCGCTGGGCGAGTCCGTGGCGCACGCCATGGGCCGCAAGTTCGTCCGCGTCGCCCTCGGCGGCGTCCGTGACGAGGCCGAGATCCGCGGTCACCGCCGTACCTACGTCGGCGCGCTGCCCGGCCGGATCGTGCGCGCCGTCAAGGAGGCCGGGTCGATGAACCCGGTGGTCCTGCTGGACGAGATCGACAAGGTGGGCTCCGACTTCCGGGGCGACCCGGCCGCCGCCCTCCTCGAAGTGCTCGACCCGGCGCAGAACCACACCTTCCGGGACCACTACCTGGAGGTCGAGCTGGACCTGTCCGACGTGGTCTTCCTCGCCACCGCCAACGTCCTGGAGGCCATCCCGGAGGCGCTCGCCGACCGTATGGAGATCGTCCGCCTGGACGGCTACACCGAGGACGAGAAGGTCGTCATCGCCCGGGACCACCTGCTCCCGCGCCAGCTGGAGCGGGCCGGCCTAGACAAGGACGAGGTCACGCTGGAGGAGAGCGCGCTGCGCAAGCTCGCCGGCGAGTACACCCGCGAGGCGGGCGTGCGGACCCTGGAGCGGTCCATCGCGCGGCTGCTGCGGAAGGTCGCCGCACAGCACGAACTGGGCGAGCGCGAGCTGCCGTTCACCGTCACCGACGCCGATCTGCGGGGGCTGATCGGCCGGCCGCACCACGTGCCCGAGTCCGCCCAGGACCCGGCCGAGCGCCGGACGGCCGTCCCCGGGGTGGCGACCGGCCTCGCGGTCACCGGCGCCGGCGGCGACGTGCTCTTCGTGGAGGCGTCCCTGGCCGACCCGGAGACGGGCGGGGCGGGGCTGACCCTGACCGGCCAGCTGGGCGACGTGATGAAGGAGTCGGCGCAGATCGCGCTGAGCTTCCTGCGCAGCCACGGGGCCGAGCTGGAGCTGCCGGTGGCCGACCTGAAGGACCGGGGCGTGCACATCCACTTCCCGGCGGGCGCGGTGCCGAAGGACGGCCCGAGCGCGGGCATCACGATGACCACGGCCCTCGCCTCGCTGCTCTCCGGCCGCCTGGTCCGCACGGACGTCGCCATGACCGGCGAGGTCTCGCTGACCGGCCGGGTGCTGCCCATCGGCGGCGTGAAGCAGAAGCTGCTCGCCGCCCAGCGCGCCGGGGTGACCACCGTGATCATCCCCAAGCGCAACGAGCCCGACCTGGACGACGTCCCGGCCGAGGTGCTGGACAAGCTCGACGTCCACACCGTGACCGACGTCCGCCAGGTCCTGGAACTGGCGCTCGCGCCCGCCACGAGCGACGCGGCGCCGGAGGTTCCGGTAGCGGCGTGACGGACGCTGCCGGATGAGGGAAGGCCCGGGTCCCGTGAGGGAGGCCCGGGCCTTCGCCATGCGCCCCTGGGTCCTCGCCATGCGCCCACTGGGTCTTCGCCCGTCAGAGCGCGGTCAGCGACTGCTCCGCCCAGACCGTCTTGCCGATCCGGTCGTGCCGGGTGCCCCAGCGCTCGGCGAGCTGGGCGACCAGCAGCAGGCCCCGGCCGCCCTCGTCGAAGATCCGGGCCCGGCGCATGTGCGGAGTGGTGCCGCTGGAGTCGTAGACCTCGCTGATCAGGGTGCCGCCCTGGTGGATCAGCCGGAGCCGGATGGGCGGGCGGCCGTAGCGGATGGCGTTGGTGACCAGCTCGCTGACCATCAGCTCGGTGGCGAACGCGGCCTCGTCCAGGCCCCACGCGGACAGCTGGTCGGTGGCGTACCGGCGGGCCACGGACACGACGCTCGGCTCGTCGGCCAGCTCCCAGGAGGCGAACCGGTCCTCGTGCAGGGCCCGGGTGCGGGCCACCAGCAGGGCGATGTCGTCGTCGGGGCGGTGGCTGAGCAGGTCGGTGAGGACCCGGTCGCACACCGACTCCAGCGACTTCTCGGGACGGCCCAGCGCGATGAACATCTTGTCCAGCGCCTCGTCGATGTCGTGGTCGCGGGCCCCCAGCAGCCCGTCGGTGTAGAGCGCGAGCAGGCTGCCCTCGGGCAGTTCCGTCTCGATCGCCTCGAAGGGCAGCCCGCCCAGCCCCAGCGGCGGCCCGGGGGGCACGTCGAGGAAGCGGACGGTGCCGTCCGGGGTCACCACGGCGGGCGGCGGATGCCCGGCCCGGGCCATGGTGCAGCGGCGCGAGACCGGGTCGTAGACGGCGTACAGGCAGGTGGTGCCGATGCCGCCGGCGGTGTCGGCGCCCGGGTCCGCGCTGCTCTCGTCGGCGGCCAGCCGCAGCACCAGGTCGTCCAGGTGGGTGAGGAGTTCGTCGGCCGGCAGATCGACGTCGGCCAGGGTGCGCACCGCCGTGCGCAGCCGGCCCATGGTGGCGGAGGCCCGGATGCCGTGGCCCACCACGTCGCCCACGACGAGCGCCACCCGCGCCCCGGACAGCGGGATCACGTCGAACCAGTCGCCACCCACGCCGGCCCGCGTCGCGGCCGGCAGATAGCGGGTGGCGATCTCCAGGGCCGCCTGGTCGGGCACCGGGTGCGGGAGCAGGCTGCGCTGAAGGGTCACGGTGGTGGTGCGGGACCGGGAGTGGCCGCGGGCCTGCTCCATGCCGGTGGCCGCCTTGGCGGTGAACTCCTCGGCGAGCCGCAGGTCCTCCGGCCCGAAGGGCCCCGCTCCCCGCGCCGGCCGAACAGGGCCACGCCGAGCGTGCCGCCCTGGACGAGCATCGGCACCGCCAGCAGGCAGCGCGTCCCGGACCCGCGCAGCCACGAGGCGCCCGGGTCCAGCGCCGCCCACTCGGCGACGGCCGGGTCCGCCATGTCGTACAGCAGCGGGCGGTCCGCCGTCAGACACCGGGCGGGCGGGGAGTCCGCCGGGCAGACGATCGCCTCACCGACAGCCCCGCCCACACCGGCACCGACGCCGGCGCCGGTGCCGGTGCCGTGGCGGGGCCCGCCGCCGTCCGGGACCGCGCGCAGGGCGGCGCGGCGCAGGACCACCTGTTCCGGGCGCGGGCCGCCGGCCTCGGCGGTGGTCCACGGGGAGTCCAGCAGGTCGACCGCCATGAGGTCGGCCAGCCGGGGGACCGTGACCTCGCCGAGTTCCTGGGCCGCGCGGGCCTGGTCCGCCGCCGTGCCGACGGGCGCGCCGGACTCGCTGGACGGGCGCGGCCGGTCGGCGGTCTCCTGGGCCGGCTGCGGCACGGACAGGCAGACGGCCCGTACCCGGCCGTCGGCGTCCTTCAGCGGGGTGAGGACGATCGCCCGGCCGAGATCCGGGCCGAGCCGGCCCCGCGCCTCCTGCGGCCGGCCGGACTCCAGCGCCCGCCGCATCGACCGGTCGGCCTCCTCGCTCACGGCCCCCGGCGCGATGTGGGTGAGGCACAGTCCGCGCATCGCCGCCTCGGGCAGGGCGAGGGCGTGTTCCATCCGGCGGTTGGCGCGCACCAGGCGCAGGTCCGCGTCGAAGATGGCCAGCGGAAACGGGGACTGGAGGAACGTCCACTCCTCCAGCGGTTCGCCGCGCGGCGGCTGCGTCCGGGCCGTCACCGCGCTCACCACGAGCCACTCGGCGGCGCCGGTGTGCGCGGTCCGGCGGTGGGCGAGGACGCCCAGTTCCAGGAGCCGGCCGTCCTGGTGGCGCAGCGGGACGGTGCCGTTCCAGCGGGTCCGGCCGGCCAGCGCCCGCCGGACCGTCGCGCGGTCGGTGGCGAGCAGCGCGGTGGCGGGGCGGCCGACCACCGCCGGGGAGTCGTAGCCGAGCAGCCGTCGCGCGCCCTCGCTCCAGCCGGTGAGGATGCCCTGCTCATCGATGGTGGCCGTGGCCGTGTACGTCGACTGTCGCTCCATCGCCGCTCATCTCGCCCTTGCTCGGCAGGCTCTCCTGACCAGCATGATCCCGGGCGGCGCGGAGCACCAACGCAACGCGGCGCGCACGGTGGCCCCCTGCCGTCCGACAGGGGGCCACCGCGGAGCCGTCAGCCGTCAGCCGTCAGCCGAGGGCCAGGGCCTGCACCCGGTCGAGGGCGCCGTTGAACTTGTCGTGGTCGCCGACCGTCGGACCGGAGGAGGTGTACTGCCACATCGTGTAGTACGACCACCCGGCCGGCAGCGTCCCCGGGTCGGAGGCGTAGCGGGCGATCCACAGCGGGTCGTTCACGGCGAAGCCGCCGTAGTTGCCGGTGCACTGGGTCCACCAGCTGGTGGCGGTGTAGATCACCGGGTAGCGGCTGGTGCGCGCCTTGTAGGTGTTGATGAAGTCGGCGATCCAGCTGACCATCTGGCTCGCGGTCTTGCCGTAGCAGGCGGCGCCGTACGGGTTCCACTCGATGTCGAGGGCGCCGGGCAGCGTCTTGCCGTCCCGCGACCAGCCGCCGCCGTGGTCCACGAAGTAGTTGGCCTGGGTGGCGCCGCTCGTGGTGTCCGGGGTGGCGAAGTGGTAGGAGCCGCGGATCATGCCGACGTTGTAGGAGCCGTTGTACTGCTGGGCGAAGTACGGGTTCGTGTAGTACGTGCCTTCCGTGGCCTTCGTGTACGCCCAGCGGACCCCGCTGTTCCACAGGGTCGACCAGGCGACGTTGCCCTGGTGGCCGGAGACGTCGACGCCCTCGGTCTGGGTGACGTCACCGGTGCTGGGCGTGCCGTCCTGGCCGTCGTGGCCGAGGACGCCCATCCCCATGTAGGCGGAGCCTCGGCTGGGCGTGCTCGCGGCCTGGGCGGAGGTGAGCGGAAGCGTCAGGGAGAGCGCCGCGAGGAGGGCCGTGAGGAGGACGGCGAGGGGGCGCGGGCGGAACGACAGGGGGGAGCGGACGGAGCGGGTGGAGCCGGGTCTGAGCACGGGCATGACGTGCCTCCGGGGAGTGACGTGGGGGGAGTGACATGGGGGGAGTGACGCGGGGACTGTGACACCGACCGTCGGCCCACTGGCGTGGGCATGCCATTAATGACGTGGTAAAGAAGCTACGCACGTAGATGACGGCGTGGGAAGAGGGTCCGGACGACGCCGTTGGTCTACGCCTGCGAAATACTGGCAGAGCTGCGGCAATGACGACTTTTGACAGAAACTTTCAGGACCGCGAAACCGAGCAGGGGTGCTGACGTGCACGAGGACGGAAGCGGCGGCGCGCACGGCGCCGTCGGGCAGATGACGCCCAGTGGTGCAGACCAGGAATTCCTGGCGCTGGAGCGCGAGTTGACCGTGCTGCTCCGGCGTGCCCGGGCCAACCAGGGCGAGATGGCCCGGGAGGTCCACCCCGACCTGGAGTCCTCCGCGTACGGCCTGCTCATCCGGCTGGACGAACTGGGCGGCCAGCGGGCCACGGAACTCGCCGCCTACATCGGGGTCGGCAAGGCCACCATGTCCCGCCAGCTGCGCGCCCTGGAGAACCTGGGCCTGATCGCCCGCGAGCCCGACCCGGCCGACGGCCGCGCCTGGCTCGTCACCCTCACCGACGAGGGCCGCCGCCGGGTCGGTACGGTCCGCGAGGCCCGCCGCGCCCGCTACGTCCGCCAGCTCTCCCACTGGGACCGCCGCGAGGTCGCCGAACTGGCCCGGCTGCTGCACGAGCTGAACGGCGTCATGGCGAAATAGCCGACCCCGGCGCCGCGGCCCGGCATGCCGAAACAGCCCGGCACCGGCGTACGGCCTGGCACAGGCGTCCAGCCCGGCATCGGCGTGCAGCCGGCCACGGCCCCGGCGCCGCGGCCCGCGTGAGGAAACGGCCCGTACCGCCGGCCCGTCACAGCTCCACGTACACCACCGTCGCGTCGTCGTGGGTCTTGCCGCGCCCCAGGAACGCCCGCTCCTCCCGGTCCGCCGTCTCCAGCTCCCGCACCCGCTCCACCAGCGACCGGGCGCCCTCCTTGGCGACCAGGTCGAGCAGGGCCGTCCAGTCACCCTCGCGGAACGTCTCCGTCCAGCGGGTCGCGCCGTCCGTCAGCGCCGCCAGCGCCCGGACCTCCCGCCGGGGCAGGGTGCCGGTGACCGCCCGGGCGGCCACGGCGGGATCGGCGGCGGCCGTGAAGAAGCCGCCCTCCTTGTTGCGCAGGTTCGCGTCGACCAGGGCGTCGGTGGCGAGCGCGGAGCGGGGGAGCCGGGCGAGCCGGTCGTCCAGCACCGGGGTGACCGTGCCGTCGGGCCCCCGCACCAGCAGCGCGGAGTCGGACAGCACCAGGTACTCGACCGCGTCGGCGGACCAGCGGGTCAGGACGACGGTTGCCTGGGGGGTTCGCGGGTGAGAAAGCTCACAGGTGTCCGCATGGGCGTCGGCGGTGCGCCGGATCGCCACCGCGAGAATCTCCGAGAGCGTCAGATCTCGGCCGGAAACGGTCAGTTCGGTCAGCGCACCGCCCAGCCGCGCGGTGAACCAGGGGACGGAATGCAGACAGCCCGTTCCGCCGCTGGGCGGAGTCACTCCGTCCAGGACGACCACGCAACCTCCCTGTCCGGAGGCGGGTAGTCCGACACCGGCGAAGTCCTCGTTGGGGCGGGACGCGTCGCCGGGTTCCGAAACGAGATCAGTGCGCATCCAGCCAGTCTGCACGAGCCCTTCACACGCTGCGCCAAAGGCTGGCACCTGCCGGTGAATTCTCACGACCCCGCAGGTCAGGCGCCTGGTTTGGGCGGGAATGATCCACTCCGGGAAGGCGTGGCGGCGAATACTGCCAAAGCCTGCCGCGCGCGTCCAACCGGCCCGCCGCGCAAGAGCGTCGCACGCGCCAGGGGAACTTGCCCGCCAACTCCCCTCCGATGTTCACTCCTTCGGGTGGCGGGTCAGGTGATGCGCGACCACTGCCCACCGGCGCTGGGAGGGTCGGGAACCGTACGAACCGGGTGTACGCACCACTTGGCACCGAGCTGACGGGGCGCCACCCGGGCCCCTGGGTAGACGAGTTCAGGAATGCGAGCACCGGTGCAGAAGAAGCGGCCTCGGCGCACAGGCAGGCAGACGGCCCCCGAGGGGACCGTTCCCCAGACCCCCGTGGGCTCCGGCCGCCCCACCCATGTGCGCACCCGGCTGATCGTCGCCGTGGCCGTGGTGGCCGCCGCCGTCGCGGGAGCAGGCGCGCCCGCGCTGCTCACCGCGTCCCAGGACGTCAGCGATTCCCAGGACCTGGTGACGCTCGCCGCCCGCACCCAGGACGCGCTCACCCTCGCCCACTCCCTCGCCGACGAACGCGACGAGGTCACCTCTTACGTCGCGGCCGGCCGCCCCAAGGCCAAGGCGCCCTCCGAGGACCGCAGCGCCCGCGTGGACCGGCAGGTCGAGGAGCTGCGCGCCGACACCGACCTCCCGGCGAGCCTGCGCACCGCCCTCGACGGCATCGACGCGCTCCGCCGGGGCGCCCTCACCGGCAAGACCACCGCCCTCCAGACCCACCAGGCGTACTCGGCGACGATCACGGCGCTGCACCGGCTCGCCGAGCAGCTGGCCGAGCAGACGCCCCCACGGGCCGGCTCCGGCGCCCACGCCCTCGCCGAACTGGACTCCGCCGTCCAGCAGTCCGCCGCCGCACGCGGACTGCTGCTGGCCGCGCTGAACATCCCGTCCAGCACCCAGACGGTGATCGACCCCACCACCGGTCTGCCCACCACGACGAACACCAGCAGCGACGCCGACCGCAAACAGCGCGAGGCGCTCACCGCCGCCGCCCAGCAGGCCCGGCTGCGCGCCGACGCGTCCCTCGCCGACTTCCGCGAGACCGCGCCCAAGGCGGCCGTGGACTCCTACGACTCCACGGTCACCGGGCCCGAGGTCAACTCGGCCGACAAGTACCTGGCCTCGCTCACCGACCAGCCCACGCTCGCCGACAGCGAGCTGACCACCAGCACCAAGAAGCTGGACGCGGCCCTGTCCGCCCGCGTCGACCTGATGCGCGGCGCCGAGTCCGCGCTCTACGACCACCGCACCAAGGACCTCGCGAAGCTCCGGGACGACGACGTCACCGCCCTGGAGATCCGCGTCGCCGTCCTCGGCGTCCTGATGCTGGTCGCGGTCGGCATCGCCACGGCCATGGCCCGCACCCTGACCCGCCCGCTGTCGGTCCTGCGCCGGGGCTCGGCCCGCCTCGCCGGGGCCGAGGACCCGGCGGCCCAGGAGCCGATCGCCTTCACGGGCCGCAACGACGAGTTCGCCCAGGTGGTCCGCTCGGTCAACGCCCTGCACGCGCACGCGGTGGCACTGCACGAGCGGGTCGCCACCCTGGAGACCGACCGCAAGCACCTGGTGGGCCAGCGTCAGAAGATGGCCGACGCCCGCGAGGAGCTGCGCGCCGAACTCGCCGAGTCCAGCGCCCAGCTGGAGCGGCTGCGCACCAGCATCGGCTCCACCTTCGTCAACCTGGCCCTGCGCACCCTGGGCCTGGTCGAGCGCCAGCTGGCGGTCATCGAGGGCCTGGAGGACCGCGAGCAGGACCCCGACCGCCTCGCCACGCTGTTCAAGCTGGACCACTTCGCCACGGTCATGCGCCGGCACAGCGAGAACCTCCTGGTCCTCGCCGGCACCGAGCACGTCCAGCAGCACCCCGGCCCGGTGCCGCTGGTCGACGTGGTCCGGGCGGCGGTCAGCGAGATCGAACGCTACGAGCGTGTCCGCATCGCGGCCCTCCCGCCGCACGCGCACGTCGCGGGCTTCGCCGCCGACGACCTCTCCCACCTGCTGGCCGAACTCATGGAGAACGCCACCTCGTTCTCCCCGCCGGACCTGCCCGTCGAGGTCTCCGGCTGGCTCCTGGAGTCGGGCGAGGTCATGCTGTCGGTCCAGGACGAGGGCATCGGCATGACCGCCGACCGCCTGGACACCCTCAACGCCCGCCTCACCGACTTCGACCCCGAGTCCCTCTACGACCAGGAGGGCGAGGAGGGCCTCGGCCTCGGCCTGTACGTCGTCGCGCGCCTCGCCCACCGGCACGGCATCCGCGTCCAGCTGCGCGCGCAGAAGCAGGGCGGCATCGCGGCGGTGGTGGTCCTCCCGGCCTCCCTGCTCACCGAGGCCCCGCCCACGGCCCTCCCACCCCGGACCGCCGCCCCCGGCGCCACGGGCACCTTCACCCTCCCCGGCGCCGACGCCGAGGCCAACTCCAACGTCCTGCCCACCCGCACCAAGCACCAGGACCCCCTGGTCACCCTGGCGGAACAGGCCGTACGGGACGCCTCCGCCGAACCGGGGGAGTCACCGCGGGAGGCCCACGAGCAGGCCACCCAGCCCACCCAGGACACGGAGACCCGCCCGAAGGCCCCGACGGAGACGTACGCCGAGACGACGATGGAGCTACTGCTCCCGGACGTTCCGGCGGCCGCCGACGGCGAGAACGCCCCACTGGGGCCACCCGCACCCGACGACGAGACCCGCACGGGTGGTGCGGGTGGGAACGCGGACGCCGAAGGCGAAGCCGAGGCGCTCGTACCCGGCGCAGGGCCGCAGGCAGCCGGCGAAGCCGAGGCGCACGCACCCGGCGCAGCGCCGCAGGCAGCCGGCGAAGCCGAGGAGGAGGAGCGGCTCACCAGCAAGGGTCTCCCCAAGCGCACACCGAAGATCACCGCCCCCACCACCCCGCCCCGCCAGCGCAGCACCAGCGTCGACGCCGAGGCCCTGCGCCGCAGGCTCGGCGGCTTCCGCACCGGCGCCCAGGCCGGCTACCGCGACGTAGAGGCGGAGATCGCCGAACAGACGGCCAACCACCGGCGGCCGACCAGCCGCGCACACGCCGAAGAATCCACGGGGGGCACAGCCGAGGAGGCAAGCAGTTGACCGCGCCCACTACCTACGGACTGAGCAGTGAAGCCCGCAACCTGCACTGGCTGTTGACCAACCTGGTCGAGGAAGTACCCGGCATCCAGTCCGTCGCCGTGGTCTCCTCCGACGGGCTGCTCCTGCTGTCGTCCGACCCGGGTCACACGGAGGAGGCCCGCCAGTCCCGCGACACCAAGCGGACCGGCCCCCGGGGCTCCTCCGCCGACCTCGCCACCATCGTTTCCGGCATCGGCAGCCTCACCGTGGGCGCCGCCAAGCTGATGGATTTCGGCGGGGTCAAGCACACGATGGTCGCGATGGAGGAGGGCAGCCTGTTCGTGATGTCGATCAGCGACGGCTCGCTGCTCGGCGTGCACGGCTCCGCCGAGTGCGACATGAGCGTCGTGGCGTACCACATGGCGCTCTTCGTCGGCCGCGCCGGCCACGTCCTGACGCCCGAACTGCGCAGCGAACTCCGTAAGAACCTGGAAGCCGAGTCGACGGGGAGCGACCGATGACCGGCACCCCGAAGAAGCCAGGGAAACAGCAGCTCCCGGTCCGCGGCGGCGACCGAAAACCCGCCCGCGTCCGGCCCTACTCGCTCACCGGCGGCCGTACCCGCTTCGGCCACGTCCTCCTCGTGGAGACGTTCGTGGCGGCGCTGGAGGCCCCGGAGGAGCGCAAGGAACTGACGAACGGGTCCCTCACCACCCGGGTCATGCCGGAGATGCGGGCCATCGTCGAACTGTGCCGCCGTATGCGCACGGTGGCCGAGATCGCCGCGCTGCTGAAGATGCCGCTCGGCGTGGTCCGCGTGCTCCTGAGCGATCTCGCGGACCAGGGAAAGATCCGTGTGTACGGCACCGGAACCGGTCACGGCACCGGCCGCCCGGACCGCGCTCTGCTGGAAAGGGTGCTGAGTGGACTCCGCCGTCTCTGACGCCACCGCCTCCTTCGGGGGCACCCCCCTCGTCGCCGGGTTCACCGAACCGGACGACGACCTGAAGTCCTGGCAGACGGACCGGACGCGCGCCCCCATCGCGACGAAGATCGTGGTGGCGGGCGGCTTCGGCGTCGGCAAGACCACCCTGGTCACCTCCGTCTCGGAGATCACGCCCCTCCAGACCGAGGCGCTGATGACCGAGGCCAGCGAGGGCACCGACGACCTGTCCGCCACCCCGGGCAAGCTCACCACCACCGTGGCCATGGACTTCGGCCGCATCACGCTCGACGACGACCTGGTGCTCTACCTGTTCGGCACGCCGGGCCAGCAGCGGTTCTGGTTCATGTGGGACGACCTGGTGCGCGGCGCGATCGGCGCCGTCGTCATGGCCGACACCCGCCGGCTGAAGGACTGCTTCCCGGCGCTGGACTACTTCGAGAGCTGCGGACTGCCGTACGTCGTCGCGGTCAACCACTTCGACGGCAGCGAGCGGTTCGAACCGGAGGACGTGCGGGAGGCGCTGACGATACCGGCGCACATCCCTGTCATGATCATGGACGCGCGGCGGCGGATCTCGGTGATCGAGACCCTCCTGGCCCTGGTGGCCCACGCGCTGGACGAAACCCCCGAGTAGTCCTCATCCATAGTCCTCATCCCGTAGGAGGCACCACCCGCATGCGGAAGATACTCGTCGTCGGAGCCGGCCAGTCCGGCCTCCAGCTCGCCCTCGGCCTGCAATCGCACGGCTACGAGGTCACCCTGATGTCGAACCGGACCGCGGACGAGATCCGCTCCGGCCGGGTCATGTCGACGCAGTGCATGTTCCACACGGCACTCCAGCACGAGCGCGACCTCCAGCTGAACTTCTGGGAGTCCCAGGCCCCGAAGATCGAAGGACTCGGCGTCTCGGTCGCCGCGCCCGGCTCGCACGACCCGGGTCCGACCCAGCGGGCGATCGACTGGGTGGGCAGGCTCGACGGGTACGCGCAGTCGGTCGACCAGCGGGTGAAGATGGCCGGCTGGATGGAGACCTTCGCGCAGCGCGGCGGCCAGCTGGTCATCCACGGCGCGGCGGTCGGCGACCTGGACTACTTCTCCCGCACCTACGACCTCGTCCTGGTCTCGGCCGGCAAGGGCGAGCTGGTCTCGATGTTCGCCCGCGACCCGGAGCGCTCCCCGTACAGCGAGCCGCAGCGCGCGCTGGCGGTGGCGTACGTCCACGGGCTGGGCCCGCGTCCGGAGCACCCGGAGTTCGACGCGGTCCGCTGCAACCTGGTCCCCGGCGTCGGCGAGCTGTTCGTCATGCCGACGCTCACCACGTCCGGCCGCGCCGACATCCTGTTCTGGGAGGGCATACCCGGCGGCCCGCTCGACGTCTTCCAGGGCGTCAAGGACCCGGCGGAGCACCTCTCCCTGACCCTGGAACTCATGGAGAAGTTCACGCCGTGGGAGTACGCGCGGGCCACGAAGGTCGAACTCACGGACGCCGGCGGCACCTTGGCCGGCCGCTACGCCCCGACCGTCCGCAACCCCGTCGGCCGGCTGCCCTCGGGCGGGCTGGTGCTGGGCGTGGCCGACGTGGTCGTCGCCAACGACCCGATCACCGGCCAGGGCTCCAACTCGGCGTCCAAGTGCGCCGCCGCGTACCTCGCGTCGATCCTGGAGCACGGTGACAAGCCGTTCGACGAGGAGTGGATGCGGCAGACGTTCGACCGGTACTGGGCCACTGCCCAGCACGTCACCAAGTGGACGAACGCGATGCTGGCGCCGCCGCCGGAGCACGTCCTGAACCTCATCGGCGCGGCCGGGCAGTTGCAGCCGGTGGCGGATCGATTCGCCAACGCGTTCAACGATCCTGCCGACTTCGAGAACTTCTTCTACGACCCGGAGAAGACGGCCGCGTACCTGGGATCGGTCACCGGAGCCTGACGTGTTCGTCCCCTTTTGACACCCCTTGTCGGCGGAGAGACGCTGGGAGGCGGGGCTGAAGGGGGGACGCATCACGGAGGAGTTTCCATGAACGGTCGACGTGTACGCCTGGCGGTGCTGGCACCCCTGGCGGTGTCGTCCCTCGCGCTGGGGGCGGTGACGTTCACCGCCTCCACGGCGACGGCTGCA
This sequence comes from Streptomyces sp. NPDC029138, assembly GCF_055564375.1. NCBI lineage: Bacteria > Bacillati > Actinomycetota > Actinomycetes > Kitasatosporales > Streptomycetaceae > Streptomyces > Streptomyces sp. NPDC029138. The sequence continues at coordinate 44,262 of NZ_JBVHWM010000021.1, forward strand.
TCGCCAACCTGTGGTGTCAGGAGCACCAACGATCCGAAGAACCTCCAGGTCAGCGGCAAGGACTTCAAGCCGAACAAGGCCGTTGCCGTGGAGTCCGCCAACGGATCCGAGGGCACCGCGAAAGCCGACGCCAGTGGCAGCTTCTCCCTGACCGTCACCGACGCCAGCGGCACCGTCAGCGCCCAGCAGGTCGGCGGCCCCGAGGTCAAGTGCGGCACGGCCGAGCAGGGGGAGCAGAAGAACGCCCGGAAGCAGTTCCGGCAGGGCTTCAAGGAGGGCTTCGCCGACGTCAGGCAGGACTGCAAGGAGAACCGGAAGAACCAGGGGGTCACCGCCCCCGACCCGAACTGGGAATCCGGGTACAAGGCGGGTGCCGAGGTCGCGGCGAAGCGATTCTGCAAGGACTAACCGCGCCCGCCCGCACCGGGACGTACGGCACCCAGGACCGGATAGCCGGCGATCGGTGACACCGTGACCTTCTCGCCCGGTCTGGGTGCCTGCACGACCTTCCCGCCGCCCACGTACATCGCCACGTGTGTCGCCTCCGGGAAGTACACCACCAGATCGCCCGGCCGGAGTTGGTTCAGCGGGACCTTTTTCAGCCGGTCCCACTGCTCCTGGCTGGTGCGCGGGATCGGTGTGCCCGCGTGGGACCACGCCTGTGACGTCAGGCCCGAGCAGTCGTACGCGTCGGGGCCCTGCGCGCCCCACTGGTACGGCTTGCCGAGCTGGTCCATGGCGTAGCGGACGGCACGGTCGCCGGCCGGGGTGGCCGCGCGGTCGGCGGGCAGGGCGCCCGCGGTGGTCAGGCGCTGCTGGGCCGCGGTGACCCCCTGCTGTTCCAGCCGGGCCACGGCCGCGAGCTGGGCCGGGGTGAGACCGGCCAGCAGGCGTTCCACGTCGGCGAGTTTCGCCAGGACGTCGTCACGCTGCCGCTTCTGCCGGCCGGCCAGGCCGAGCTGGGTGTCGAGGGCCTTGCGGGCCGCGCGGGCCAGTGTGTCCTTGCGCTGCTCCGCGGCGGTCAGCCGGGCCACCGTACGGGCCCGTTCGCGTGCCAGCTCGCCGAGGACATGGCCCTCGTCCAGCGCGTGCTGCGGGTCGGGCGCGAGGAGCACGCGCACGTACGGGCCGAGGCCGCCGCTGTTCTGGTACTGCTGCCGGGCCAGGCGCCCGGCCTCGGTGCGGCTGCCCTGGAGGGTGAGCCGGGCGCGGGCGAGTTCGCCGTCGATCCGGGCCACCTCTGCGCGCTGCCGCTCCAGCTGCTCGGTCGTGGCGTTGTAGGTCTCGGTGGCCTGCTCGGTCTTCCGGTAGAGCTGCTGAAGGTCCGTCAGCAGCTGTGCCACGGACCGCTGCGGGTCCGGCGCGGCCGCGGCGGGTACGGGCACGAGGACGGCCTGGGCCGCCACCGCCGTCGTACAGGCCAGACGCAGAAGCCTTCCTGACACGTCATCACCTCCGCTGCGAGGGAAGCGGAATCTCCGCTTCCCGACGCAACCCGATAATCAGAGGTGTCGGTGCCTGCTGGATACGAAGCGTGCGCGGTTCGGCGCAGCGGTTTCACCCGTTCGCGTCGTCCGGCTTGCCGGACGGCGTGGCGTCCGGCTTCGACCAGGGCCAGCGGAGCTTTCCGCCGGACCTGTCGTCCGGGTCGTACCGGTACTTCCAGCCCTGGATCAGCCCCAGCCTCCTGCTGTGCCCCCGAGGCACACGACGGTAGACGAGCACAGTGGGCGGGCCGCCCTCGGGGTCCGGGACGGGGATGCGGTACGTCTTCGGGGGGTGCCCGGTGGGGCCGACCAGGACGGGCAGCACGCGCCCGTCCATGGGGCCGCCCTCGAAGGGGGTGTCCTGGCTCTTCACAGGTCCAGTCTCAGCCATCCGCCGACAACGCGGTGACCAGCGCGGCCGTCTGCGGATCGCGGCTCGCGGTGACCGTGAGCACGGCCACGAACTGCTCCACCAGCCAGTCGCGCAGCTCCTCCACCGGGGGCTGCTTGTCCTCGTCCAGCCAGATCAGGGAGGCCGCCTCCACGGCCGTGATCCACATCCGGACGGTCATGCGCAGCCGGGGGCCGGGATCGGCGACGCCCAGGTGCTGGTGGATGTGCTCGGCGGCGGACCGGCGCACCCCGTCCACGATGGCGGTGGTGCGGGAGGTCTCCACCACGCTGCCGCCCTGGAGCAGCGCGCTGAAGCCGGTGTCGTGCTCGTCGACGAAGGCCAGATAGCGGTCCAGGGCGCGGGACAGCCGGGGCAGCAGGGGCCCCTCGCGGGGTTCGTCGAAGCACTGCCGGAGTTCGTCGGCGGCGGAGCGCAGCGCGGCCTCGTACAGCTGCTGCTTGCCGCCCGGGAAGTACCGGTACACCAGCGGACGCGAGACCCCCGCCGCCTCCGCCACGTCGTCCAGGGAGACCTCCTCGGGCGCGCGGTGCGCGAAGAGGCTCAGGGCGGCGTCGAGGAGCTGACTTCGTCGCTCCTCGACGCTGAGCCGACGGTATGCGGGGGTGGCCGACGGGGTCATGCACCGCAGCCTAATCGCCGCGCGGCTTCGGCCGTCTTTCACCTGCGGGTACGCAGTGGTTGCTCGCGGCTCCTTCGGGGCGCTGCGGCCGACCTACGCCAGCAGGCCCGACGACCTCCACAAGCGCCGTCCGACACCCCGCAGCACCCCGATGTCGTCCAGGAAGTCCGTCAACCGCTTCGCGCCCGTCTGCATGACCTCCCGCCGGTGCCCGCTGGCCTTCACCTGCGCCATCGCCTCCCGCTTGTCCAGGCCGACGTTGGTGTAGACCTCCGGGTTGACGAAGGCGACCGAGAAGACGCGGGCGAACTCGCCCGACGTGACACGGGTGAACTCCTGGGACCACTTCGGCGCGGTCACCATCTGGCGCCGCAGCTCCTCACGGGCGTACCGGACATGCCGCGCCTCCTCCACCACGTGAATCCGCGTGACGCCCCGGATCAGCGGCTGCACCCGCTCGTCGGGGAACGTCAGCCGCTGCATCCAGTCCAGCACCTCCTCGCCGAGCAGCGTGGCGGTGAAGGAACCGGGGGTCGTGGAGATCGTCTTGAACAGGCGGCCCAGGTTCTGGTGGGCGCGGCTCACCGGGTACCAGGGCGTGCCGCCGTGCGATATCAGCCGGGCGAACATCTTCGAGTGCCGGCACTCGTCCTCGATCTCGGTGAGCGCGTACCGCACATGCGCGCTCGTCGCCGCCTTGTCGTAGATGTGCCGGACTAGCAGCTGCATCAGGATGATCTCGAACCAGATGCCGAGCGAGGCCAGCGCGGCGGCCTCGTGCTGGGAGAGCAGGATGCGCTGTTCCTCGCTCATCCGCTTCCACATCGGCGTGTCGTAGAGCGACACCAGCTCCGGCGGCCAGAACCACTTGCCCTCCTCGAAGGGCGCGTCCCAGTCCAGCTCCTTGTCCGGGTCGAAGGAGTGCTTGGCGGAAGAGACGAGCAGCCGTTCGGCCACCTGTTCCCGGTCCTTGAGCAGGCCGAGCGCATCGCGCAGCCCGTCCAGCGCGTCCGCTTCCGTCAGGGTCGTCATGGCTCCCTCACCTCGTTACCCGGGGGTAGTCGTCCTGCCTCTTATGAGACTGCCTGTCAGCAAGGCCGTCAATCCCTCGCGCATGACTTGTTGACTCGCCGTCTACGTGTGAGCCTGCGGGGTATGCCGACGCATGACCTCTACGCCGACGAGCCGGGAGACTCCCCCTGGCAGGTGCCCGCCGCCGGTGCGGCCCGGTTCAGCTGGGAGTACGACGACGGCCGCGACCGCCTGCTCGCCCTGTACCAGAAGGGCAAGGACAAGCAGTGGGACGGGCGGACGCGGATCGACTGGGACCTGGAGGTCGACCCCTACGACGCCCTCGGCACACCCGACGAGGCGATGTCCCTGTACGGCACCCCGTACTGGGACAAGCTCTCGGAGAAGGACAAGGGCGAGCTGCGCCGGCACTACGCCTCCTGGCAGTTCAGCCAGTTCCTGCACGGCGAGCAGGGCGCGATGATCTGCGCGGCGCGGATCGTGGAGTCGGTGCCCGACCTGGACGCCAAGTTCTACTCCGCGACCCAGACCATGGACGAGGCCCGGCACGCCGAGATCTACGGCCGGTTCCTGCACGAGAAGATGGGCCTCGTCTACCCGATCAACGACAACCTCCAGTCGCTGCTCGGCGACACCCTGCGCGACAGCCGCTGGGACATGCCCTACCTCGGCATGCAGGTGCTGATCGAGGGCCTGGCGCTGGCCGCCTTCGGCATGATCCGCGACACCACGGACAAGCCGCTGCCCAAGCAGATCCTGACGTACGTCATGCAGGACGAGGCCCGGCACGTGGCCTTCGGCCGGATGGCGCTGCGCGACTACTACAAGCAGCTCACGGACGCCGAACTGCGCGAGCGCGAGGAGTTCGTCATCGAGGGCTGCCATCTGATGCGCGACCGGCTGCGCGGGGTGGAGGTGCTGGAGAACTTCGGCATCCCGAAGGCCGAGGCGGAGGCGCTGAGCGAGCGGTCCGAGTTCCTCCGGCTGTTCCGGAAGCTGCTGTTCAGCCGCATCGTCCCGTGCGTCAAGGACATCGGCCTGTGGGGCAAGCGGCTCCAGCAGGCCTATGTGGACATGGGTGTTCTGGAGCTGGGCGACTCCGACCTGGACCTGCTGATGGCCCAGGACGAGGAACTGGCCGAGCGGCTGGACGCCGAGCGCTTCGCCGCCGAGGAGCGGGAACGGGTCGCCGAGGTGGAGACGGCGATCGAGTCGGGGGCGGCGGAGGACTGACCGGGCGCGCGGTGCGGTGCCGGTTCGTCACCCGGGTGCAGTAGCGTGCTGGCGTGTCCATGCCTCCGCCGCCGCAGAACCCGGGCCCCTACGGCCAGCAGCCGCCGCAGAACCCGGGGCCGTACGGCCAGCAGCCCCCGCAGTCCCCGGGACCGTACGGCTCCCCGTATCCCCAGCAGCCCTACCCGCAGCAGCAGCCCTACCCGCCCCAGCAGCCGTACCCCGGCTGGGGCGTGCCGCCCATGGCCCCGCCCCCGAAGAAGCGGCGGATCGGTCTGGTGCTCGGCATCGTGGGCGGTGTCGTCGCGGCCGTCGTGGTGCTTCTCATCGTGCTCGGGACGGTGGCCGAGAGCGGCTTCCCCGCGGCGGAGAACAAGCTGACCCTGCCTGGCAAGCTGCTCGACGGGAAGTACCAACTCGTCGACGACCTCTCCGGGTCCGAGGGCAAGAAGATCAGCGAGGAGGCCGACGGAGCCTGGGACGCCAAGGACACCCGCGGCGTGGTCGGCACCTACAGCCCCGGCGGTGACGAGGCCAAGGGCACCCTGGTGGTGTCCGGCATGTACGGCCGGTTCAAGAACACCGAAGAGGCCCGCAAGAACATGATGAAGGGCGCCGGCGAGGGCGCCGGTGCCACGATCGCCGTACCGGCGAAGGAGTTCGAGCTGGACGGCGTCACCATCAGCTGCGAGGTGATGACCGAGGAGAACCTCGGCACGAAGATCACCGTGCCGGTGTGCGCGTGGGCCGACGGCAACACCGGGGCCACGGTCGCTGAGGTGGCCACGGCGGCCATGAACCAGGACCCGTCGGACGTCGACCTGGAGGCGTTCGCGCGCAAGACCCTCACGATCCGCTCGGAGATGCGCGAGCCGATCGGCTGACCCTCACCGCCCCAGCACCGCCCGCATCACCTCCCGCGCGATCGGCGCCGCGTCCCCGCCGCCGCTGATCTCGCCCCGGTCCGCCGAGGCGTCCTCCACCACCACCGCCACCGCCACCTGCGGCTCCAGCACGCCCTCGGCCTGCGCCCAGGAGACGAACCAGGCGTAGGGCACCCCGGCGTTGCCGATCCCGTGCTGGGCGGTGCCGGTCTTGCCGCCGACCAGCGCGCCCGGGATGGCCGCGTTGGTGCCGGTGCCCTCCCGCACCACGCCCGCCATCAGCTCCTTCATCCGGGCCGCGGTGGCCGGCCGCATCACCTGCCGCCCCGGCCGGGCCGCGCTGCCGGCGACCGTCTCGCCGCCGTGCCGGGTGGTCCGCTCCACCAGATACGGCGGACGCAGCCGGCCGCCGTCCGCGACCGCCGCCGCGACCATCGCCATCTGCAACGGCGTGGCCCGCGTGTTGTACTGCCCGATCGAGGACAGCGCCAGCTGCGCCTTGTCCACCCGTGTGTCGAAGGTGCTGGGCGCCACGGCGAAGGGGATGCGCACGCCGGTGTCGTTGAACCCGAACGCCTGGGCCGTGGTCGCCATGTCCCGCACCCCCACGTCCACGCCCAGCTTGGCGAAGACCGTGTTGCAGGACCACTCGAAGGCGTCGCGCACCGAGGCGTCCCGGCAGCCGTCGCCCTCGTTGGTCAGCCGGGTGGTGGTGCCGGGCAGCCGGTAGGGGTCGGGGGAGTCGGTGCGCTCGTCCAGGTCCGTGACCACGCCCGCGTCCAGCGCCGCCGCCGCCGTGACCACCTTGAACGTCGACCCCGGCGGATAGGTCTGCCGAACCGCCCGGTTGAGCATCGGCCTCTCCGGGTCGTGGTTGAGCCGCGCCCACGCCGACGTCACCGCCTCGCTGTTGCCGGACAGCTCCGCGGGGTCGTACGACGGGCTGCTCACCAGCGCCAGGACCCGGCCCGTGGCCGGCTCGATCGCGGCCACCGCGCCCTTCCGCCCGGCGAGCCCCCGGTACGCGGCCTCCTGCGCCTGCCGGTTCAGGGTCGTGACGACATCGCCGCCGCGGTTCGGCGCCCGCGTCACGTCGTTCCACAGCGGCAGCGGCGCGAGCATCGGATCGGTGCCGGAGAGCACCCCGTCCTCGGCCTGCTCCAGGTACGTGGTGCCGTACTTCTGCGAGGAGAAGCCGGTGACCGGCGCGTACAACGGGCCGTTGCGGTAGGTGCGTTCGTAGCGCAGCTGCTCGCCGGTGTCCACGGAGCCGGTGACGGGCTCGCCGCCCACCAGGATGTTCCCGCGCGGCTGCTGGTACCGGGCGATCGTCGCCCGGCGGTTGGCCGGATTGCCGTCGTACTCCTCGGACTGCACGACCTGCACCCGCATCGCGTTGGCCAGCAGGGCCGCCAGCAGCAGCGCGCAGAACACGCAGGCGTGCCGGATGTACTTCCCCATCGGGCGCCCGCCGTCGGGGAGGCCGTACTCGGTCACGGCGCCTCCCGGCCGTCGTACTGGCTGCGCGCCGAGTCGCTCACCCGGACCAGCAGCGCCACGATCGCCCAGTTGGTGACCACCGAGGAGCCGCCCTGGGCGAGGAACGGCATCGCCATGCCGGTCAGCGGGATCAGCCCGGTGACCCCGCCCGCGATCACGAACACCTGCAACGCCACGATCGAGGCGAGCCCGACCGCGAGCAGCCGCCCGAACGGCTCGCGCAGCGCGAGGCCCGCCCGGTAGCCGCGCTCCACCAGCAGGGCGTACAGCAGTACGATCCCCGCGAGGCCCGCGAGGCCCAGCTCCTCCCCGGCGGTCGCCAGGATGAAGTCCGACTTGACGGCGAAGCCGATCAGGATGGAGTGGCCGAGCCCCAGCCCGGTGCCGAGGAACCCGCCGGCGGCGAAGGCGAACAGCGACTGGGAGAGCTGGTTGGGGCCCTGCCCGGCCTCGATGGTGGCGAACGGGTGCAGCCAGTCCTCGATCCGCCCGCCCACATGCGGTTCCAGCCGCCCCACGGCGAAGGCCCCGAGCACGGCCAGCAGCAGCCCGACCGCGATCCAGCCGGTGCGTCCGGTCGCCACGTACAGCAGCACCACGAACAGCCCGAAGAACAGCAGCGAGGTCCCGAGGTCCCGCTCCAGCACCAGGACGCCCACGCTCACCAGCCAGATCGTCAGGATCGGCCCGAGCACCCGCCCGGTCGGGAACTGCAACCGCCACAGCCGGCGCCCGGTGTACGCGAGCGCGCTGCGGTTGGCGGCCAGATACGCGGCGAAGAACACCGCGAGCAGCACCTTCGCGAACTCGCCCGGCTGGATGGAGAACCCGGCGATCCGGATCCAGATCCGGGCACCGTTCACCGGCGGGAACAGGATCGGCAGCGCCAGCAGGACGAGGGCGGCGACCACACAGACGTACGAGTACCGCTGGAGCACCCGGTGGTCGCGCAGCACCAGCACGACGGCGATGAACAGACCCACCCCGAGCGTGGACCACACCAACTGGGTGGGGGCCGCCTGGTCGCCCGGTGTCTCCAGGTCCAGCCGGTAGATCAGGACCAGCCCGAGCCCGTTGAGCAGCACACCGATGGGCAGCGGCAGCGGATCGGCGTACGGCGCCCGGATGCGGACCGCGACATGGGCGAACAGGGCGAGCACGCCGAGCCCGGCACCGTAACCGACGGCACCGGGCGGCACGGTACCGGCCCGCGCCAGCCCCACCGCGCAGTACCCGTACACGGACAACAGGACGGCCAGCACGAGCAGGGACAGCTCGACGCCCCGACGCCGGGGGAGGCGTACGGCACGCGCGGGAGCGGAAGCCGCCGCCAGGGTGGTTCCGGCCTTCGTCATGCCCGGAACCTACCTAAATAGGGCGTCCTGTGCGTGGCGCCGCCCGGGGACAGCGCCCCGAAAGGGGCGCGGGGCTGTATCGCCATGCGGCTCCGCCGCGCGGGCGCGATCAACCACACACGACGGGCAGCCCGAAGACCACCTGTGGCCCCGAGCCCTACTCGGCCACCGGCAACCTCAACGTCGCCACCGCGCCCCCCTCCACCGCGTTGGCGAAGGAAAGCCGCGCCCCCAACACCTCCGCCTGCCCCACCGCGATGGTCAGCCCCAGCCCATGCCCCTTGGCCCCGCCTTCGGTGCGGAACCGCTGCGGCCCGTGCGCGACGAGATACCCCGGATACCCGCCCCCGTGATCCCGCACGGTCACCACCGGCCCGTCCACGGTCAACACCACCGGAGGTGCCCCGTGCTTGTGCGCGTTGGCCACCAGATTCCCCAGCACCCGCTCCAGCCGCCGCCGGTCCGTCTCCACCCGCGCGTCCCGCAGAACGCGCACCTCCGTGTCCGTACCGGACGCCCGCACCACCCGCTCGGCCAGCGCGCCCAGCTCCTCCGCGTCGACCTCCAGCTTCTCCCGCCCGGTGTCCAGCCGGGAGATCTCCAGGAGGTCCTCGGTGAGCGTGCGCAGCGCCGCCACCCGGTCCTGGACCAGCTCCGTCGGCCGCCCGGGAGGCAACAGCTCCGCCGCCGCGTGCAGCCCGGTCAGCGGCGTGCGCAGCTCGTGCGCGACATCCGCGGTGAACCGCTGCTCGCTCAGCAGCTTGCTCTGGAGGCTCGACGCCATCGAGTCCAGGGCCGCGGCCACCGCCGCCACCTCGTCCTGCGGGCGGGTCGGGTCCTTCGTCCGGGGGTCGTTCACCCGGGCGTCCAGGTCGCCCGCGCTGATCCGCCGGGCCACCCGCGCGGTGCCGTGCAGCCGCCGGGTCACCCGCGTCACCGCGAACACGCCGACCAGCACGGTCGCGCCGATCGCCAGCGCCGACGACCACAGGATCGACTGGTCGAGACCGGCGATGGTGCGGGACTGCTGCGAGTAGTCGACCTCCACGGCCAGCGCCCGGTGCCCGGCCGCCGGTCCCGCCGCCCACATGGTCGGCCGCCCCCGGTGCGTGGCGACCATCGTGCCGCGCTTCCCGGCCACCGCCAGCGCCCGCAGCGACGCGGGCAGGCCCTCCGGGTCCACCCCGGCACCCGGCAGCAGCGTGTCCCCGGCCTCGTACGCCTCGGTGGCGTCCGCGAGCCGGGACAGCGCCAGGTCACGAGCCTGGCCGACGGTCTGGTTCGTCACCGAGACATGCACGAGCATGCCGAGCAGCGCGGCCAGCGCGCAGCACATCACCGTGATGAACGCGGCGGCCTTGACGGCGAGGGCCCCGGCCCACTGGGGGAGCGCGAGCCTCATCACGGGGTCTGCGCGGGGGAGGGCGACGGGGACGGCGTCGTGCTGTGCCGGCCGTCGCCGACGTGCAGGTACTCGTCGCGCGAGAACACCATCGCGCGCTGGCCCGGGTCCCACAGCCAGGTGGTGCGGTACTCGTAGCCGGAGATGTCGGCCGGCGAGCGTTCGATCAGCGCGCGGCCGGCCAGCTCCACCCCGATGATCGCGTCGTTGTCGGCCAGCACCTGCACCAGCGTGTGCCCCTCGACGGTGTAGACCCGTACCGCCGTCTGGTTGGTCGGGTACAGCCGGAAGCCGAGCGTCAGATCGGCCCGGCCGTCCCCGGTGAGGTCCCGGTAGTACGGCTTCAGCAGCGGGCACCGGGCCCGGTTCCCGCCCGGCCGGCACTCCTTCATCCGGTCCACGGTCCCGTGGTACGCGCCCTTCGACCCGTAGTCGTCGGGGTGCGCCTTCAGCTCCGCCTCGACGACGTCCACGGGATCGACCTTCCGGATGTCGTCATCGGGGACCGTGACGCCCTTCACGGTCGCCCGGGTCGCCACGTCGTACGGGTAGGCCGGGCTGGACGCCGGGCGCAGACCGGGCCAGAGCCTGGCGGGGCTGACGGCGGTGGGGGTCGGCCCGGCGCCGCGCAGCTCACCGGTGTCCCCGCAGGCCGTCGCGGTCGCCGAGAGCAGGGCGACGGCGGCCACGGCGAGGGCGGTGCGCGCGGGACGGCGGACTGGCATGGTCACATTCTGACGGAAGTGAGCTTTGTGCTGCTTCGCGGGTGCCTGGCGAGGCTGTCCGTGCTGCGGGCGCGGGCGAGACTACTCGGCCAGCTCCTCCAGCAGCCGCACGGTCGACAGGCCCGCCCGCAGGTACTCCACGAACAGCTCGTTGTGCAGCGCCCAGGCCGAGCGCCGGGCCCGGATCAGCTGGATCGCCTGGTCGGCCGAGTCACCCCGCTGCACGAGCGCGTGCGCGATCACCAGCCCCGAGCGGTTGTACCCGTGGTAACAGCGCACGAGCACCCGGCGGCCGGCGTCCAGCGCCTCGTTCACCGCGCGCGCCAGCCGGATCACCCCGGCGAGCTGCGTCCCGTCCAGCGGGCCGTCCGGGATCGGCCACACATGGTGCTCCACGCCCGGATCAGGGCCGTACCCCGGCAGCCGCAGCAAGGACTGCACCACATCGAACTCGTCACGGACGACGGCGAACTCCAGGCGTCCGGTCCGGCCCCGGAACTCGTGCCCGCCCATCCACAGGCCGGGCACGATCTCGCTCCACGGGCTGTCCGGAGCCGGTATGTCGGGCTGCTTTCCGCGGGTCCGCAACGGCGCCTCCCCAACTCCCCCTCACCGGGCCGCCCTCCACCGTAACCGGTCTTGCCCCGGGAGCACCCCGCCTGTTCCCATGGTCGAGGGGTGATGGCGCATGAGCGGACTGCGCGTGGTGCCGGCCTTCCGGCACGGCCGGGAGCGGCTGTACGTCTGCCGCGAGGACGGCAGCAATATCGCCTGGTACGACCGTGAGACAGGCCGGGTCAACCTGCTCGCCGAGGACAGCGGGGACGCTGTGCTCCACGCCCTGAAACCCTTCCTGACCGGCCCGGTGACCGTGGGCCCGCCCCCGGTCCCGACCCCCGCCGAACTCGCCCGGCTCACCCTGCACCCGGACGACGACCTGGCCCCCAACCGCCCCGGCGAGGCCCTGCTCGTCGCCCTCGACCGCGACCCCGGCCCCGCCCACCGGCTGCGCCCCGACCCGCGCCGGCGCGCCCTGACCGCCGAGCAGACCGTCGGCGAGGCCCTGGACGGCCTGGAGGGGGCCGGCTGGCACACCCTGCACTCCCTCCCGCTGCCCGGCGGCGACCGCATCCACCACCTGGTGATCGGCCCCGGCGGCCTGTTCGCCGTCCACGCCCTGTACGCCCGCAGGACCCGGGTCCTGGTCGCCGACCCGATGGTCACCCTGGGCCGCCGCGAGGCCGAGCCGCTGCTGCGCCGGCTGCGCGCCGACGCCGACCGTGCCGCGTACGCCCTGACCGCCGAGGTCCGCCCGCTGCTGGCCCTGGTCGGCCCGTCCGAGGTGACCGTGACGGCGTCGCCGCGCAGGGTGCGGATCATGACGGAGACCGAGCTGGCGGCTCTGGCCCGGCTGGGCGGGGTGCTCAAGCCGGCGGACGTGGAGGCGCTGCACGGGATGGCCCGGGACCGGAACACGTGGGGGAGGCTGTAGCGGAGGCAGCCCACAAGGGAGGAAGTGGCGGCCGTCATGGGCCAGCTGCGCGCCGCCTCCCACGCGCTGGCCCGTACGGGCATACCGCCCAGCCGTGACCCGCCGTCACGGCAACGGAGCCGCCGACCCCCGGTCCAGCAGCGGCGCCATCAGATCCCCGTGGTCCCGCAAGCGCGGCGCCATGTCCTCCGCGTGGAACTCCAGCTGCCCGGGGCGCCGGCAGCCGGCCACCTCCTCCCAGGTCACCGGCGCGGACACCAGGGGGACACGGCGGGCGCGCACGGTGTACGGGGTGGCCGTGGTCTTGCGGGCCGCGTTCTGGCTCCAGTCGACGAACACCTTCCCCGGCCTCAGGCTCTTCGTCATCCGGTGCACCACCAGCCGGGGCATCGCCCGCTCGGCCTCCACCGCCAGCGCCTTCGCGTAGTCGGACGTGTGTTCGGAGGAACTCCCGCGCACCGCCGCCAGCAGATGCAGCCCTTTCGACCCGGCGGTCTTCGGGTACGCCTCGATCCCGTCCGCCGCGAGCCGCTCCCGCAGCCACAGCGCGACCTCGCAGCAGTGCACGACCGTCGCGGGGGCGCCCGGATCGAGGTCGAAGACCAGCCGATCCGCCTCCTGCGGGCGCTGCACCAGCCACTGGTGCGTGTGGAACTCGGTGACCAGGTTCGCCGCCCAGACCAGGCTCGGCAGATCCTGCACCACGACCATCCGGGCCGGGCTGTCCGCCGACGACCGCGGGACCTCGGCGGTGGTGACCCACTCGGGCGTACCCGGCGGCACGTTCTTGGTGAAGAACAGCTGGCCCTCGGGGCCGTCCGGATAGCGCAGGAAGGACACCGCCCGGTCGCGCAGATGCGGCAGCAGGGCCGTGGCGGTGGTCGCGTAGTAGTGCAGCAGCTCCCCTTTGGTGAAGCCGGTCTCCGGATACAGCACCTTCTCCAGGTTGCTGAGCGCGACCCGGCGCCCCTCCACCTCTGTGATAGGCGTCATAAGATGACAATCCCAGACGAACCGGAAAAATCGGCAAAGGGAAGGATGCGGCACGTGCGATCGATATGGAACGGCGCCATCTCCTTCGGGCTCGTCAGCATCCCGATCAAGCTGGTGAACGCCACGGAGAGCCACGCCATCTCCTTCCGGCAGATCCACACCGAGGACAACGGCCGCATCCGCTACCGCAAGGTGTGCGAACTGGAGGACCGCGAGGTCAGCCAGGCCGAGATCGGCAAGGCGTACGAGGACGCCGACGGCTCGATCATCCCGATCACCGACGAGGACCTCTCCCACCTCCCGATCCCGACCGCCCGCACGATCGAGATCGTCGCCTTCGTCCCGGCCGACCGGATCGACCCGCTCCAGATGGGCGCGGCGTACTACCTGGCCGCCAGCGGAGCCCCCGCCGCCAAGCCGTACACCCTCCTGCGCGAGGCCCTCAAACGCAGCAACAAGATCGCCATCGCCAAGTACGCCCTGCGCGGCCGGGAACGCCTCGGCATGCTCCGCGTGGTCGGCGACGCCATCGCCATGCACGGCCTGCTCTGGCCGGACGAGGTCCGGACCCCGGAGGGCCTCGCCCCCGACACCGCCGTCACCATCCGCGACAAGGAACTCGACCTCGCGGACGCCCTGATGGACACCCTCGGCGAGGTCGACCTGGAGGACCTGCACGACGAGTACCGGGAGGCACTGGAGGAGGTCATCGCCGCGAAGGCCTCCGGCGAGGTCCCGCCCGAGACCCCGGAGCCCGCCGCCGGCGGCAAGGTACTGGACCTGATGGCCGCCCTGGAGAACAGCGTCCGAGCGGCCCGCGAATCCCGCGGCGCCGCCCCGACCTCCGAGGAGGAGGCCGAGATCAGACCCCTGCGACGGGGACGGGCGGAACCCAAGGAGACGGAGGCCAAGAAGTCGACGTCGGAGAAGAAGACGGCCGCCGCTAAGAGGGCGACGCCTGCGCGCAAGTCGACGGCCAGGGCGGGGGAGTCGACGGCCGGGGCGGGGGAGGGGGCGGCGAAGGCGGGGGAGGGGGTGAAGAGGGCGGCGAGCGGGAAGAGTACGGCTTCCTCGAAGAGCACGGCGGCTGCGAAGAGCACGGCCGCGAAGAAGGCGACGAAGAAGACGACGGCGAAGAAGACGGCCACACGGAAGAGGCCGGCGTGAGGGGTGCGGTATTGGACAAAGCGACCGGAAGCTGGTGGACGGACGTACGCCCATCCACCGGGCAACCCTGTCCGATTCGCGCTCTTTACGCAGACCCCTTCCCCTGTCGAACCTGCGCTCAGGGTCTTGGTCACACGAAGGGGGGAGGCGCCTGCCCGGGCGCCGGCGAGGATGGATGGCGAGGATGGATGCTGCCTCGACGGCCACTTTGCTGGCCGCGTTCACGACCGCGTTGGGCTCGAATGCATTGATGGACCGCAGGAAATCGCCAACCGCAAGATCGAAGAGTTGCTGCACGAATAGGAGTGGCGAGGAACATGGCCATTAGCCCCTGGTCCGCGTGCGGCCGGGGGCTTCGTCGTGTCCCGGTCGAAGGGCGTCGGCCGCTGGTCGAATTCCAGAGCCCGCCAAATTGTTAGTCAGGTGGCTACCGGAAACTGTCTGTGGTTTCCCACACGAGCTTACTGAGCGGGGAAGGTGAGCCGCAGAACGATCTCGCCATCGTCGATCTCCCCGGTGGGCTCGAATCCGAACTTCTGGTAGAAGGGCCACGGTTCGCCGTCGCCGGGATCGTAGCTGGTCAGCAGCTCGGTGGCGCCGTCCGCACGAACCAGGTCGGCGATCTGTGTGAGAGTCTCTCGGCCGATCCCTCGCCTCTGGTGCCGCTTGTCGACGAGGAGGCGCCAGATGAAGTGCCGCCCTTCGTAAGGACCAGCCGGCGGCTTCCACGACAGCATCACGAAGCCGACTGGCTCGTCACCGAGGTACACGGCGCGGTACCAGGGATTGGCCTCCGGGTGCTGGGCCGCCTGCTTGAGCGACTTGGACACGGAGGCAACGAACTGCTTCTGATCACGTCGGACGCGGAGGGCACGAACAGCATCCCGGTTGTCGTCGGTGATCTCCCGCAGGTGCACGCCTGGAGGCCTCATGCCACACCCCTTCCTTCATGCGGCGGCTGCGCCGGCCGGGCCGACGTGAGGAGCCGCCGCCGTGCGGCAGTCAGTTGTGTGCACGCACTATCGAGGACGCCAGGTTGGACGTCCTCGCAGCGTATTCGACCCCACGGATCCGGAGCGGGACCGGCACGCCGGGCTGTGGGCGCTCCGAGCTAGCTGCTCTGACCTGGGCAGACGCGCTCAGATCTTGTCCACGAATAACCACAGACCCCGTCGTACGGCCGCTCCGGGCCGCATACGCCTGCACAGACGCGAAGACCCCGGCCTCAGCGTTTCCGCTGGTGACGGGGTCTTTCCTTCTTCGAGGTGCCCCGGCAGGATTCGAACCTGCGCACACGGCTCCGGAGGGCCCTTCAGCTTATGGACGACTTGCTGGTCAGAGGGCTTTCGAGTCAAGGTTGCCGGTGATCTGTCCACGAATAGTCCAGAGCCAGTCGGCCTCTTCGTAGTGCTTACCCTTGACGCAGCACAAGTTTGTCAGCAGGCCCGACAGCTCGATCTGTGGTGGGTTGTCGAGTGCCGTTGGCGTCTGCCGCCGGGCGTGGCGTGGCCGGCCGGAACCCACCGCCCAGAGGTGAGCGTCACGCCACGAAGCGAACCTCGCCTTCCTGGTTCACGGCAAACACTTCTACAGCGAGTAGATCGCGCACGGCCTGAGGCACGCGCAGCGCCGCGGTGACGCCACGCTCGGGTACGACCACGGCGTACGTCGTCGCCTCCTTGCTCGTCATGCGGCGCAGAAGTTGCCCGTACGCGGTGTCGATGTCCAGGCCTGGCGCACTGGTCTCACCCTTGACCTCAGCAAGGAGGTGGCGTCCGTCTGGATGGACCGCGTTGACGTCCACATCACCGCGCTCAGATTTGGCGCGCAGAGTCCATCCACGGCTGACTAGCCATTGCTCGAATGCCGCTTGTACACGGCTTTCATCTCCCCGCGGCATGTCCTCCCCTTATCGGTGGTGCCCATAAGCTCTGCTACTGAGTGATCAGGGAGCAGCACGTGTGAGGATGGCCCCAGCGTAGATTGCATAGCTCGCGGCGGTCATCAACATCCCATGCATGCCATTAAACAGGTCTCCTGGGCGTTGTCGTTCTGCTAGCACCTCAAGGTTCATGCTCTCCCGGAACAAGTTCCGGAACAGGCTTTCTGTGTCCCGATACTTGGAATTGAGCGCCACATGAAATACCGCGCCCGCCATGACCACAAGGTCCTGCGGAACGTCCTTGATCATGTCGTTCGCGGGAAAGATGACCTTTTCTTGCAACGTGTTTGCCACGTTGCCTCCCGTACTCTTCGCGATCCCGAGCGACCAAATGAATGTCATGACGTTGAAAGTGTAGAAGGTCAGCTCATGGGTCAACGCGGGAGCTTTTCCCCTTTGGCGTTCTTTTGTATTTCTGCGGCGCTGCCGCTCATTGGTCCGGAGATTGACAAGGCTTTTGCTGTAGGCGGCAACGGGCGCGTAGAGCAGCTCGGTGTTGCACTCTGGAGACCCATCACCTGCTGCTGCCAGCGTGCGCATGACGAGGCCCGCGGCGAAGGGGTCTAGCTCGAGGTCTGCGAACGGCGGGTAGAGGGCCTGGTCAGGCCACAGGGGATGCACCTGGTCGCAAACGAGACACTCGGGTCTTCCAGGGGCGGTGAACCCAGCGATGCTCAGCGGATTGGGAGTCACCCAGACATTCTCAACCACGACACTCTGATCTGGTGCCATGCTGCAGTGATCAAGTCGGCATTCGTCCAGAGACGTTGAGCCCGGACGGTGGGCACGGTCCGCGAACCTCGCTTGCTACCGCTGCTAGCCCCGACTAGGTCGAACAGACGGCGCTGTACCAGGTGGCTCGGGCGTAGCACACCTCCGCAACGGCCCTGCAGCGTGACACGGTGCGCTCGTCGCAGGCACCCCGGCAGGGCGCTGCGTGGCGCACTCGCTGACGTTGATTGCTCTTCAAGGCTTGCTCGACTGGATGCGACCTATCGCCCGCGAGGGAATGTTTGCCGCGGATCAATTGGGCGATTTCGGGCGATTCCCGTCATCTCGGCGCGCGTCGCAAAGAGGGGGATCGTGGTCGGAGTGTGCCAGTCTAAGGCTGCACTCCGTGCATCGATCGAACTGGCCTGCCCGGCTCAGTCTTTGGTGCGAGGAGCGCAGCAGTCTCGGCGAGATGCGAAGCCTTGCTAACTAGTCGTAACGGCGTGTTGACTGGAAAGATCGACACTGATTGAATGCCTGCAGCACGTTTGACCGTGCCGCCCAGGCAACACGGAGGAGTGCAGCTTGAGCGCCCGAACCATTCATCCCTTCCCAGCTCGGATGGCTCCTGATATCGCCATCAATCATCTTAAGGGCGACGGCGCGAGCGGCTCGCTAGCTGTATTGGATCCCATGTGCGGATCGGGCACTGTGTTGGCGGCTGCAACAGCGAATGGGCATCGGGCGCAGGGATTTGACGTAGATCCGCTCGCAGTCTTGATGAGTAAGGTTGCTACCCAGCACGTTGACACGTCGAAAATGCTTGAAGAAGCAGAACGCGTGATCTCCTTGGCTGAGCGCTCCCGCATTAAGTCGTTGCCATGGTCCGACGCGGAAACCGCTAAGTTTGCTGAGTACTGGTTCGGTCATGGTCAGCGAACGCAATTGAATCGAATTTCCAGGGTGATTAACAACCTTGAAGACGTTCCGGTTCGAGAAGCACTCCAGATTGCCCTTAGTCGAACAATTGTGACAAAGTCGCCGAAGGCTTCCCTCGCCGCCGATACGTCACACAGCCGTCCTCACAAGGTCATGCAGGAATCGGCCTACGACGTATTGGCCGGCTTCAGTAAATCAGTTAAGGAGCTAAAACGTCTCCTTGACCAGCGCGAGGTTCGAGGTTCCGCAGGAGTGGGGCGAGGCGACGCTCGTTCATTGCAACTAGAGGATGAGTCGGTTGATCTGGTCATCACCTCCCCTCCCTATCTAAATGCCATTGACTATCTCCGTGGACATAAACTTTCGCTCATTTGGCTTGGATACTCAATTCCTGAACTGCGAAAGATTCGATCTGGCAGCATCGGTGCGGAGCGGGCGTTGGGTGAGCCGTCGAGTGAGCGAGTTGACGCAATGGTTGAGTCAATCAAGGCGTCCGTCCCTAAGCCTGACCTCCTACCAATTGCAACAATCACAAGGTATGCACGGGATCTTTGCATGTTCGGGGATGAGTTGCATCGTGTTAGCAAGCCCGGCGCTACGGTCGTCACGGTGATCGGTAACTCGACTCTGCGTGGGAACTATATTCAGAATGACTCCCTTGTGGGCCTTGCGTATGAGGCATCGGGGTTTCGAGTGGTGGACCAAACGGAAAGGGCTCTACCAGAGAATCGTAGGTACCTTCCGGTGTCATCAGCTAATCCGTCATCATCAATGACGAAGCGGATGCGCAAAGAGGTAGTCTTGACGGTTGAGCGCCCAACGGGGCGTTAGTAGCGCTGGCATACAGGCATCATGCATATCCCGGGGGGGAATACCTGTGACCGCAGAATCTCGGCAGTCGAATGAACCTACTCCACAAGCTGAGGAGGAATACCTCGTTCCCGTCTCGACACTCATCAGTGGCGGGTCGCTAGTAGACCGGGTTCCTCTTCAACTTTCGTTTGGCATCATTGAACGTTTCTCGGAAGGCCTTTACAGCTCTCCGAATAAGGCTTTTGAAGAGCTGATCACTAACTCGTACGATGCCGGTGCCAAGCGCGTTTGGGTAGCACTTCCGAATGACCTGGCAGCTGCGGGCGCAGTCGTCGTGGTTGGTGATGACGGCGAGTCAATGGGGCAGAGCGATCTTCACGACCTCTGGAAGATTGGTGAGTCAAAGAAGAGGACGCAGAGGCCGCCGGCCGGACGTAAAAACCCTGTTGGTAAGTTCGGAATCGGCAAACTCGCTACGTATGTTCTTGCGCGATCTCTTACATACTTGGTGTATCAGGGAGGGACCTATAGGGCTATCACTATGGATTTCTCTCTGCTGGAGAATGCGCCCACTGGGCTCCTGAATACAGTCGACCTTCGTTTGGACATGGTGGAACTTAGTCGAGAGGATGTCCTCTCGACGCTGGAAAACGCCTTCAGTTCCCTGGGTGAGAACAAGGCGTTCCTTGAGTCGATTCGAAATGAAGAGCCGGAACACTGGACAGCGGCCATTCTTGCTGACCTAAAGCCTGCGGCGACAGAAATTGAGCTCGGCAGGCTCAGGTGGATTCTCCGGACCGCATTGCCGCTACATCCGGACTTCAAGCTCTACTACAATTCTGAGGACTTGGAGTCCACCAAGGCAGACAAGGAGAGGCTCTGGGAGTTTGTGGTTGGTAAGGATGAGGATCAACTTCCTGGTCGCGGGAAGGGGAAGAAGTCAGAGTGGGCGCAATTGCCGAGCTCTGAGATTGAGCTTCCGGACGGTTCCACTGCCAGCGCGCTCCAATTGCCTCATGCGGGCCCAATTGCCGGCAGGGCCATCCTTTTCAAGGATCTCATCAACGTAGGTAAGAGTGAACGGATTGAGAGGAGTCATGGCTTCTTCGTCCGGGTGCGGGGAAGGCTGATTAATCTAGGGGTCGAGGCGGCAGACTTCGATCTAGATGTCGAGTTGCGGCATGGAACCTTGAGTCGCTTCTTCATGGAAGTTTGGGCCGATGGGCTCGATGAAGGGGTGGCCAGTGCACGAGAAAGCATCAAGGAGTCCTTGGCCCTAGATGAGGTCAAGTCTTACCTTAAGGCGGTTTTCAATAGAGCACGCACGATAGCTCAGGAGAAGGACCGGGACGATCAGCTTGGCCGACTTGGAAAAGATAACAGGCTAGCCGATCCACCCCTGGCGCTGAGTCAGGGACCGCTACGTCGAATGCTAAGGCGTGCGGCAGAGGGTGACAGCCTTGTTCAGGAGAGCCTGGGCATTGTTCCCTCTCAAGAAGAGGAAATGGCTAATGCGGTAGAGAGCAAAGACGATCTAGTGGAAAAGATCGTCATGGAACCGCAGGTGTCTAGCGCGCGTTTCGTCTCGTATGATCCGGCACGGAAAACTGTAGTTCTCAACGAATCACACCCCTTTGTAGCAAATTACAAGGATGCCAAAAAGGTTGATGAACCGCTCCGTCTGCTCGGCCTAACCGAGCTTCTAACTGAGGCATACATGCTTGACGAGAACGTGGCGCCAGAAATCGTTGAGCGTGTCATGCGACGGCGGGATTCGTTCCTTAGGGCATTGGTCAAGCGATATCCGCGGTCAGCTACGGTGATAGCCCAGCACCTGAATGACGCACGCAACCGAAAAGATGACCTGGAAGATGCGGTCGCCGATGCTTTTTCCATCCTGGGCTTCCATGTAGTGAAACGTGGAGGTGCAACTCATGGGACGGACGGCATCGTAACTGCTCGACTTGGGCGGCGTCAGGAAAATGCTCAATCGTCTAGCTACGCATTTACTTATGATGCGAAGTCAAGTGGTGAATCGGTTGTGATTCACCTGGACGACGACGGTGTTGAGATCCCTATAGAAAACACCTCTAAGGTAGCTAAGATCAGGGCCGACACGGCGAGGACTTCAATCCTCCGAGTGCATCGCGAGAGCCTGGCGAAGGATGCCTCCGTCGAAATCAAGCCCGATTTTACTGTGGTCGTCGCTCCAGACTTTCAAGGTGCCGAGGATCCCGAAGCTTTGTTGGCTAAAGTTTGTGAGAACGACGACATCGTTCCCATCCGTGTTGCCGACCTAGCGAAGCTAGTTGAGGTGTTTCCGCTGCAGGGTTTGTCTCCTGCTTCGATCAGGCCGCTATTCGACCTTCGTTCGCCGGCGGACACTGCTGATTGGATTAAGCAGCAGGAAAGGAGCGTTTCAGTTCCTCGCCCTCGGATCGACCGGCTGGTTCAAGTCCTTGAAAAGTACAGCGATAAGCCGGTCGCAACTAAGATTCAGCATCTCCATGCCTGGATGATCGCAGACGAATGGACCGGAACGGAGATCGAGCTAGAGGGCTTGGTTCGAGGTCTGCATGCTCTTGCACCGGTTTCTTTCTTTTACCAGGATGGCTATATTGCTCTGAATTCCTCGATAGAGGCACTGTATGGGGAGATTCGTGCGTCATTGGAGGTTTACGAGGACGGAGGCATGGTTGCTCCGTATCTTTCCTCCATGCCTCAGGCGTCAGAATAATGCAGTCTGAAAATTTGGCCGCTATATGTAACGCGCAAGTTGCCCGGAGGGCGGGTGCGTCCCTTCAAGGTCGGTGCAGCGGCTTTGGGCTGGAGCTGCTTTGGCGCGAGTGATCATGGCCCCGTAAGCTTCCGGCGCGTCGGGCAGTCTGTGGACCTGCCCGGTAAAGCACGACGTTGGGGCCATGATCTGCGAGGCTCGCGCCAAAGTGGCTGCCTAAAGCCGTGGAGCCGACCGGCCTCAGCCATAGAGGGTTTTCCTACCTCTGCCCGCTGCACGCAGCGCGCCGCCGGGCGCGGCCAGCCGGGGCGGAGACAGGAGGCAGGCCGCGCCGCAGAGGCGGCGCGCGCCCGCGCCGTGCGCGGGCCTTGAACCCGTAGAGAAGGTTGTAACTCAGTCCGTGGTTGGGATGCGCCACAAGGGAGCTGCGTACTGCTCTGGGCGGCTACTGATGAGGAGTTGGCGTAGCTCTTCGCGCTGGGAGCCGCTGAGGTTAAGGGCCTCGGTGATACGGCGGAACGTCGTGTGGGTGACTCCGCGGGCTTTGGCTTCAGCCTGGAACTGGTCGAGCCGGGACAGCACGTCGGCGGGATCGAGCTTCGCGGGCGTCCGCTCGGTGAGCCAGGTTGCCTTGTTGCGCTCGTAGTCGATTTCCGAGAAGCCGCAGATTTCCCGGCTGTACGCCTCGGCCTCGTCCAGGGTGGCCGTCGCCATGACGGCACGGGCCAGGCTGTTGCGGCTGACCGCGTCGTCCATGTCGACTTCGTGGACTGTGGCTCCCTCGTCGGTGAGGGGTACGGCAAGGCCGGCATCGCGTACCTCGCAGATGCCGCGGACTCCCCGAGCTGTTGCGGCGAGCATCGCGGTCGCTTCTGAGGGGTGCCACTCCAGCACGGTACCGACCACCTCCACATCCTTCGACGTGAAGGTATGGACAAGGGTGCCGAGCACGGGGCGCAGGTCGTCGGGTGGGACCTCGCCGTCCAGTCCCGGGCCTGCGATCAGCAAGCGGATCGGGGCGTTTACCTGGCAGCAGGCGGCGAGTGTGATTGCGTCGGCAAGCGGGCTCTTGAGCGTGGGTTCGTCGCCCTGAGCGAGGATGTCTCCGCCGACGTCCAGCAGATCGATCGACGTGGGGGCCAGGTGGTCCACCAGCTCTTCCAGCTGCCGCGTGATGCCCTCGGCACCGTGGTGCGGGTCGAGCAAGGCGAAGGTGTGGGGGAGCTGCGCCGCGAGTCGGGGCAGTGTTGAGCCTGCCGGTGGGATCGGCTGGGCCTCGGCCGGCACCGACCAGACGGAGCGAGTGACGGATTCCAGCCCAGTAAAGCTGCCGGCTCCTCGGGGGCCCGGGAGCGGGTCGACCAAGAGGCGGTCCCAGGCGTAGGTGAGGATCACCGCCTGGTGCTCGGCGCCGTACAGGCCGGCGTGAAGCATTGCGGCGGCGACTGCGTCGCCCCCTCCTCCTGCTGCGACGATCAACCGCGTCATGTGTTCCACATTACGGGCTCTGATATTGGCCACTCACCCTATAGTGGCTAGAGGCCATAGCCACTTTGAGAAGGAGGGGACATGCCCCAGATCGAGGAGGCTCAGCCGAAGTATCTGCAGATCGCGCACTACATCCGCGATCAGATCCTTCGGGGAGACCTGCGGGCGGGGGACGAGGTCCCCTCGGAACGGCAGTTGGCGGCGGACTGGAAGGTCTCCCGGCCTACGGCCGCCCGGTCACTGGAGGCGCTGAGCCATCAAGGGCTCGTCGAGAAGCGCCAAGGGTCGGGTACCTATGTGCGCAGCCTCGAAGTGAACCGGCGTGCACGGGAGTTGTACGGCCGCGCGCGCCAGACAGGGAAGATCTACACGTCCGGCGAGTACGCGGTGATCACGTCGGCCGGGTGGATGGACGCACCCGATCACGTCGCCGAGGCCCTGGGGCTGGCGAAGGACCGTCGGGCGGTACACCGCCGGCGGGTGACCAATAACCAGGACGGGCCCATCACCCTGTCCACGTCTTGGTTCGCTCCGGACGTCGGTCAGCGCGCGCCCAAGCTCCTGGAACCGGAACGGATCCAGGAAGGGACGCTGATGTACGTCGAGAACATGACGGGGCGGAAGGGCAGTTACGCCGAGGATCGCATGTGTGCTCGGACCGCTACCGACGAAGAGGCATCTGACCTGCAACTGGACGCCGACTCAGCCGTGTTGATCGTTCACCACGTGGTCTACGACCTCCAGGATCGGCCACTGGAATTCTCCGAGGCGACCTATCCGCCGCACCGCTGGGCGTTCGAGCAGGGCTACCCCCTCGCCTGATTGCAGGGCAGTTCGCGTGAACCGCTTGCGCACCACAAGTGGCTAATGCCACTATCCAGGAAGTGGCTAATGCCACTTAGGAAGGGGGCACGGGCGTGACGAGTCAGCGGCCGGATCGGGGCACGCACTTAGCTTGCCGGGGATGCCGGGGGCGCGGCTGGAAGCGAGTCAGTTCGCGTACGTCGGTGGCCCTTGCCACCGCCAACGACCGCACCCGTGCCGCGTCGAAGCGGCGCTGCCTCGACTGCGACGGCAGCGGCAAGGAGTGAGCGCGGATGACCTACATGATCGACCGCTACCCCTGCGAGGAGTCACCGCGACTGGGGGCGATGACCTTACATCCAACCGCCGAATCCGTGCCCCGGGCCCGGCGCTGGTTCCGGAAGTTCATTGCGCCCTACAACCCGGCCTGCTCGGTCGATGACTGCACGCTGATGATCTCGGAACTGGTGACCAATGCGATCTTGTACGGGCGGTCCGACGAGGAATGGCGCGTACGGGTGGAGTGGTTCCGGGACGGCACCTCGCTGCGTGTAGAGGTGCACAACCCTGGATTTCCGGCGAGTGTTCGTCTGCGCCGGCCGGACGCCGAAGACGCACACGGGCGCGGGTTGCTCCTGGTCGACTCCATCGCTCAGTCGTGGCACTCGGGCCCCAGCCGCTTCGGGGGAACAGTCGTCTCCTTCGTGATGGCAGATGCCTGGCCCTCCTGAGAGGGTCACGTCCTGCTTCTACTGCCACAGTGGAATTGTCGTTAGTCTGGTTGACCAGTTGACTTGGCCAATCTCGACAGGCGGCGTTCATGGCGTATGAAGTGGAGGCACCCAAGTACGTGCGCCTCGCGCAAACGATCCAGCGTCGCATCGAGGACGGCACGTACGCGCCGGGCACGCGGGTTCCCAGCGAGAACCAACTGGTGCAGGCGTTCGGGATGTCCCGACCCACGGTCGTGCGCGCGCTGGAGTTGCTGAAGCGGGACGGCTGGCTGGAGTCCCGGCAGGGATACGGGACGATCGTGCGAGGGCGCCCCGCGGTCGTCGAGGAGAAGGACCGGCGAGGTCTGGAAACGCTGACGCGCGACGAGTCGCGGAGTCCCGGGCGCCTGGTCGACGTCGGCGAAGAGGCGGTCCCGGCGCGCGTGGCCTCGGCCCTGGGACTACCAAAGAACGCCACGGCCGTCAGGCGCCGTTTCCTGGTCGAAGAGGACGGCGAAGCGGTCGAGCTGGTCTCCTCGTACTTCCCCGTCGGCCTCGTCGAGGGGACCGATCTAGCCGGCGGTGCCGCGTTGACCGCCGGTGTGCGTGAGCACCTGGAGGCGCGCAAGAAGGTCCGCTTTGACCATGTGACGGAGCGGGTGTCCGCGCGGCTGCCCGATGTCACCGAAGCCGAGTTGCTGGGGCTGCCGGAAGGCATCCCCGTCCTGAGTGTCCTTGTCATCGCCTGTGACGCGTCCGGGCAGGCGCTGCAAGTTTCTGACGTGCTTCTCCCTGCTGACCGGCACGAACTGGAAGACACCTACCGTCTGAACTGAGCCGCCTGACGGCGTCTCAAATCAACCACCAATCCAGCTTGACAAGTCAACTTGACATCTCTAGCTTCGGACTTGCTAAGTCAACTTGTCAGGTGCAAGTTGGTCGACTCAGAAGGAGACATCTCAGTGCGTGTGATCCGCGTCGACGCCTCGACCGCCACGATCCTGCTCACCGAAGCGCCGGCACCGAAGGTCCGTGACCGGCAGACCGGCGAGATCGCCAAGGATGCCGTTAGTGGTGAGGCTCTGATGACCGTCGGCGTCGTCTACATCGATGAGGGCGAGTCGTCGCTGATCCAGGTCACCATCCCCGAGAGCGGGGTCACGGAAGGCCTGACCGTCGGTGCCCCGGTCTCGCTGCCCGGACTGGTGGCCCGGCCCTGGCAGAGCGTCTTCAACGGACAGCAGCGGCACGGCATCGCCTACCGGGCCACCGCCGTTGCCCCCGGCGCCTTCCCGATGGCTCAGGCGGGCTGATCGTCGTGACGGAGCTGGTGACGGTGGCCGAGTTGGGCGGGTCGCTCGCCGCGATAGGCGGCGCGGCCTACCTCCGGCACGCTCACCCCGCGGCGTACTGGTCCGCGGTCGGGCTGCCGGTGTCGGTGGCCCGGCTGCTGGCCTCGTACCCCTCGACCATGGATGCCTGCGGCCTGACGGTCGAGCCTCCGCGCTGGAGGGCCCTGGCCGTGCGGGCCACCACCCGGCGGGAAGTCCGGCCGGTGCCGCCCCGCCGTGGCCTCATCCGCCCGACCACGACCGGCCTGCGCATGCGGCTCCGCCTGGCCCCCGGACAGGAGCCGGCGGACGTGGCGGCCTCGGTGGAACGGTTGCGGCACGCCTGGGGCGTCCACGCCGTGCACGTCCGAGACGTCAAGCCGGGGGTTGTCGAACTGCGCCTCGTCGGCTTTGACGTCCTCAGGAAGGTGCGCATGCCCCGCGGCCGTACGGGCCTGGGACTGCTCCGCGTTCCGGTGGCCCTGCGGGAGGACGCGACGGCGTACGTCCGGGACTACCGCGCCGTACCGCATGAACTCGTCCTCGGCGCCACGCTCTCGGGTAAGTCCATGTACCTGCGGAACCTGCTGGCCGGCCTGGCCACTCAGCCGGTCGTCCTGGTCGGCATCGACTGCAAGCGCGGGGTCGAACTGGCCCCGTTCGCCGCCCGGCTGTCCGCACTGGCCACCGACCCCGACCAGGCGGCCGAACTGCTGCCGGTGCTCGTGAAGGAAATGGAGGACCGATACGACCTGATCAAGGCCCGGCAGGGCATCGCCCCTGGCACCCCGGACGAACTGATCACCTCGGACATCTGGGGACTGCCGGACGCCGAACGACCCGCGCCCATCGTGCTCTTCGTCGACGAGGTGGCGGAACTCTTCCTCGTCGCCTCACGGAAGGAAGAGGAACGGCGCGACGAGATGGTCACCCAGCTCATCCGCCTCGCCCAACTCGGCCGCGCGGCCGGCATCTACCTGCAAGTGTGCGGACAGCGCTTCGGTGCCGAACTGGGCAAGGGCGCGACCATGCTCCGTGCCCAGCTCACGGGCCGGGTCTGTCACCGGGTCAACGACGAAGCCTCGGCGAAGATGGCCCTGGGGGACATCGCCCCGGAAGCCGTCTGGGCCGCATGCTCCATCCCCTCCGAGCGGCCCGGTCTGGCCGTCACGGGCGACACCTCAGGTGGCTGGTCCCGCATCCGCACCCCGAATCTCTCCCTCGCCGACGCGGCGGCCACCTGCCGCGCTGCGGCCCACGTCGCCCCCGATGTACCGGCCCTCTCCGGCTTCCACCCCTAGGTCTCGACGGCGCCTGTAGAGGCGCCTGCACCGGTGGCTTCTCCTCATCCGGTCACCGA
This sequence comes from Streptomyces sp. NPDC029138, assembly GCF_055564375.1. NCBI lineage: Bacteria > Bacillati > Actinomycetota > Actinomycetes > Kitasatosporales > Streptomycetaceae > Streptomyces > Streptomyces sp. NPDC029138. The sequence continues at coordinate 71,404 of NZ_JBVHWM010000021.1, forward strand.
GTCGCCGAGTCACCGCTCCCGCCCACGCCCGGCACGGCGTTCCGTGCCGAGTCCCTACCCCGCCATCCCTGGAAGAAGGGAGAGCACCCGCCATGTGCCCCGACTGCGAAGACTTCGTCCGAACGGTCTTCTTACTCGGCCAACTGGCCTTGTACGCCGACACGTATGGCGCTGACGAAACGTTCGTCAACGCCGTGGCTCCCTGCCTGGCCGTGTCCCTGCCGGATCTGTCGCCCGGCGTCTTCCCGCCGGACTACAACCCCAACGACGGCCCGGACTACCCCGGCGAGTCGTCCTGATGGCTCGCCCCGCTCCCCGCGCGGACGCGGTCCTGGTCCAAGCCGTCATCGCCGGGGCCCTCTCCTTCGCGCACCTCCACGACCTCGCCGCCGCCGCGGGACAGACCGGATGGAAGGCGTGGGCCTACCCCGTCTCCGTCGACCTGCTTCTCGTCGCCGCCTGGCATCGGCTCCGCTCCGGCGGTCCGAAGCAGGCCGCCTGGTGCTGGTTCCTCGTCGCCCTGACCGCATCCCTCGGCGCCAACGTCGCAACCGCCGGCCTCCTCGACCTGGCCGACGTACCAGCCTGGCTGCGCATCCTCGTCGCCGGATGGCCCGCGGTCGCCTTCCTCGGCGGAACCCTGCTCGCCCATGGCTCACACAAAGCGGAGCCGTGCCCGGAACCGGCCCCGGCAGGCAGCGACGGCCCGGGGGCCATGGCCGACCCGGCTCCCGAACTGCCTGCCGCCAGTGTCCCCGCGCCATCACCCGCGCCCGTTCCACCTGCTCTCGTCGCTCTGGCCCGCAAGGTCGCCGACGAACACCGGGCCCGGACCGGGTCCGTCATCGACACCCCAACCCTGCGCGCGCGCCTCGGCGTTCCGCTGCCGCTCGCCGAAGCCATCGCCGCCCACATCGCCTGATCCGGAGGACATCGCACCGTGCGTCCGTCCACGCTGCGCGCGCTCAACCGTGCCGCCGAGCTGACCCGACAGAACCGCCTCACCGAAGCAATGCTCATCGCCGAACCCGTGATCCTCACCGCCGACGAGTACGAGGGCGAGGAGATCCGGCGGTGGCTGCTCGACCACGTTGCCAACTTCACCAGCGAGAACCACCCGGACTCCAAGGAGCTGCCCTGATGCCCGCGAACCCGCGCTTCCGCCGCGTCGTCCGCATCGGTCCCGTTCAGGTCGCCACGTACTACGACGGCCGGGGCCGCGAGAAGCACGCCGCGGCCTGTACCGCCCCGCGCTGCGGCTTCTCCGCCGACTACGACAGCCGCACCGCCGCCGAGCTCGCCGCCCGTACCCACCGCTGCCGCATCCGCTGAAACGGAGTTCCCATGACCGTCTCGCTACCGCTCGTCCTGGTCCTGGGCCTCATCGCCTGGGGCGCGGTCAAGTTCCTCGGCGTCCGCGCACCTTCCTCGCCCCGGCCATCGACTCTGGCACCCGCTCCGGCGTCGACGTCGTCAACGGCACCCACCACTGACAAGGAGATACGCCGTGCTCCGCCCCAAGCTGCCCGACATCCCGACCCTGCCCACCTCGAACGCAGTCAGCACCCAGCAAAGCCACGCCCCGGTTCCCCCGGCCGGCCGCTCCCTCACCCCGTGGGTGGGCGCGGTCGCCACGGTGGCCGTCATCGGCGTCGTGCTCACCGCACTCCTCGCGGCGGTCGCCGTTTCGGCCGTGTCCGTGGCCATCGCCGCCGTGGTCCTGCGCTCCCTCGTCACCGGCGCGAACAAGCGCTGACCGGCCACCGGGGCGGCAACAAGCCGCCAAGCATCCCGCCGCCCCGGGGCCGTCCCTTCCCAACCGCCGAAACAGCCGAAAGGAAGTCCCATCATCACCCGGCAGACTCCACCCCCGCTGGCGGAACTCTCCACGTTGGCCTCAATGGGCACCCTGCCCGAGCTGGCCCGGCAACTCTCCACCCTGGGGGGCTGCACCCACCCCGTACGACTCGACGGCCACCGCACCGAGTACGAGATCGACACGACGACTGGCGAGATCGGCCGCGCCCTGCACCACCTCGACTCCGCCACCCTCCCCGCCGGCAACCTCCTGGTCCGCTGCAACAACCGCCGGGCCACCCGGTGCGCGGCCTGCGCCGAGACCTACCGACGCGACACCTACCACCTGATCACCGCCGGACTGCGTGGCGGCAAGGGCACCCCGGAACGCGTCACCACACACCCGCGCGTCTTTGCCACCTTCACCGCCCCCAGCTTCGGCCCGGTCCACAATCGTCCCTCCAGCGGTCGCCCCTGCCGCTGCGGCATCCGTCACGACGACCAGGACCCGGCCCTGGGAACGCCCCTCGATGCGGACGCCTACGACTACGAAGCGGCCGTGCTGTGGAACGCGCACGCCGGGGCCCTATGGCGGCGCTTCTCGATCTATCTGCGCCGGGAAGTCGCCAAGCGCGCCGGCCTCACCCAACGCGCCTTCCGCGACCATGCCCGTGTCTCCTTCGCGAAGGTGGCCGAGTACCAAAAGCGCGGCGCGGTCCACTTCCATGCGGTCATCCGCCTCGATGGCCCGGAAGGCGGCGAGACTGCGCCCCCGGCCTGGGCCACGGCTGAGCTGCTGACCGACGCCATCTACGCCGCCGCCACTGTGGCCCGTGTCGACGGCCCGGACATCGACGGCCGACCGCACGCTTTCGTCTTCGGTCGACAGCTCGACGTCCGCCCGATCCGCTCCGCCGACTTCAACGGCGGTCAGGACCTGACCGAGCGGGCCGTGGCGTCGTACGTCGCCAAGTACGCCACTAAGGGCGCCGAGACGGCGACGGGCACCCTCGACCGGCCGTTGCGGTTCCTCGCCGAGTTGGCGCAAGCGCAGATCACTGAGCACGCCCGGCGCATGATCCGCACGGCCTGGGCCCTGGGCGCACGCCCGGAGCTGGCAGACCTCCGCCTGAGGGCCTGGGCCCACATGCTCGGCTTCCGCGGTCACTTCTCCACCAAGTCCCGCCGCTACTCCACCACTCTCGGCGCCCTCCGCGAGGCACGCGCCGAATGGCGCCGCGCTCAAGCCGCTCCGGTCGTACCGCGGGAGGGCGAAACCACGCTCGTCCTCGCCCACTGGGTCTTCGCCGGAACCGGCCTTTCGGCCGCCGAAGCCTGGCTTGCGGCGTCCCTCGAACCCGCACCCGGAACGGAAGGAGAGCCGACATGGACGCCCGCCGCGACGAACTGATGACTGTTCGCGAAGTGTTGGACGAATTGGGCGGTGTTTCTCGCCGGACGTTCTACCGCTGGCGTGAGCTGGGGCTGGGGCCGGCCGCCTTCAAGCTCCCCAACGGTGAGCTTCGGGTCTGGCGCAGTGATTTCACCTCATGGCTACGGCAGCTGGAGGAGGCGGCGTGAAGTCTCTCGACGTCAAGGTCTGGGGCGTACGCAAGCGGGACACCAAGACGCCTTCATACGGCGTCCGCTGGTCCGTCGCGGGCAACGTCTTCTCTGACTCGTTCCGCACCAAGGCGCTCGCTGATCACTACCGAGCGAAGCTTATGAGTGCCATGCGGGGCGGCGAAGAGTTCGACACGGAGACTGGTCTTCCGGCTTCGATGGAAGAGAAGAAGTCGCCGTTGTCCTGGTACGACTTCGCCCTCAGGTATCTCGCAATGAAGTGGCCGCACGCTGCTCCCAATACGCGAGACGGCATCAACGAATCTCTGACCAGCGTGACCATGGAACTGCTCGCGGAGCGCGCAGGGCGACCGTCCGACGAGGAGATCCGCAAGGCCTTACGTAACTGGGCCTTCGTGCTGCCAGGTCCCGACAAGCGGGAAGTCCCGGATAATGTCCGGAACGTCCTGCACTGGGTAGCGAAGGCTTCTCGACCGCTCGCGGACCTCGCTGAACCGGCAACGGCTCGCGCGGTGCTCGACGGGCTGAAGCTCAAGCTTGACGGCACCGCGGCAGCTGCCGAGACCGTGCGGCGGAAGCGGCGGACCCTCGTCAACGCTGCGAACTACGCGGTCGACCTGGGGGAGCTGCGGGAGAATCCGATCACGGCGGTTCGCTGGCAGAAGCCCAAGGTTTCGAACCAGGTCGATCCGCGCGTTGTGGCCAACCCTGAGCAGGCACGCAATCTCCTGGCGGCAGTGTCCTATGTGGGTGGATACCGGCGTGCTCGCGGCCGGCGTCTCGTCGGGTTGTTCGCGGCGATGTACTTCGGCGGCCTCCGGCCCGCTGAGGCGGTCGGCCTGGTCCAGACTGACCTTGTCCTCCCTGAGCAAGGCTGGGGATCGGCGCTGCTCCACCGAACCCGTCCTTCGGTGGGCAAGCAGTGGACGGATTCGGGCGAGACCCACGACGACCGCGGGCTCAAGAACCGACCGGCTGAGGACGTTCGGCGTGTACCCATCCCGCCCCAGCTCGTCGCAGTGCTGCGCGAGCACCTGGCCACGTTCGGCACAGCGGATGACGGGCGGCTCTTCTTCAGCGAGAAGGGTTCGGTCGTCCCGTCCTCGACCTACTACCGCGTGTGGCAGGAGGCTCGTCTCCTGGCGCTTCCGCCGGCTGTCGCGGCCTCGCCGCTGGCGAGCAGGCCGTACGACCTTCGGCACTCGGCGTTGTCGACATGGCTGAACGCGGGTGTCGACCCCACGGAGGTCGCCGAGCGTGCCGGCAACAGCGTTGAGGTCCTGCTAACTCGCTACGCAAAGTGCCTCGATGGGCGGCAGGACGTTGCCAACCGGCGTATCGAGGAGCTGCTTCGCGAGTACGAGTGAGAGCGAGCTGCTCATGACCGAGGCCCCTGGAGCTATCCAGGGGTCTTGTCGCTTCCAGGTTTTCTCCCGTTTCTCTCACACGGCTGACCATTTGGGATCACAATGCCCGGCGTGAGTCATGTATTCAGTGATGCGATCTTGCATCGGGCAGAGTCTCTCTCGTACGAGTCGATTGCCTCATTGTCAGGCGTGCGCTCGGTGACGTGGTGGAACCAGATGGCGAACTACGGTGCCGACGCGCCGCCTGCGCCCGGATTGATCCCGGACCTTGCGCGAGCGCTGGAGCTGAGCGAGCGCCGCGTGGAAGAGCTGGTGGCCGAGCAGTGGTACGGAGTGCGGCCGAACGACGAGATTCCGGAGCGGCTGCGGAAGGTGGTCAAGATCCTTCGGGGTATTGATCCGGAAGACGTGGAGCTTGTTGAGCAGCTCGCTCAGGCGCTGAGCGATAAGCACACGGCAGAGACCTTGGTGGGTGCATTTGCGCCGAGGGGGGAAGCCGCGGGCCAGGCCGCCTCTTGCGGGTCTTCGCCCAAGCGTTCAGTCGGGTCTGATGCAGTGCGACGGGGTGCGAGCCCGCTAACAGGTTCACCTGCGACGATGGGCCAAGATCCCGTCCACAGCTCGTCCACGGACCCTGACATAGCCCCGCTCTGAGCGGCACAAGGCTGCACATACGCGAAGACCCCGGCCTCAGCGTTTCCGCTGGTGACGGGGTCTTTGGGCACCTCATGCTGGGTGCCCCCGGCAGGATTCGAACCTGCGCACACGGCTCCGGAGCCCAGGTGAGAGTGAGGGGCCGTGCGGGCTCTGACCTGCTCCGGAGGCGGCGACAGAGCTTGCTCTGACCAAGATCATTACGCCCCTATTACGTGGGTGGCCTGTCGGGCGGTCGGTCCGGCCCGTATGGTCGAAGCATGATCTCGGGCAGCAGCGGGAGACCGGACGGCGGCGGCGCGGAGTTCACGGCGGAGGGCCTGGAGCCCGTCCTCCGGGAGGCGTGCGCGAGGGCGGGACTCGACTCCAGTGGTGCCGAACTGCTGCGCCTGGGGTCGAACGCCGTCTATCGCCTGACGTCCTTACCCGTGATCGTGCGCATCGCCCGTGATCCGTCGACGCTCGCTGAGATGGAACGTGCTGTGAGCGTCGCCCGGTGGCTCGCGTCGCAGGACTTCCCGTCCATGCGTGTGCCGGCTTCGGTCGCGCAGCCGCTCATCGTCGATGGCCTGGTGGTCACCTTCTGGGAGAGCGTCCAGGACCGCGAGGAGTACGCGACGGTCGGCGAGCTGGCCGATCTCCTGCGGCGCCTGCACTGGCTTGAGGAGCCCGAATCCCTGGGCCTGCCCTACTTCGACCCGCTGGCCAAGCTGGCGGCGTCCCTCGCCGGCCTGGACGGCGTATCCGCGGAGGACCGGGCGTTCCTGGACGAGCGAGCGGCGACCCTCGCCAAGGATTACGACCGCCTCGATTTCGTCCTCCCCTTCGGCATGATTCACGGTGACGCCAGCATCGGGAACATCCTCCGCCACAGGGACGGGCACGCGGTGCTCATCGACCTGGACGGCGTCGCCCTCGCCCCGCGCGAGTGGGACCTGATCCAGACGGCGATCTATTACGACCGGTACGGCTGGCACACGAAGGCGGAGTACGCCGAGTTCGTGCACCGGTACGGCTTCGACCTGATGAACTGGCCGGGCTACGCAACGCTGGCCGACCTGCGTGAGCTGATGATGGTCTCGTGGCTTGGCCACCAGGTCACGACGAGCGAGCGGTCTGCCGCTGAGTTCGCCCGCCGGGTGCGGTCCCTTCGCACGGGGGAGGGTCGGGACAGGTGGGGCCCGTTCTGAGCACGCGCTGTCATGCGATCAGGCACTGACAAGCGCGTCAGAGGCTACCCACAACCTGTGCTCTCTGACCTGTTCGGTGAACGCTTTCACGTCCGCACTGCTGCCGACCGCTGCGAGGCCCTGCCGGAACTCGGCCAGGTAACTCACACACCGTGCTGACTTGAGCTGCTCGCCCAGGTCGAGGGCATCGAGCGCTACCCGACACGCCTCCTCGACGTCGCCGGCGCGGAGGTGAGCATCAGCGAGGACCATGGTCGCGAAGAAGTCGCTCCGCACATGGGTGCCGCTCATGGCGTTCTCGGCGTGGGCAACTGCCTGCCGAGCACTGTTGACGTCGCGGAAGCAATGGGCGGCCTCGGCGGCGAGTTCGGCTTCGTCGAAGTAGGTGATCCACTCCGGTTCGTCGTCGCGGTTTCGGCCTTCCAGCGACTTCATGGCTGCGCTCAAGGCGGCCTGGCATGCGGCGACATCTCCGGTACGGGCAAGGGCGCGAGCCTCCATCGCGTGGAACTGGGCACGCAATGTCGGGGTGGCCACCGGTGAGATGCCCATGAGCGCTGCACGTGCGAGAGTGGCGGCCTGGGTGTACCGACCCAGGAAAGTCGCCTGGTGGCTCATCGCCGACAAGATGCTGCCAGCAAGCCGGCGGTCGTTGGCGTCCTGGGCAAGGCGGAGCGCCTGAAGGAAATACCGCTGGGCGAGTCCGTGATGGCAGGCGTCGTATGACATCCAACCGGCAAGGAGCGTGGCCTCCGCGACGGTGGAGAACAGGGCTCGGCCTACCTGCTCGGTGAACCGGCCTCGCAGCAGGGGGGCCACGTCATTGTTCAGGTACTGGATAACCGAGTGCCGCGCGTGCTCTCCGCCGAACTGGTCGTCGAGTCGGGCGAACATGTCGGCGGTGGTCTTCACGGCCGCCACGTCGCCGAGACCGACTCGGATTCCCTCGGATCGTGGACGGGGGACCCCCGGCTCCGGCGCGACCAGCCACCGGAGGGATGCCTCGCTCCAGGCGGGCTCCGACGGCTCCGCCGTGAGCAGTGGGTCGTACTGGTTGAGATCCGCACGCCACAACTGGCTGACCGTCTGAATCGCGTCATCCGGGCTGGCGGGATACGCGGCGTCGAGTACCGGAGCGTCCTTCGGCTCTCCGTGGCTCAGCCCGAGTTCTGCCGCACTCGCGGCGAAGGCATCGCAGAGCAGCGGACCATAGAAGTCGTCGGGGCTGCTGTGGCCGTTCTCCCAACTCGCGATACGGCGCTTCACACTGGCGTCCGACGGGAGCTGATGGCCGCGCTGGGCGGCTACCTGGCGCAACTCCCTCACGAGCCTTGACTGACTCCAGCCTCGGCCGGCTCGGGCCTCACGTAAGCGGACACTGGTCGGCTTCATCGAGTGGCGCCCCTTTACTCCCGTGCGCATGCGCCGGTGTGGCAACTCCCCTTCGCTGACCGAATGTACGCGCTGGTCATCGCCTCTTGCAGGCAGTAACCGGAGATCGTCTGCCTGTATGCGGGTGACGGGGGATGACGTGACATGCGTCGACGCGTCATCCCCCGTCACCCCTCGTCATCTGCCCTGGTCAGGTACTGAGCCGTGAATCTGGACCTACGGCCGCATCGCGGCCGCACGGTAGTCCGACTGAGGGTGAGATGACGTGCACAGGATGACCAGGCGGGGCATGGAATGGCTGTCCGCAGCGGCGGAAAACCCGGTCGAGTGCCAGCAGATCTGGGCCGACGACCCACGGATGCCCGTCCTGCTCCCGACCGGGCGCCTCTTTGACGTCTTGAGCGTGGACCAGCGCCTCGGGTTGGAGATGTACGACCGGCTCTTGCGCAGTGGAATGCCGTTCGGGCCGACCGCCGTCGACCGCAAGGCGCAGCGAGTCGGGTTCTTCCTCAACTCCCAGAGCCGCGAGGCCTTCACGTACTACCTCCAACGCGAAACCATGGCTCCTCCGACGTACCGCTACCTCGACGAGGGTTCCGCCGTAGTCGTTCCCGGCCCCATCCCGCTCTTCGACGACCGCTACCAGTGGCTTCGTCCGCCTACGCGTCGACCGGAGGCCAATCCGCTACGCCCGGTCGCTCTCGCGACAGCGTTGGTGGCCTCCGCGGAACTGCTGGCAAGGATCGACCGCTTCGACGAGCAGTACCCGACTCCGTACGCGGCGGTCGCTGCGCTCCCCGAGGAGAGCGATCACTGATGCCGCACCAGCCGACCGATGGGCGCGACGCGGCGGCGTGGTCGCCTCTGGAGAGTGAGGGATGGTACGCGGCACGGAACGCGACGACCGCATTGCGGGGTGCACTGGTGCGGGCCGGTCTGGAGAAGGACTTCCCCTACCTGCGCGCGGACTTGAACGCCTTCGGGCACGGCCTCGTCGAGCTGGGCCGGGTGTCCCCCGACACCGCCGAGCGCCTCGCGGAACTCCTCCGCTTGGCATTGGCCGGCGGGTTCCGCCGCGACCCGGACGGCGACGAGCACGAGCATGCACCGGCCCCAGGCGAAGAGCACAAGGGAAGGCTCTAAGACCATGACCGACCGGCGAGGAGTGGTGGCCAAGCGAGCGGAGGACTTGGTCCCCGGAGTGCCTTACGTCCGTGGCTGGGCACGCGCACGACGAAGCGCCGGCACCTTGGCAGATCAGCTCGTGCTGCTCGGGTTGGAATCCGACTTCCCCGGCCTGATGGCTGACGTGAACGTCTCCGGGGACGGGTTGGTGCAGCTTGGGACCGTTCGCCCCGATGCGGCCGAACTGCTGGCGAAGCTGATCACGGCCGGACTGCTTGCGGAGCTGGACGTCCCTGAGAGCGAGAAAAGTGTCTCCCCACGTCGGCGGGAAACGCCGGCGGCCTGAACGGCCCTCGGACGCCGCTTGTTCGCCGTCCGAGCGTACTCCTGTGATCAGCCGGCCCTGCCCCGCACGACATCGCTCCTCGCGCCGTCGTGCGGGGCTACTTGCTGCCCTGGCGCACTTGGTCGGCCTGCCGCTCGGCCGGGACCGGCGCCCCAGCGCCGCAGCCCGGACGAAGCAGCAGGCCGACGTGTGACCTCAGCTTGGGAAGCTAAGGGCATCTGGGGCTTACTCCCAGGGCTGACCTGCGGCGGAGCAGTGTCGGCCCCCGGCGGGCGGTCGATTGGTTCCCCGGTGTTCCCCGTGGTTCCCCGCAGGGTCTGGCACAGATCTGGCACGGGCCCCAGTCCCGCGATCACCAATCACTGTCGTACAGGCAGACCACCAGGCGGTAGCGCGGTACCGTGATTGGTCAGTCACTGTGTGGTCGCGGTGGCCGGTCGAGGAGGGGGACGATGCAGTTCAGCGCCCGTAAGACGATGAACCCAAGCGCTTACCTTGCCCTGATTGAGGCTTTGACTGCGATCTTCTGGAACAAGAAGCCCTTCGAGATGTACGTCAGGGCCATGCTGAAGGATCACAGCGAGCTGCTGACGCGGCTGGACTTCACGGCCACCAAACGCGAGGTGTCGGGCCAGTGACGAGTGCGATGGTTGGCCCTAAAAGTCCACTTGCGCTGATCGATCAAGCACTCGCGCTTCTCGCTGCCGAGGTAGACCTACGCGAGGATCCTGGGGCTCCCACTCATACGGTGATCGTCGCTGACGGCCTGGAAGCTCCCGGGGTGGCTGAATCTCTAGGGCTGTATTTGGTTGGGGCTCTCGCGGGCGCCATACAACAGGATGCAAGCCTGTGCGATGCCATGCTGCCGACCGGACTTGAAGGCCAACGAGAAATTGAACAGGCCGTTCATCGACTGGTAGGCACGAACAACCAATTCATGACACGCTCTGAAATATCGTTTCGCGATACCAAGAGAAACGCTTGGATAGCAGAAGGGGTCATGCATGCCCTGTTGATGGTGAGAGCTCGGTCTGCAAGCGACATGCTGGACGGCCCTGTTCAAGCATTGGCCGATCTTCATACTATCCCGACACAGCAAGGCTTGGATGCGCTAGCGATCTATAGCGACGCCTCGGGCCCAGTCGTCGCAATCGGGGAAAGTAAGGCATCACGCGACGACGGCAGCGCGCAGCTAACTGAGGCAGCGACGATCTTTCGAGATATCGATGAAATGAAGTACGGCCCTGAGTTGAGGGCCAAGCTGGGCGCCCTAAGGCGGGTAATACATCCAGACCTGGCAGATAAGGTCTCCAACGCATTGTGGCTTGAGCATCGATGCTATTTCCCGATGGTAGTGCATGAGACATACTTCGATCTCAAAGCGAAACGTGTCGTATACGGCCGCCTTTTCCCTTCGATAGATCGCAGGCGAGTCATCGGAGTGAAGCTCCGCGACTTCCAGAAGTTCTTCGACGATATATCGGATGCAATGAGAAGTGCGGTCAGGGAAGTGGTTATCTGATGTTCAATAGCGGCATAGATCAAATGCTCTCTAGTCTGCCCACATTGCAAGATCTCGATGCCTCAACAGTCCGCAGAATTCTGACGCGGGCGTGGGCAGACTGTGTTGACAGACGGGACTTGAGCAGGTCAGAGACGCTTGACAGCCTATCGGCATCGGAAGAGCATCAACGGGATTTGAATGATCTGCGCAAGCTTGCAACGGCACTTGAGGCTCACGCGATTTTGAATGAAGAACTGCCGCGCGAGGTGAGGAGGTCTTGTGCGTTTGTCGCCGCCGAAGCGCTGAGTATTGTGGCAGAGGCAGATGCTGAATCCTATGAGCTGAGGGACGCCTGGCTTTTCGGTAATCAAGCAAGGTACACGATCGTCGAGACGGCGCTTCTTTATTTGATCGCCGGATATGATTCAAATGCGGCTCTGACAGAGCAAGGGATTGGGGATATGCTCGCCCCGATCTCCATCATGAGCCTTGCCGAGGAATGGGTTCTTAAGCAAGTTCGATCGCTTCTAACGCTCAGTTCGCCTTCCGCTGACGATTTTCCAATCCTAGAGCCGCATGACCTTGCTCTGAGCGAACGCGCCCGCGCAAACATCCTTCGCACCATTGGAAAATCAGTACGAGATCACGTTCTCTGGCTAACCTACGATGAGTCGGTCAGCAATGACTTAGAAGAATTGCATCAGCTCCTCTACAGAATGGAGCATGACTCAGAAGGACGTCCGATTTCCGCAGGTCATATCGACTTGCATCATCTACTCTTGCTTCTCACTTTTGCCATCGAGGAAACATCGGCACGAGCGCTGAGAAGCGTGCCCCCGCCGGCCGATGATTCAGGAAGGTTTCTGCGGTATCAAAGGTATCGTGCAAAGAATCGTCCTTTGATGTGGCCTGGGGTGCTTGAGTATGCAAATGGGGCCTTTCCGGGACCTCATTCTCACGCTGTTGTATCGGTCCCCACTGGGGCTGGAAAATCAGCCGTTGCTGAGATAGCAATAGCTCAGGCTCTTCGAGATGGATGGGTTCTATATCTGGCACCAACAAACGCCCTCGTTGGTCAGATAAGGCGCGAGATAGGAAAGGTCTTTCGTGCCGACGATGGGGTAAAAGTCAGGGAATTCCTTGGTGGGTCAGAGTATACGGAGCTGACCGGTGAGATGATACGGGATATCGAGGGTCGTTCAATTCTCGTTATGACTCCCGAAAAGTGCTCTCTCGCTCTTCGTCAAGCTCCTGAAATTTTTCTTGACCTCTCCCTATGTATCGTTGACGAAGCGCACATGATCGGAGCGCAAGACTCTCGAGCAATCATTGCCGAGTTGGTGGTCGCTGAAGTTCTACATCGAGCGCCCGATGTCAAAATCCTAATGCTCTCCGCCCTACTCGCGAACCCAGGCGATATTTCGGCCTGGCTGCGAGGTGCCACCGGAAGAGAATCACTCGTAATAAATCCGCCTTGGCGCCCAACAAGGACACTGAGGGCCATTGTAGGCTTCGATGCACATGAAGCTTCGGCATTGGAGAGTGAGGCTAAAAAGGCACTTGAAAAACTGCCGCCCAGGCGAGTCAATTACCCTTTTGACGTCCCTATCTCTTTGCTTGTTGGACTTCAAGGTGCTTGGCAGTCCAACGACCTGTCCGATTACAAGCTCATGCATACGAATGTCAGGGCGGGTTTGATATATAAGCGGGGAGTTGGAACGGTTGATGACAGCTATTGCAATAGAGTAGTCAAGTCACTGTCTCAGGCTCTAGGTGAAAAGAATCAAAGGATTCTAGTATTCCTACCCCGAAGCAGGCATGACAGTTTCTCTTGCGCCTTGCAAATTGACGGCTTCTCAGCAGGTGCGAACGCCTCTGCAGACGCTGATGTCGATGCACTGATGAAACTCGCGGACGCAGAAATTGGAGCTTCATCCTTGCTCCGAGGTGTGCTGTCGAAGGGAGTTGCTGTCCATACCGGTGCCATGCTCAGAGAGGAGCAGCGAGCTAGCGAGATCTCATTCGAGCGAGATCACTCCAGGGTCCTCTTTGCCACCGGAACCCTTGCTCAAGGACTAAATCTTCCTGCCACCACAGTAATCGTTGGCGGAACGCAGATTGGTTGGGACCCTGATGCTGATAGAGAGGAACAAGACAGGCGTGCGCAGGCGCAGCTGCTGAATGCGATCGGGCGGGCAGGCCGAGCCCAGGTTTCGTCGAGGTCGTTGGCCATCGTCGTACCCAACCGTGGACTTGTATTCGGGCGCAACGTAAACATAAACCAGGCTATCGGAAAGGCTAGATTTCTAGCCAAGGAGGATGCGTCCAGTGAAATAAAAAGTCAACTTGACGGGATTATCACGGGTTCGTTGGACGGGACTCTCAACATCGGAGAAATGACGGCGGCGGAACAGGCTGCCTTCACCTTCTTGTCCTTTGCGGGTAACCGAGATGATGCACGAGGTGTGATCAAAAAAAGCTGGGGAGCCTATCGAGCCAATGCTGCAGACCGGGCGTCCGATGTCGCAGAATCCTTGGAGTATATAGGGGCTAGCTTTCTGCGCTCAACTGAATCTCCTGAGTGGGTCGCTCTGGCTGCGCATCGTGCTGGAATCCCGCTAGCGGAATGCGTGTTCATCTACAAGGAATTGCGGCAGCGGCTCGAAGAAATGGGGCCCCCTCAAGACGTTTCAGAGTGGGCTTCAGATCTTCTCGGCATCCTTGAAGGGGCCGATTTCCATTCCTTGCATTTCTTGAAGCGGGAGGATTACGGCGGGACGATACTTAAAGACCTATGGGCTGATGCAGAAACATCTCGTACTGAAGCATGGCAGGTCTTTCACGCTGTACTTCAAAAATGGATGGAGGGGGCACCGCTACTAGACATCGCTAGTATTGCGACAGGCAAAGATGCTCGGGGAAAGAATGGGCGTGGGCAGGCCGATCCACTGCCAAAGATGATCCGCATCGTAAATGATGGGTTCGGGTACAGCTTGACATCTTTGGCGGGTGCGATCGCGGCTGTTGTGGCTGCCGGCCGTGAAGAAGAAGCAGAGGGACCTTGGGGCCTCGACGAACAAAGTCTCCGATCTTTGAATCTGCTTCCCTTCGCTATTCGCTTTGGTGTCGATGGCCCGGTTCCCATCGCTTGGATGCGTGCCGGGGCGCGGCCGCGAGTGCTAGCTCACAAATTGAGTAACCTGGCGCTCTTGCCTGACTTCACAGACGATGAAGAGTTGCGCAGAATAGCGGCCAGGATGCTTTCCAGGTATCCGGAGTCCATCCTGGCTAGTGTGGATTCTGTAGAAGATACAGAGCTAATACTGGCCATGCTGGCGGCGCGGAAGATTACTTGAGGTCGGTGGAGCGGGTTTGGGGTGGCGCTGCTTTGGCGCGAGTGATCATGGCCCCGTAAGCTTGCGGCGCGTCGGGCAGTCTGTGGACCTGCCCGGTAAAGCACGACGTTGGGGCCGTGATCTTCGAGGCTCGCGCCAAAGTGGCTCCGTAAAGCCGTGGAGCCGACCGCCCCAGCCACGACGTACCCCTTCTCTGGTGTCAGGCGGCTGAACGCTTAGAGCGCGGCACGGGCGTCGGCCGGGCTGGAGGGGGGCGGAGACAGGAGCGCAGGCCCGGCCGGGGGCCGGGCCGCGCGCGGTGAGCGGAGCGAGCCGCCTTGATGACGTAGAGAAAGTCTGAGCCAACCGGCCTGAGCTACAGCCGGAACGACAGCTCCAACTCGTCGCCCGGGAGGTGGAACTCCTCCAGGGCGAGGGGCTTGTCTGACTCGGTGAGGGTGACGCGGATGATGTGGAGGAGCGGGACCCCGTCGGCCAGCCGTAGCGCCTGAGCCTGGTCGGGCAGGGGCATGCGGGTGCGGACGTACTCCGTGAAGTGGAGCTCGTGACCCAGGTCGGTGAGTGCGGTGTAGAGCTCAGGCGCTGGCGGTGGGGCCTCTTCCTCGTACTTCGTGTCGATCAGTACCGAAAACGGGATGTACGTCCGGTGGAGTTGGCGCAGGCGGCCGTGGTCTGCGGTCTGTAGGGCGTCATACGTGAACATCGGCTCGCCTGGGGGGATGCGGAGCAGGTCCGCGAGGGCAAGCGGAGCATCGGTGCGAGTGGCTACTGGCGGCTCGGCGTCCGTCCAGGTGATGCCGTCTGCCTCGACGTAGCGGCCCTCCGCGGTCCGGCGTACGCCGCGCGGGCGCGTGTGGCTGGGACGGCTGTGCGGGGAGCGGGCGAAGGTGCCGCGGCCCATGATGGCTTCGACGAGGCCCGACGCCCTGAGTTCGCTGAGGCCCTGACGGACCGTGGGGCGCGTCACGCCGAACTGCTTGGCCAACGCCTCCTCTGACGGGAGTGGTTGGCCGGCCGGGAACGTGCCGTCCAAGATGCCATCGCGCAGGTAGTCGGCGATCTGCCGGTACTTCGGCTGCGTGCCCTTCGGCGGCATGCGGGCCCTCCATGGCCGTGGTCTCTGCGGCTGTTCGTCCTCGTAGACGACGTGCCCACGTTCGTGGACAGCTTCCCCTATCGCGAGTCGGTTGACAACCCGTACTACGGGTGGCCACTCTTGTACTCGGCACCCGTATTACGGGTTGTCTAGCAACCTGAAGGAT
Source organism: Streptomyces sp. NPDC029138 (assembly GCF_055564375.1). NCBI lineage: Bacteria > Bacillati > Actinomycetota > Actinomycetes > Kitasatosporales > Streptomycetaceae > Streptomyces > Streptomyces sp. NPDC029138. Next base: position 86,981 of record NZ_JBVHWM010000021.1, read on the forward strand.
GGCCTTCAGGTGACAGAGATAAGGAGATCCGAACAGTGGCAAGCCTTCCGATCGACACCGCGAAGTTCACGGGGATCATCTGTGCCGTGCCCCCGGCTCCGCGGGTCGCCAGCCGTGAGACCGGTCAGCTCCGCGTGGACCGAGAAACCGGCAAGACCGTGTACCAGGTCGGTCTCTGTCTGATGGCTGGTGCGTCGGCCGACGTCGTGACCGTGAGCGTGGCCGGTGAGCCGGCCGGGGTGCAGCTCGGCATGCCGGTGGCCGTGCGGGACCTGGTCGCCACCCCGTGGGAGAACGAGGGGCGGCACGGCATCGCGTTTCGGGCAGCAGAGATCCGGCCCCTGAGCGCTCCCGCTTCGGCGGGTAAGGGGGCCGGGCAGTGATGACTGTGGCCTCCTCCACCACTTCGGCCGGTGTGATCGGGCCGAGTTGGGCTCTGGTGGTGGCCGCAGTGCTGGTGTCGGGCTTGCTTCTTGGGGGCCCGGCCCTGCGCCGTCGCTACCCCGTGGCCTGGTGGCTGTTACTCGGCTTCCCGGCCGTGGTCCTCCGGGTTATCCACACCTGGCGGCCCCTGATGGCCGGATGCGGGCTCGCCTTGAGCCGTCGGCCGGCGCTGACGGTCGTCTCCGGGCTCGTTGGCAAGGGAGCGCCGCCGCCCCAACCTCGCGTACCTCGCTGTGGCCTCATACGGCCTACCTCCCGCGGCTTCCTGCTCCTGGTGCGGCTGTTACCCGGACAGGTACCGGAGGACTTCGTCAAGGCTGCGCCCGCCCTGGCGGAGGGGTGGCAAGTGCATGCGGTGCGCGTGACCTCCTGGAAGCCGGGAGTCGTACGAATCGTCGCCTCGGCGGCTGACCCGTTGGCCGCGCCTCGCGTGCCGAAGCAGCGGGGTCCCGGTCATCTGCTGCGCGTGACCGTGGGCGTGCTGGAGACCGGCGCCGCGTGGGTGCTCGACCTGCGGCGCGTGCCGCACTGGCTCATCGTCGGGGCCACCCGGTCAGGCAAGTCCACGCTCATCAACGCACTCGTTGCGGGCCTCGCTCCGCAACCCGTCGCCTTGGTCGGCATCGACTGCAAGGGCGGCATGGAACTGTCGCTCTACGAACCGCGGTTGTCCGCCCTCGCGACCAACCGGGAGCAAGCTGTCCGGCTGCTGGCGGCCCTCGTGGACATGACCCTCGACCGCATGACCGTCTGCCGGGCGGCTCGGGTCCGGAACATCTGGGGTCTGCCGGACAAGGAACGCCCGGTACCCGTCGTGGTGATCGTCGACGAGATCGCGGAACTGTTCCTCGTCGCGAGCCGGAACGAGAAGGACGAAGCGCAGGCTGCCGGAACTGCACTGATCCGGCTGGCCCAACTGGGAGCGGCTCTCGGGGTCTTCCTCGTCGTCGCCGGCCAACGCGTCGGGTCCGACCTGGGGCCTGGTGTCACCGCGCTGCGGGCACAGCTCGGCGGACGGGTGTGTCATCGGGTTGCCGATCCCGGCACGGCGGAAATGGCGCTCGGAGATCTGAACCCCGATGCGCTGAAGGCGGCGCAGGCCATCACCCCGGAACAGGCCGGTACGGCCGTCCTCGCCTCCGGTGACGGCTGGGAACGCGCCCGGTCCCACTTGATCACGGAGTCAGAGGCGGAAGCCGTCGCCGCCGAGTACGCGCACCTGACTCCTGCCCTGTCCGAACTGCACGTCGAAGCGCCGTGAAAGGGGACTGCCGTGCTGGTGTCCATGTCCGCCGTACTGCTGCTCGGGCTGCTGATCTGGTTCCTCCTGCGCATCCGCTACCTGAGGTGGGCCGACGCGCTGATCTGCGGGGCCTTCGGCTTCCTGCTCTCCCGGACCGTGGCCGCGCCGCTCGTTCAAGTCTTCCTCGACGGCGTGAACGGCTTCCTCGGCCAGCTCCGCTTCTGAACACACCCGCTCTCCAGAGAAGGGAACTCTCTGTGTCCAACTACGTGATCCGCTCCGGTGACCGCATCGCCTTCCTGGCCGGTCTGCGGGAGCTGGTCGACTTCTTGACCGCCAACCCGGCCGTCGTCGTGCCGCGTCACGCGTCCGTCATCGTCCTGGTCGACGCTGCTGACCCTGCTGCCCGCCGAGCTGGGGTGGAGACCGTCGCCGCTCCGCTCGGCGTGCCGACGGAGGACATCGGCCTGGGCTACTTCGACGCACGCCGCGACTTCGGCCCGGTCTCGTTCGGCGTCGTCGGTGTGCCGCCCGAGGACCGGCAGTGATCGCCTGTACGACGGGCTCCCGACGGGGCGCGAAGTCGCCAAACCCGACCCCGTCAGGAACCCACTCCATCCGCCACGTGAGCAGTGAAAGGAGCACTCACACTTTGTCCACCGCGCATCATTCGCGCAAATCCCCGCCGCCCGACTGCGAACTCAGCCAGCGTGACGCGCAGGTCTCGACCTGCGACGGGCGGGAACAGATCGTCCTCGTCGGCCTCGACGGAGCCGAGCAGCGCCTGTGCCCTGCGCACGCTGCCGCGCTCTGGCTCACGGACCCGACGCTCCGCTTCAGCGCCAAGACCCGGCCGGAGGGAATCTCGACCGCGATGAGGCAGGCGTTCGGGCGCGGGGGTGGTCGCCGATGACCACGGCGATTGCGGCCGGCGCTGCCGCGCTGGTCACCCGGGCGGCGGAGCCGGACTTCGCCGCCTGGCGCCGGAACATCGTCCGCCTCGGTGGCTGCACCAATCCCATCCATCTGGTCGGTGCGGCAACCGTCTACGACACGACGACCGGCGCGGCTCTCCTCTCCTACGGTTCGGACGTCTACGGCGGTCGCCTGCTCACCTCGTGCGGCAACCGGCGGGCGACGGTCTGCCCGGCCTGCTCGGGCGTGTACCGGGCGGACACGTACCAACTCGTCCGGGCCGGCCTCGTCGGAGGCAAGAGCATCCCGGAGGCGGTGAGCGGGCATCCGCGCGTGTTCGCCACGCTCACCGCTCCCAGCTTCGGCCTGGTCCACACGCGCCGTGAGCGAGACGGGAGCGTGCGGGCCTGTCGACCTCGCCGAGCGGGGGAGTGCTGCCCCCACGGGACTCCGACCGGATGCCGGGAGCGGCACCCGGCGGATGATCCCCGCCTCGGTGAACCGCTCTGCCCGCGCTGCTACGACTACGCGGGGGCCGTGCTCTGGCACGCGTTCGCCGGTCGGCTCTGGCACCGGTTCGGGCTGGAGCTCCGGCGGGAGGTCGCCCGGCGGGCCGGGCTCTCGTGGACAGAGTTCGGGGAGGTCGCCCGGCTCTCGTACGCGAAAGTCGCCGAGTACCAGCGGCGGGGCCTGGTCCACTTCCATGCCGTGATCAGGCTCGACGGTCCGGACGGGCCCGGCTCGGTCCCGCCGGGCTGGGCAACCGTGCCGCTCCTGGTGGACGCGGTGCGGGGCGTGGTCGGTCGAGTGCGGCTGACCGCTCCGGGCGCGAACGTCGTCGGTCCGCGGGTGCTGCGCTTCGGACCGCAGGTCGACGTACGGCCGGTCACCTCGTACCGGCGGGATGCGGGGGAGCGGCCTGCTTCTGCGGGGGCTGTGGCGGGCTACATCGCCAAGTACGCCACCAAGGGGGCAGAGTCCGCCGGCGCGGTGGACGGCCGCATTCACCACGCGCGGGACATGGTCATGCTGCCGGTGCGCGCGCATGTGCTGCGCATGATTGGTACGTGCTGGTGGCTCGGCGGTCTGCCGGAGTTCGAGCCGCTCGGGCTGCGTCGCTGGGCCCACATGCTCGGGTACGGCGGCCACTTCTCGACCAAGTCACGTCGGTACTCGACCACGCTGACCGCGCTCCGGCGGGCCCGTGCCGACCACCGTGCGGAGCAGCAGCGGGCCTCCCTCGGCCTGACCGACCACCCCACGGTCACGGTCGGCGAGTGGCGTTACGCCGGGCGCGGCTACTCGCCGGAAGCAGCTCTCCTGGCTGCCTCGGTGCGGGAGGGCGGTGGTCTCCATGGCGCGTGAGAGCCGTGCGAAGACGACCGAACTCCTCACGGTGCGGCAGGTGCTCGACGAACTGGGCGGCATTTCTCGGCGGACCTTCTACCGGTGGCGGGAACTGCGGCTCGCTCCCGCCTGCATCCGGTTGCCGAACGGGGAGCTGCGGATTCGTCGGGACGTGCTCAACGAGTGGTTGGAGGAGCGGGCTGAGGGGGCGGCATCGTGAAGTCGTACAAGGTGGTCGTCTGGAAGCTCAGCGTCAACCGCTCGGCGAAGAAGCCCACCCATCTCGTCCGCTGGACTGTGGACGGCCAGCCGTTCCACGAGTCCTACAAGACCAAAGCCCTGGCCGACCGTTTCCGGTCTCAGTTACTGAGGGCTGCGGACAAGGGCGAGCCCTTCGACACCGTGACCGGCCTGCCCGACTCGCTGCGCGGTGGCAAAGCTGCCCTGTCGTTCCTGGACCTGGCGGTGAAGTACGTGGACGCCCGGTGGGCGGAGGCGTCGGCCAAGCAACGGGACAGCATGACGGACGCGCTGGCGACGGTCGTTCCCGTCCTGGTCAAGCCGGGGCGGGGTCGGCCTGGCCCTGAGGTACTGCGGCGGGCGCTGCGCTCGTACGTCCTACCGGTTCCTCGCCGAGAGCGGGAGCGGCCGGAGGAGATCGCCGCGGCGGTGAAGTGGGTCGAGAAGGCGTCTCTGCCGGTGGCCGAACTGCAAGAGATCACCAGGGTGCATGACCTGATCGATGCGCTGGGTCGAAGGCTGGACGGCAAGCCTGCGGCGACGCAGACGTACCGGCGGCGGCGCGCCGTGGTCTTCAACGTGCTCGAATACGCGGTGGAGCTGGAGCTTCTTCCCTCTAACCCGCTGAGCCGGGTCCGGCGCAAGCGGGGGAAGCGGGCGTTGCAGGAGGTTGACCGCCGAGTGGTGGTCAACCCTCGGCAGGCTCGGGAGCTTATGACCGCACTCACGTACGTGGGCGGCTACGAGCGGGCGAGCGGGCGGCGGCTCCGTGCGTTCTTCGGGTGCCTCTACTACGCGGCCATGCGGCCGGGGGAGGCGCTCGGTCTTCGCCGGTCCGACTGCACGCTTCCCGAGTCGGGCTGGGGCCGTATCGAGCTGGCGGAGACCCGTCCCACGGCGGGTAAGGCATGGACGGATTCCGGTGAGGCGCACGACCGGCGTGGCCTGAAGCAGCGGGCACACGGTGAGGTGCGCATTGTGCCGATTCCGCCTCCGCTGGTGCGGTTGCTCCGCGAGCATCTCAGGGAGTTCGGCACGGCGAAGGACGGCCGGCTGTTCGCCAGCGAGCGGGGCAACGTGATCGCTGCCTCGTCGTACTCCCGGGCCTGGAAGCAGGCTCGGGAACTGGCGCTCGTGCCGGACCAGGTGGCCTCGGTTCTGGCCTTCCGGCCGTACGACCTCAGGGAGTTTCCCAGTGGCTGAACTCGGGTGTGCCGGCTCCGGAGGTCGCCGCTCGGGCAGGCCACTCGGTGGACGTCCTGCTGAAGATCTACGCCAAGTGCATCGACGGTCAGGAGCAGGAGATGAACGACCGGATCATGCAGGGTCTCGGGGAGGAGACCACGAACTGACACAACAACTGCTCGACTAGGGGAGCCCCGGACTACCGGTCCGGGGCTTCGGCCTGTCCACAGGTGGTCCACGCGGCTACGCTCGGAGGGGCGCGAGACGCCATCTGACCTGCGGCGAAGCCGATCAAGATCATTACGTCGTCATTACGTGATCACTGGCAAACGGCTGCTTCCGGCGGCATCCGCCTGCGCATACGCGAAGACCCCGCACTCAGCTAACTCGCTGGTGGCGGGGTCTTTAGGCACTTCATGCGAAGTGCCCCCGGCAGGATTCGAACCTGCGCACACGGCTCCGGAGGCCGTTGCTCTATCCCCTGAGCTACGGGGGCGTGTCGGGCGCTGAGCTTCTTGCTTGCGGCGACGGGTAGAACATTAGCAGGTCCGGCGGGGTGATCAGGAACCCGTTTCCCCGGGTGGGGGTCGGCGGGTCCCCTGTACGGGGTGGAAGTGGGGAAAACCCGGACGCGGTGGCCGGTCCGGACCTACTCTCGACTTGTGCCAGGCGCTTCGGGTCGGGTGCTTGTTGTGGACGACAACAAGGTCATCCGGCAGCTGATCAGGGTCAACCTCGAACTGGAAGGGCTAGAGGTCGTGACCGCGGCCGATGGTGCCGAGTGTCTGGACGTGGTGCACGAGGTGCGGCCCGACGTCGTGACGCTCGACGTCGTCATGCCCCGGCTGGACGGCCTCCGCACCGCCGCTCGCCTCCGGGCCGATCCCCGTACGCACCACCTCCCCCTCGCCATCATCAGCGCGTGTACGCAGTACGAGGTCGAGACCGGCCTCGATGTCGGCGTGGACGCCTTCCTCGCCAAGCCCTTTGAGCCCGCCGAGCTGGTACGGCTCGTGAAGCAGCTCATGGAGCGGCGGATCGGGCCCGGGAGCGATGAAGGACGCGAGGGATCTGGCGGGCCTGAGGGCTTCGGGGGAGATGGTGGGGGAGACCGCAGCGGTGGAGATCCCGGTGGGGGAGGTCCCGGTGGCGGAGATCGGGGTGGGGGTGGTGAGGGGGAGATCGATCGTGACGGGGGCTCGCCTGCTCACGGCGTCGCCTCCGCTCATGGAGCCACCTCGGATCATGGGGCCGCCTCGGCTCGTGGGGCCGCCTCCGCTCATGGAGCCACCTCGGATCATGGGGCTGCCTCGGCTCACGGCTCCGCCTCGGCTGATGGGGCCGCCTCGGCTCACGGCTCCGCCTCCGCTCACGGCTCCGCCTCCGCTCACGGCTGCGCTTCGGATCATGGCGTCACCTCCGCTCACGGAGCCACCCCCGCTCACCGACCCACCCCCCGCCCCCCGTCCTCCGATGATTCCGGGAGCGTCAGTGGTTCCGGTGTGTCCGACCGTCGGGGCTTTCGTGACGGTGGTCTCTCCGATGGGGTGGCGGGTGGGATGTCCTTCGGAGGGTAGGTCGGCCGGTGGTGGGATAACCGCCTCGCATACCCACCCCACTCCTCCCCTACGCTTGTCCCGTGACCCCCGTCGAGCTCTCCGGCACCGTGCTGCACGCGGTGCGTCGTGCTGTCGATGACGGGGAGCTGAATGTGACCGTGCCCGAGCGGGCCGTGGTGACCGAGCCGGGGCCCGGGGGATGCGGGGACTTCGCCACCACCATCGCGCTCCAGCTCGCCCGGCCGGCCGGGCAGCCGGCGCTGCGCGTCGCCGAGATTCTGCGCGCCCGGCTCGCCGAGGCCGACGGCATCCGGGACGTCGTCGTCACCGGGCCCGGGTTCCTCAACATCAGCCTCGACGAGCAGGTCGATCCCGTCGCCGGGCTGGTCCGGGAGATCCGGGAGAAGGGCGCCCGGTACGGATACGGGGACGCCCTCGCCGGGCAGGTCGTCGCGCTGCGCGTGCCCTACGAGGTGCGGGCCGAGGTCGTCGCCGACGCCGTCGTACGCCTCGTGGGGACCCAGGGCGGGCGCGCCACCGTCGAGCACGGTGAGCCCGTCAATCTACGGCCCGTGCCCGCGCCGGAGGACCCCGCCCCGCTCGGGCCCGACGCCGCCCAGTGGGCCCTCCTTTACCCCGCCCCGCACGACCGGCCCCGCATCACCGCCGATCACCTGCTCCAGCGGGAGAGCAATCCGCTGTTCCGTGTGCGGTACGCCCACGCCCGCATCCGCGCCCTCAGTCGCAACGCCGCCCGCCTCGGCTTCTCCGCCGAGCCCGGCCCGATCGGAATCGTCGCGCATCCCGGTGTCGGCCCCCTCGGCCCCTTCGGCACCCGTGCACATGGTGGTCCTCGCCGTCCGGGGGTTCCCGCGGAGGCTGACGCCGACCCCTTCGGGACCTCCGCGAGCGCCGGTGGCCGCAGCCTTCTCGGGGGCCTCGCGCATGCCGATGCCGGCCCCCTCGTCACCCCCGGGAACGCCGACACCGGCCTCCTCGCCTCCGCGAACGCCGACGGCGCCCCCCTCGCCACCCCCGGGAACGCCGACACCGGCCTCCTCGCCTCCGCGAACGCCGACGGCGCCCCCCTCGTCACCCCCGGGAACGCCGACACCGGCTTCCTCGCCTCCGCGAACACCGGCGCCGCCCCCCTCGCCACCCCCCTAACCACCTCCGCGATCCCCACCCCCCTCGCGCCCCTCACCCCGCCCGGCGCCACCCCCCTCGACCCCCGCGCAAACACCTCCGCCGACGCCCCCGCCCTCGCAAACCCCCACACCGCCGTCAGCCCCGAAAGCCCCCACACCACGCCGGCCCCTAAGACCCTCACCACCCACCCCACCCCCCTCCTAACCCCCCTAGCCGCCCACCCCCGCATCCTCGCCGTGGCCGCCACCCGTCGTGCCCCGGATCGGCTTGCCCGGCATCTCGTCACCGTCGCCGATGCCGTGCTGGCTCTGTTGCCTTCCGTGCTTCCCGTCGGCGAGGAGAAACCCTCGGCCGCCCACCGTGCCCGGCTGGCCCTCGCCGAAGCTGCCGGGACGGTGCTGGCCGGCGGCCTGTCCCTGCTCGGCATCGACGCACCCGAACACCTCTGAGGCGCGCGAGCAGATGCGCCCCGGAGAGAGACAGAGAGTCTGAGAGTCACGTCATGAGCCGTTCCGCCCATCCCGCCGGGCCCCGCCACGCCGACGTCCTGCCCGAGGGGCACTACTCCGCGCCGCCCGCCGACCTCAACGCCCTGGACCAGAAGGTGTGGGCCCAGACCGTCGCGCGCGACGCCGACGGCGTGGTCACCGTCGGCGGGATTCCGGTCAGCCGGCTCGCCGAGGAGTTCGGCACCCCCGCCTACGTCCTCGACGAGGCCGACTTCCGGTCCCGCGCGCGTGCCTGGCGTACCGCGTTCGGGCCGGACGCCGACGTCTTCTACGCCGGGAAGGCCTTCCTCTCCCGGGCCGTCGTGCGGTGGCTGAACGAGGAGGGGCTCAACCTGGACGTCTGCTCCGGTGGTGAGCTGGCCACCGCGCTGTCCGCCGGGATGCCCGCCGAGCGCATCGCCTTCCACGGCAACAACAAGTCCGTCGCGGAGATCACCCGGGCCATCGAGGCCGGTGTCGGGCGGATCGTGCTCGACTCCTTCCAGGAGATCGTGCGGGTCGCCCATGTCGCGCAGTCGCTCGGCAAGCGGCAGAAGGTCCAGATCCGGATCACCGTGGGGGTGGAGGCGCACACCCACGAGTTCATCGCCACCGCCCACGAGGACCAGAAGTTCGGGATTCCGCTCGCCGGGGGGCAGGCCGCCGAGGCCGTACGGCGGGCCCTCCAGCTCGACGGACTGGAGCTGATCGGGATCCACTCCCACATCGGGTCGCAGATCTTCGACATGTCGGGCTTCGAGGTCGCCGCCCACCGGGTCGTGGGGCTGCTGAAGGACATTCGTGACGAGCACGGGGTCGAGCTGCCCGAGATCGATCTCGGGGGTGGGCTCGGGATCGCCTACACCAGTGACGACGATCCCCGGGAGCCGCACGAGATCGCGAAGGCGCTCACCGAGATCGTCACGCGTGAGTGCGAGGCCGCCCGGCTGCGCACGCCCCGGATCTCCGTCGAGCCCGGGCGCGCCATCGTCGGCCCCACCGCCTTCACGCTCTACGAGGTGGGCACGGTCAAGCCGCTGGACGGGCTGCGTACGTACGTCTCCGTCGACGGCGGCATGTCGGACAACATCCGGACCGCGCTGTACGACGCCGAGTACAGCGTCGCCCTGGTGTCCCGCGCGTCCGACGCCGAGCCGATGCTCGCCCGTGTCGTCGGCAAGCACTGCGAGAGCGGGGACATCGTCGTCAAGGACGCGTTCCTGCCCTCGGACCTGGCGCCGGGCGACCTGATCGCCGTACCGGCCACGGGCGCGTACTGCCGGTCCATGGCCAGCAACTACAACCACGTGCTCCGGCCGCCCGTCGTCGCCGTACGGGACGGCGAGGCGCGGGTGATCGTCCGGCGCGAGACGGAGGAGGACCTCCTGCGTCTCGACGTCGGGTGACCCGGACGGCCGCCCCGGGAGAGGGCCCGGAAGATCTGCGGTCTTGCGGTCCCGTACAAATGAAATAGATGTCTCACGATCCGGACGAAGGGTAGAAACTCCCGTCCGGTGAGTGAGACTGGTCCAACCGTAGACGGTAAGAGGAAACGAGGTCGGATGATGCGTACGCGTCCGCTGAAGGTGGCGCTGCTGGGCTGTGGAGTGGTCGGCTCAGAGGTGGCGCGCATCATGACGACGCACGCCGACGACCTCGCCGCGAGGATCGGGGCGCCCGTGGAGCTGGCGGGCGTGGCCGTACGACGGCCCGCCAAGGTGCGTGAGGGCATCGACCCCTCCCTCGTCACCACCGACGCCACCGCCCTCGTCAAACGGGGGGACATCGACGTCGTGGTCGAGGTGATCGGCGGGATCGAGCCCGCCCGGTCCCTCATCACCACCGCCTTCGAGCACGGTGCCTCCGTCGTCTCCGCCAACAAGGCCCTGCTCGCCCAGGACGGAGCCGCGCTGCACGCCGCCGCCGGGGAGCACGGCCGCGACCTCTACTACGAGGCCGCCGTCGCCGGTGCCATCCCGCTGATCCGGCCGCTGCGCGAGTCCCTCGCCGGTGACAAGGTCAACCGCGTGCTCGGCATCGTCAACGGCACCACCAACTTCATCCTCGACAAGATGGACTCGACCGGGGCCGGGTACCAGGAGGCGCTCGACGAGGCCACCGCCCTCGGGTACGCCGAGGCCGACCCGACCGCCGACGTCGAGGGCTTCGACGCCGCCGCCAAGGCCGCCATCCTCGCCGGGATCGCCTTCCACACGCGCGTGCGCCTCGACGACGTCCACCGCGAGGGCATGACCGAGGTCACCTCCGCCGACTTCCGCTCCGCCAAGGAGATGGGCTGCACCATCAAGCTGCTCGCCATCTGCGAGCGCTCCGCGGACGGTACGTCCGTCACCGCGCGCGTGCACCCCGCGATGATCCCGCTCAGCCACCCGCTCGCCTCCGTGCGCGGCGCGTACAACGCCGTCTTCGTGGAGAGCGACGCCGCTGGGCAGCTGATGTTCTACGGCCCGGGCGCCGGCGGTTCACCCACGGCCTCGGCCGTCCTCGGCGACCTGGTCGCCGTCTGCCGCAACCGGCTGAACGGCGCCACCGGGCCCGGCGAGTCGGCGTACGCCGACCTGACCGTCTCCCCGATGGGCGAGGTCGTCACCCGCTACCACATCAGCCTCGACGTGGCCGACAAACCGGGCGTGCTCGCCCAGGTCGCCACCGTCTTCGCCGAGCACGGCGTGTCGATCGACACCGTTCGGCAGCAGGGCAAGGACGGCGAGGCCTCCCTCGTCGTCGTCACCCACCGGGCCTTCGACGCCTCCCTCTCCGGGACCGTCGAGGCACTGCGCAAGCTCGACACCGTGCGGGGTGTCGCCAGCATCATGCGGGTTGAAGGAGAGTAACCAGCAATGACCCACCAGTGGCGCGGAATCATCGAGGAGTACCGGGACAGGCTGCCGGTCTCCGACACCACGCCGGTCGTGACGCTCCGCGAGGGCGGCACGCCCCTCGTGCCCGCGCAGGTGCTCTCCGAGCGCACGGGCTGTGAGGTCCACCTGAAGGTGGAGGGGGCCAACCCCACCGGGTCCTTCAAGGACCGCGGCATGACCATGGCCATCAGCAAGGCCAAGGAGGAGGGGGCGAAGGCCGTCATCTGCGCCTCCACGGGCAATACGTCCGCCTCCGCCGCCGCGTACGCCGTGCGGGCCGGCATGGTCTCCGCCGTCCTCGTGCCGCAGGGCAAGATCGCCCTCGGCAAGATGGGCCAGGCCCTCGTGCACGGCGCCAAGATCCTCCAGGTCGACGGCAACTTCGACGACTGCCTCACCCTCGCGCGCGCACTGAGCGAGAACTACCCCGTGGCGCTGGTGAATTCGGTCAACCCGGTGCGCATCGAGGGCCAGAAGACGGCCGCCTTCGAGATCGTGGACATGCTCGGTGACGCGCCCGACATCCATGTCCTGCCGGTCGGCAACGCGGGCAACATCACGGCCTACTGGAAGGGCTACCAGGAGTACGCCGCCGACGGCATCGCCGGCAAAACCCCCCGTATGTGGGGTTTCCAGGCGTCCGGCAGTGCCCCGATCGTGCGGGGCGAGGTCGTCAAGGACCCGTCGACCATCGCCACCGCCATCCGCATCGGCAACCCCGCGTCCTGGCAGTACGCCCTGGCCGCGCGGGACGAGTCGGGCGGCGCCATCGACGAGGTGACGGACCGTGAGATCCTGCGCGCCTACCGGCTGTTGGCCGCGCAGGAGGGCGTCTTCGTGGAGCCCGCCTCCGCCGCGTCCGTGGCCGGTCTGCTGAAGGCCGCCGAGCAGGGCAAGGTGGACCCGGGCCAGCGCATCGTGTGCACCGTCACCGGCAACGGCCTGAAGGACCCCGACTGGGCCGTCGCCGGTGCCCCGCAGCCGGTCACCGTCCCGGTCGACGCGGCCACCGCGGCCGAGCGCCTCGGCCTCGCCTGAGCGGGCCGGACCGGAGCCGGAGCCGGAGCTTGAGAGCCCTGGCGCCTGGGCTGAGCGCTCCGGCGCCAGAGCCTGAGCGGCCGGGCACGGCGCTCCACGCCGGGCACAGCGCTCCAGGGCCGGGAAATCCCTGACAGGGTGCACAGGGGGCTTACGACACGCATCGTGCGCCTCCTGTGCGCCCTATGTCGCCACAGAACCTTCCTTCGATAGGCTGTACCGAACCCCGCCCGTTGCACATGCCCTCGCACATGGGCGACGCCGCGCCGGCCGCGCGGCCTGAGGGTCTCCCGTACGTATCGAATGTCTTCGACAGTCACGCAGCTCAAGGAGAGTCAACGAGCGATGGCCGGTCCAGCGTTCCGCGCCGCCGCCGTCCGGGTGCGCGTTCCCGCCACCAGCGCCAACCTCGGTCCGGGTTTCGACGCCCTGGGCCTCGCGCTGGGGCTGTACGACGACGTGGTCGTCCGGGTGGCCGACTCCGGGCTGCACATCGACATCGCGGGAGAGGGCAGCGAGACCCTGCCGCGCGACGAGAGCCACCTCCTCGTCCGCTCCCTGCGCACCGCCTTCGACCTGCTGGGCGGACAGCCCCGCGGCCTGGAGATCGTCTGCGCCAACCGCATCCCGCACGGCCGCGGCCTCGGCTCCTCCTCCGCCGCCATCTGCGCCGGCATCGTCGCCGCCCGCGCGGTGACCATAGGCGGCGAGGCCCGGCTGGACGACGCCGCGCTGCTGGAGCTGGCCACCGAGATCGAGGGCCACCCGGACAACGTGGCCGCCTGTCTGCTCGGCGGTTTCACCCTGTCCTGGATGGAGGCCGGCGCCGCCCGGGCCATCAGGATGGAGCCGCATCATTCCATCGTTCCGGTGGTTTTCGTGCCTGGAAAGCCGGTCCTGACCGAGACCGCGCGCGGCCTGCTCCCGCGCTCCGTGCCGCACGTCGACGCCGCCGCCAACGCGGGCCGCGCCGCCCTGCTCGTCGAGGCCCTGACCAGGCGCCCCGAGCTGCTGCTGCCCGCCACCGAGGACCGTCTGCACCAGGAGTACCGCGCCCCGGCGATGCCGGAGAGCGCCGCGCTGGTGGAGCGGCTGCGCGGCGACGGGATTCCGGCCGTGATCTCGGGCGCCGGGCCCACCGTCATGGCGCTCGCCGACGCCGACAGCGCCGACAAGGTGTCCCACCTCGCGGGTGAGGGCTGGGCCGCCAACCGGCTGGACCTGGACGTCCAGGGAGCGAGCGTGCTGCCGCTTGCGACCTGACACACGCTTGCCGGATTTGGAGAGGGGGAATGTTTGTTGGATCCGGTAGTGTTAATCTCAAGTCTGCACCCGACCTCACCATGGCGAGGTGCCTCGTGTCCCCGTCCGGGACAGACATTCTTCCGGGAGCCTCCCGCGCCACTCCGTGTTCCTTGCGCCGTACCTGGGCAGTACGTCGTATGCGGGCACTGAGCGGGCCGCCGGGCACGCTTCGGAATCGGTGCTACCACGCCACGTGACACTGGGTGCCACGGCTCGCGGAAGCGCCATCACCGCACATTTCCTCCGCCGCTTTGGCGGACCACCGCCCCGGCACGGTTCACAGAAGACAGAACCGTAGCCGGACAGCACAACCGGTCGCCGAGCCAGACAGGCCGACGTCCGCTCCAGGGAAGGACCCTTCGTGAGCGACACCACCGATCTGATGGGCGCACGTGTCGAGGAGACCGCTGCCGCGCCCGCCACGGACGCCTCCGCGCCTGCCACCGGTGCCGGCTCCCGGCGGCGCCGCGGTACCGGCCTCGAGGGCATGGTGCTGGCCGAGCTGCAACAGGTTGCCTCGGGCCTCGGGATCAGGGGCACCGCGCGGATGCGCAAGAGCCAGCTGATCGAGGTCATCAAGGAGGCGCAGGCCGCCGGGGGAGCCCCCGCCGCCAAGGCCGACACCGCCACCGAGACCAAGCCGAAGCGCCGGGCCACCTCCAAGGCCCGCACCGGCGAGTCCGCCGAGAGCGGCGAGAGCACGGCGAAGAAGGCGGAGGCCAAGACCGAGGCGCCCGCCGAGAAGGCCGTGGCCCAGCAGCAGATCGAGATCCCCGGCCAGCCGGCCTCCGACGACGCCCCGACCGAGCGCCGTCGCCGCCGCGCCACCGCCGAGGCGGGCAGCCCGGCCGGAAACGGCGCCGAGACCGTCGCCGCCGAGGCCAAGAGCGAGCCCAAGGCCGAGACGCCCGCGCAGCAGCAGCCGCAGGGCGAGGCCAAGGGTGACGCCGACGGTGAGGGCCGTGGCCGCCGGGACCGCCGCGAGCGCGGCCGTGACCGTGACCGCGACCGTGATCGCGACCGTGACCGCCGTAACAAGGGCGACGAGCAGCAGGGCGGCCAGCAGCGTCAGCAGCAGGGCCAGCAGCAGGGCGGCCGGCAGGACCGCCAGCAGGACGAGGACGACTTCGAGGGCGGCCGTCGCGGCCGTCGTGGCCGCTACCGCGACCGCCGGGGCCGTCGTGGCCGCGACGAGATCGCCGAGCCGCAGGTCGCCGAGGACGACGTCCTGATCCCGGTCGCGGGCATTCTGGACATCCTCGACAACTACGCCTTCATCCGGACCTCCGGCTACCTGCCCGGCCCGAACGACGTGTACGTCTCCCTCGCCCAGGTCCGCAAGAACGGCCTGCGCAAGGGTGACCACATCACCGGTGCCGTCCGGCAGCCGAAGGAGGGTGAGCGCCGCGAGAAGTTCAACGCGCTGGTCCGCCTGGACTCCGTCAACGGCATGGCGCCCGAACACGGCCGTGGCCGCCCGGAGTTCAACAAGCTGACCCCGCTCTACCCGCAGGATCGGCTCCGTCTGGAGACCGACCCGGGTGTCCTCACCACCCGCATCATCGACCTGGTCTCGCCGATCGGCAAGGGCCAGCGCGGACTGATCGTGGCCCCGCCGAAGACCGGTAAGACCATGATCATGCAGGCGATCGCCAACGCGATCACGCGCAACAACCCCGAGTGCCACCTGATGGTCGTCCTGGTCGACGAGCGTCCGGAAGAGGTCACCGACATGCAGCGGTCGGTCAAGGGCGAGGTCATCTCCTCGACCTTCGACCGTCCGGCCGAGGACCACACGACCGTCGCCGAGCTGGCCATCGAGCGGGCCAAGCGCCTGGTCGAGCTGGGTCACGACGTGGTCGTGCTGCTCGACTCGATCACGCGTCTGGGCCGCGCCTACAACCTGGCGGCGCCCGCCTCCGGCCGCATCCTGTCCGGTGGTGTCGACTCGACCGCGCTCTACCCGCCGAAGCGGTTCTTCGGTGCGGCGCGCAACATCGAGGACGGCGGTTCGCTGACCATCCTGGCCACGGCTCTCGTGGACACCGGGTCCCGCATGGACGAGGTGATCTTCGAGGAGTTCAAGGGCACCGGCAACGCCGAGCTGAAGCTCGACCGGAAGCTCGCCGACAAGCGCATCTTCCCGGCGGTGGACGTCGACGCGTCCGGCACCCGTAAGGAAGAGATCCTGCTCGCCCCCGACGAGCTCGCCATCGTCTGGAAGCTGCGCCGGGTGCTGCACGCCCTCGACCAGCAGCAGGCGGTCGAACTGCTCCTCGACAAGATGAAGCAGACGAAGTCGAACGCCGAGTTCCTGATGCAGATCCAGAAGACGACGCCGACGCCCGGCAACGGCGACTGACGGTTCCTTCAACAGAAGCCCGCCCCCCGTCCACAGTGACGGGGGGCGGGCTTTTGGCGCTGAGAGATACGGGACGCCTCAGAAGTCCCTTCCTTCTCACCTCTCCCTGGGGGACTCTCTTGCGCACGCCCCTGTCCGGGCGGCACAGACGTCGGACACGTCTTGCCCTTCCGCTCGCCGCCGTCGGTGTCGCCGGCGCCGTGACCGCGGCTCTCCTGACCACCTCCGCCGGTGCGGCCACCGCGCTGCCGAAGCCGAGCGCCGCTCCTGTTGTCAGCCAGCCCTCCCAGGCGACCCTGGAGAAGCGGATCGCGGGCGCCCTCGCCGCCGACGGGACGGCGAGCAGCAGCAGCCCCTCCGCCGTCTCGCCGAAGATCATCGGCGGCACCGGGACCACCATCTCCTCGGCGCCCTGGATGGCCCAGCTCTGGTACCACGACACCAGGAACACCACCGACACCAGCGACGACGTGAACTTCTTCTGCGGTGGCACGGTCGTCTCGCCGACGAAGATCCTGACCGCCGCGCACTGTGTCAGGGAGGACAACAGGAACTACGACTGGCAGGCCCACGGCGCCGTCGTCACGGGTACCGACCAGCTGCCCACCACCGACTCCACCGGCGCCGCGGACCTGCACGGCGGCCAGGCCACGGCCGTGCTGCGCCAGTGGTGGCAGCCCGGGTACGACCCGGTGGACAAGGAGGCGGGGAAGTACGAGAGCGACCTCGCCCTGCTCACCCTGGCCGTCCCGGTCAAGGCCACGCCGATCCGCATGGTCACCTCCGGCGACACCGCCTCGTACGCCGCCGGCACCCAGGCCAAGGTCTACGGCTGGGGCCGTACCAGCTCCACCGGCCAGGACATCTCCCAGACGCTCAAGTCGGCCACGCTGACCCTGCGGTCCGACAGCACCTGCTCCGGCGTCTACGACTCCGCCTACGTCGCGGGGCGCATGGTCTGCGCGGGCACGCAGAGCGGAAGCGACACCGGTACCACCGCGACCTGCAACGGCGACTCCGGCGGCCCGCTCGTGGTGGGTGGCCGTATCGCCGGAGTGGTCTCCTGGGGCATCCGGGACTGTGTGGAGAAGGGCTACTACAGCGTCTTCACCAGGGTCGGCGCCTACGTCGGCTCCGCCTATCCGCAGATCGACGACACCAACCTGAGCCTCTTCAACAACAAGTCCGACGGCAAGGCCGACCTGTTCGTGCGGGCCTCCTCCACGAAGACCGGCTACGAGAAGGACTCGAGCGGTACCTCGTTCGGCGCCCGGGCCTCCTGGGGCGACTGGAGCGGCGTCAACCTGGTCCTCCAGACGGACCTCAACCGGGACGGCTACCAGGACCTGATCTACCGGGTCAGCTCCACCGGTGACGTCTACTGGGAGCACTTCGTGCTCAACAGCGCCCGTACGAGCGGCTCCTGGGCGTCGACGAAGATCTTCACCGGCTGGAAGACCCGCACCCGGATCATCACCCCGGGCGACGTCACCGGCGACTACCTGCCCGACGTGCTCTCCGTGGACTCCGCCGGCGCGCTGTGGATCTACCCGGGCAAGGGCAACGGCACCTTCGGCTCCCGGGTGCAGGTCGGCACGGGCTGGAACCAGTACAACATGGTGCGCGGGCACGGCGACTTCACCGGCGACGGCAGGGCCGACCTGCTCGCCCGCAAGTCCAGCACCGGCGACCTGTACCTGTACAAGGGCACCGGCAGGTCCGGCACCGGCGCCTTCTCGGCGCGGATCAAGGTGCGCAGCGCCTGGACGGGCTACAACGCCTTCGACGCGGTCGGCGACGTGAGCGGCGACGGCAAGGCCGACTTCCTGGCCCGCACCTCCGGCGGCACGCTGTACCTGTACAAGGGGACCGCAAAGGCCACAAGCGAGATCTTTGCCACAAGGGTCTCCGTGGGCACCGGCTTCCAGGCGTACGACCTGTGGGGCTGAACCCGCAGGTGAGCGCGGTGAATCCGTACTGAGTGACTACAGACAGTGCCCATCGCTGTACGCGATGGGCACTGTGCGTTGTGCAACCCTTTCCCGGGTTTCTCCGTCTGACCGGGCGGAGCGACGATGGAGCGGTGACGACCGTGCCTGACCCTGACCGCAGGGGGTAACCGACCGACGAGACCTAGGAGCGATGTGGCCGCCGAGAGCACGCCTCAGCCCGCCATAACCGAGCCGGGCACGACCTCGCGCCGCCGGGGCAAGGGCCGCCGCCGCAAGGCGCCCAGCACGGGACGCAGGGCGCTGCGCGCGACCGCCTGGACGGCGGCCGGCGTGGTCGTGCTGGGCGGGTCGGGCGCCGGCTACCTGTACTTCAAGCTCAACGGCAACCTCCACAGCGTCGACATCAACCAGGCCCTCGGCACCGACCGGCCCTCGAAGATCGACAACGGCTCCCAGAACATCCTGGTCCTCGGCTCGGACACCCGCTCCGGCAGGAACAAGAAGCTCGGCGGCGGCACGGACGACGGCAGCGCCCGCTCCGACACGGCGATGATCGTCCACGTGTACGAGGGCCACAAGCGGGCCAGCGTGGTCTCCGTCCCCCGGGACACCCTCGTGGACCGCCCCCGGTGCACCGACACCAAGGGCACCACCCACCCCGCCGCCTCCGGAGTGATGTTCAACGAGGCGTACTCCACCGGCGGCGCCGCCTGCGCGGTCAAGACCGTCGAGTCGATCACCGGCATCCGCATGGACCACTACCTGGAGGTCGACTTCGAGGGCTTCCAGAAGCTCATCGACGACCTGGGCGGGGTCCAGGTCACGACCACCGAGAACATCGACGACCCGCAGAGCCACCTGGACCTCAAGGCCGGCACCCACACCCTGAACGGCGAGCAGGCCCTCGGCCTGGTCCGCACCCGGCACGGCGTGGGCGACGGCTCGGACCTGGGCCGCATCCAGCTCCAGCAGGCCTTCGTCAAGGCCCTGATCGACCAGGTCAAGCACGTCGGCGTCTTCTCGAACCCGAAGAAGCTGTACGACCTCGCCGACACCGCCACCAAGGCCGTCACCACCGACTCCGAGCTGGGCTCGGTCAACTCCCTGATCGACTTCGCCGACGGTCTCAAGGGCATCAGCTCGTCCCACATGAAGATGGTCACGATGCCGGTCCAGTACGACCCGGCCAACCCCAACCGGGTCCTCCTGGCGAAGACCAAGGCCCAGCTGGTGTGGAACGCCCTGAAGAACGACCGGCCGATCCCGGCCTCGGCCACGAAGGGAACGGCCACGGGCGGGGCGAAGGGCGTCGTCAGCGCCGGTTAGGGACGCGGGGGGCCGCGCGCCGGAATAGAACAACCGCACCCCCGGTTTTGGGGGATGGCCCCAGTCCTGGCAGACTGGTACGTCGGCTCCGGTTCACGCCTCCGCATCCCGCGGCAGCGACCCGGCGCCCTCCCGAACCTAGGAGACACCTTGAAGCGCGACATCCACCCCGAGTACGTCGAGACGCAGGTCAGCTGCACCTGCGGCGCGTCGTTCACCACCCGCAGCACCATCGCGTCCGGCACCATCCGGGCCGAGGTCTGCTCCGAGTGCCACCCGTTCTACACGGGCAAGCAGAAGATCCTCGACACCGGTGGCCGTGTGGCCCGCTTCGAGGCCCGCTTCGGCAAGGCTGCCGCCGGCTCCAAGAAGTAGCGAGCCCCATTTCGCCGGTCCACGGTCACGCCCTCGCGGGGGTGTGCCCGGGACCGGCGTTTTTGGTCGCCGCCCTTCCCCTCACCGCAGTACAGGAGCCCAAGATGTTCGAGGCCGTCGAGGAACTCGTCGCCGAGCACGCCGACCTGGAGAAGAAGCTCGCCGACCCGTCGGTCCACGCCGACCAGGCGAACGCGCGCAAGCTGAACAAGCGCTACGCCGAGCTGACCCCGATCGTCGCCACGTACCGCTCCTGGAAGCAGAACGGCGACGACATCGAGACCGCGCGCGAGTTCGCCGCCGACGACCCCGACTTCGTCGCCGAGGTCAAGGAGCTGGAGAAGCAGCGCGAGGAGCTGACCGAGAAGCTGCGCCTGCTGCTCGTCCCGCGTGACCCGAGTGACGACAAGGACGTCATCCTGGAGATCAAGGCGGGCGCCGGCGGTGACGAGTCGGCGCTGTTCGCCGGTGACCTGCTGCGCATGTACCTGCGCTACGCCGAGCGCGTCGGCTGGAAGACCGAGATCATCGACGCCACCGAGTCCGAGCTGGGCGGCTACAAGGACGTCCAGGTCGCGGTGAAGGCCCGTGGGCAGATCGAGCCCGGCCAGGGCGTGTGGGCCCGGATGAAGTACGAGGGCGGGGTGCACCGCGTGCAGCGCGTCCCGGCCACCGAGTCCCAGGGCCGTATCCACACCTCCGCCGCCGGTGTCCTCGTGACCCCGGAGGCCGAGGAGGTGGACGTGGAGATCAACCCCAACGATCTCCGCATCGACGTGTACCGGTCCTCCGGCCCGGGCGGCCAGTCCGTCAACACCACCGACTCCGCCGTGCGCATCACGCACATCCCGACCGGAGTCGTCGCCTCCTGCCAGAACGAGAAGAGCCAGTTGCAGAACAAGGAGCAGGCGATGCGTATCCTGCGCTCCAGGCTGCTCGCCATGGCGCAGGAGGAGGCGGAGAGGGAGGCCGCCGACGCCCGCCGCAGCCAGGTCCGCACCGTCGACCGCTCCGAGAAGATCCGCACCTACAACTTCCCGGAGAACCGCATCTCGGACCACCGCGTCGGCTTCAAGGCGTACAACCTGGACCAGGTCCTGGACGGCGACCTCGACGCGGTGATCCAGGCCTGTGTCGACGCCGACTCGGCGGCGAAGCTCGCCGCCGCGTAAGAGCCGTACGCACGCACGAGCACGAGTACGAGTACGACACGGAGGACTCGCGTGAACCTGCTGCTCGCGGAGGTGGCCCAGGCCACCCAGCGGCTGGCCGACGCCGGCGTGCCCTCGCCGCGCAACGACGCGGAGGAGCTGGCCGCGTTCGTGCACGGCGTGAAGCGCGGCGAACTGCACTCCGTGAAGGACGCCGACTTCGACGCCCGGTACTGGGAGGTCATCGCCCGGCGCGAGCAGCGCGAGCCGCTCCAGCACATCACCGGGCGGGCCTACTTCCGGTACCTGGAGCTCCAGGTAGGGCCGGGGGTGTTCGTGCCCCGGCCGGAGACCGAGTCGGTGGTCGGCTGGGCCATAGACGCCGTGCGTGCCATGGACGTGGTCGAGCCCTGCATCGTCGACCTGTGCACCGGCTCCGGCGCCATCGCGCTCGCCCTCGCCCAGGAGGTCCCGCGCTCGCGCGTGCACGCCGTGGAGCTGTCCGAGGACGCCCTGGTGTGGACCCGGAAGAACGTGGCCGGCTCCCGCGTCGACCTGCGCCAGGGCGACGCGCTGACCGCCTTCCCGGACCTCGACGGCCATGTCGACCTGGTCATCTCCAACCCGCCGTACATCCCGCTCACCGAGTGGGAGTACGTCGCCCCGGAGGCCCGCGACTACGACCCGGAGATGGCGCTGTTCTCCGGCGAGGACGGCCTCGACCTGATCCGGGGCATCGAACGCACCGCGCACCGGCTGCTGCGCCCGGGCGGGGTCGTCGTGATCGAGCACGCCGACACCCAGGGCGGCCAGGTGCCGTGGATCTTCACCGAGGAGCGGGGCTGGGCCGACGCGGCCGACCACCCCGACCTCAACAACCGCCCGCGGTTCGCCACCGCCCGCAAGGCGCTGCCGTGAGCACCCCGCAGTCTTCAACCCCGCAGTACGTGTACGAGGAGGCCAGCTAGACATGGCACGGCGATACGACACCAACGACGCGACCGACCGCGTGACGGGTCTGCGCGAGGCCGCGTCCGCCGTCCGCCGGGGCGAGCTGGTGGTGCTGCCGACCGACACGGTGTACGGCATCGGCGCCGACGCGTTCTCCTCGGAGGCCGTCGCCGACCTGCTCGCCGCCAAGGGCCGGGGCCGCAACATGCCCACCCCTGTCCTCATCGGCTCCCCGAACACCCTGCACGGCCTCGTCACGGACTTCTCCGAGCTGGCCTGGGAGCTGGTCGACGCGTTCTGGCCGGGCGCCCTGACGCTCGTCGCCAAGCACCAGCCGTCCCTCCAGTGGGACCTCGGCGACACCCGCGGCACGGTCGCCGTCCGCATGCCGCTGCACCCGGTCGCCATCGAACTGCTCACCGAGGTCGGCCCGATGGCCGTGTCCTCCGCCAACCTCACCGGCCACCCGGCGCCGGAGGACTGCGACGCCGCGCAGGAGATGCTCGGCGACTCCGTCTCCGTCTACCTCGACGGCGGCCCCACCCCGGGCAACGTGCCGTCGTCCATCGTGGACGTCTCCCGCGAGGTGCCGGTGCTGCTCCGCGCGGGCGCGCTGTCCGCGGAGGAGCTGCGCAAGGTCGTACCCGACCTTGAGGTGGCGAATTGACGGCCCCTGAAGCGGGGCGTGGCATAGGCGGCGGGGGCTACAGCGCGGAGGAGACGACGACGTTCGGGTTCCCCCGCGACACCTTCCGCATCCTCCACGTCAGCACCGGCAACGTGTGCCGCTCGCCGATCACCGAGCGGCTGACCCGCCACTTCGTCGCGGAGCGGCTCGGCGTACTCGGCGGCGGGCTGATCGTGGAGAGCGCCGGCACCTGGGGTCACGAGGGCGCGCCCATGGAGTCCCACGCGGAGACCGTGCTGGGCGAGTTCGGGGCGGACGCCTCCGGCTTCGTCGGCCGCGAGCTGCTGGACGACCACGTGATCAGGGCCGACCTGGTGCTGACCGCCACCCGCGACCACCGCGCCCAGGTCATCTCCATGGGCCATTCGGCGGGCCTGCGCACCTTCACCCTGAAGGAGTTCACCCGGCTGGTCCGGGCGATAGATCCGGCCACCCTGCCGCCCCTGGAGGACGGCGTGGTCATGCGGGCCCGGGCGCTGGTGCGGGCGGCGGCGGCGCTGCGCGGCTGGCTGCTCGCCCCGACCGCCGAGGCGGACGAGGTGTACGACCCGTACGGCGCCCCGCTCACCTTCTTCCGGTCGATCGGTGACGAGATACGGGACGCCCTGGACCCGGTGGTGACGGCGCTGACCGGGGTTCCGGCACGGACGTAGGGCGCGTGGCCGCAATACCGGGCGTCCCGCACATCCCCGGCCTACATTGGGGATACGTCACCGTCGACCGCCCCGGGAGCCCGCCATGTCGGTCACCCATCCCCCACAGACCGACGTCCTGCGCCGGCAGGACCCGGCGATGGCCGAGATCCTCCTGACCGAGCTGGAGAGGCAGTCGACCACGCTCCAGCTGATCGCCGCCGAGAACTTCTGCTCGCCGGCCGTGCTCGCCGCCCTCGGGTCCGCGCTCGCCAACAAGTACGCCGAGGGCTACCCCGGTGCCCGGCACCACGGCGGCTGCGAGATCGTCGACGTCGCCGAACGCGCCGCCATCGACCGGGCCAGGGCCCTCTTCGGCGCCGAGCATGCGAACGTCCAGTCCCACTCCGGCTCCTCGGCCGTCCTGGCCGCCTACGCGGCCCTGCTGCGTCCCGGTGACACCGTGCTCGCGCTCGGCCTGCCCCACGGCGGCCACCTCACCCACGGCTCACCGGCGAACTTCTCCGGCCGCTGGTTCGACTTCGTCGGCTACGGCGTCGACGCCGAGACCGGGCTGATCGACCACGACCAGGTGCGCCACCTGGCCCGCAACCACCGGCCCAAGGCCATCGTCTGCGGCTCCATCGCCTACCCCCGCCACATCGACTACGCCTTCTTCCGTGAGGTCGCCGACGAGGTCGGGGCCTATTTGATCGCGGACGCGGCGCATCCGATCGGGCTGGTCGCCGGGGGAGCGGCGCCGAACCCGGTGCCGTACGCGGACATCGTGTGCGCGACCACCCACAAGGTGCTGCGCGGCCCGCGCGGCGGGATGATCCTGTGCGGTGCCGAGCTGGCCGAGCGCGTGGACCGGGCCGTCTTCCCCTTCACCCAGGGCGGCGCGCAGATGCACACCATCGCCGCCAAGGCCGTCGCGTTCGGCG
Organism: Streptomyces sp. NPDC029138; assembly: GCF_055564375.1. NCBI lineage: Bacteria > Bacillati > Actinomycetota > Actinomycetes > Kitasatosporales > Streptomycetaceae > Streptomyces > Streptomyces sp. NPDC029138. Next base: position 111,157 of record NZ_JBVHWM010000021.1, read on the forward strand.
AGGCGGCGACACCGGCGTTCACCGTGTACGCCCATCAGGTGGTCGCCAACGCGCGCGTGCTGGCCGGTCATCTGGCCGCGGAGGGGCTGGTCGTGACCACCGGCGGCACCGACACCCACCTGATCACCGCGGACCCGTCCCCGCTCGGCGTGGACGGCCGCACCGCGCGCGGCCGGCTGCTGGCGGCCGGCCTGGTGCTGGACTGCTGCGCGCTGCCGCACGGCGACGGCCGCGGCCTGCGCCTGGGCACGGCCGCGGTGACCACCCAGGGCATGGGCGAGCCGGAGATGGTGCGGATCGCGGCGCTGCTGGCGGCCGTGCTGCGCGGCGAGACGGCGCCGGCCCCGGCGCGGGAGGAGGTGCGCGCGCTCACCGGCCAGTTTCCGCCGTATCCCGGCTGAACCGGGGTAGGCGACCAGGGTGCACAGCCACCCGTGCAACCATCGTCGCTACCCGGAAGTCCTCATCCATATGCGTCCGTCGCTAGGGTGTGGGGCTGTGATGGCCAGCGAGACCTGTGGGGAAGCCCGTGCGTGAATACCTCCTGACGCTCTGCATCACGGCTGCGGTGACGTACCTCCTGACGGGGCCGGTACGGAAGTTCGCGATCGTGGCCGGGGCGATGCCGGAGATCCGGGCACGGGACGTGCACCGGGAACCCACTCCGCGCCTCGGCGGTATCGCGATGTTCTTCGGGCTGTGCGCGGGCCTGCTGGTCGCGGACCACCTGACCAACCTCAACGAGGTCTTCGCGAAGTCGAACGAGCCGCGGGCGCTGCTCTCCGGGGCGGCCCTGATCTGGCTGATCGGCGTCCTGGACGACAAGTTCGAGATCGACGCGCTGATCAAGCTGGGCGGTCAGATGATCGCCGCGGGCGTGATGGTCATGCAGGGTCTGACGATCCTGTGGCTGCCCATCCCGGGCGTCGGCAATGTCGCGCTGACCCAGTGGCAGGGCACGCTGCTGACGGTCGCCCTGGTGGTCATCACGATCAACGCGGTGAACTTCGTGGACGGTCTGGACGGCCTCGCGGCCGGCATGGTGTGCATCGCGGCGGCCGCGTTCTTCCTGTACGCCTACCGGATCTGGTACTCGTACGGCATCGAGGCCGCCGCCCCCGGCACGCTGTTCGCCGCGATCCTGATGGGCATGTGCCTGGGCTTCCTGCCGCACAACATGCACCCCGCGCGGATCTTCATGGGCGACTCGGGTTCGATGCTCATCGGCCTGGTGCTGTCGGCCGGCGCGATCTCGATCACCGGCCAGGTCGACCCGGACGCGCTGGCGCTGTTCACGGGTTCGGAGAAGGCGGCGGTCCACCAGACGGTCCCGGTCTACATCCCGCTGCTGCTCCCGCTGACGATCATCGCCGTACCGGCCGCCGACCTGGTGCTGGCGATCGTCCGCCGCACCTGGCGCGGTCAGTCCCCGTTCGCCGCCGACCGCGGCCATCTGCACCACCGGCTGCTGGAGATCGGCCACTCGCACAGCCGGGCGGTGCTGATCATGTACTTCTGGTCGGCGCTGATCGGCTTCGGGGCGCTGGCGTACTCGGTCAACTCGGCGTCGATGTGGATCGTGCTGGGCGTGGTCTTCCTGAGCGCGGTCGGTCTGGTCCTGCTGCTGCTCCCGCGCTTCACCCCGCGCGTGCCGGTGTGGGCCCAGCGGTTCGTGCCGCCGCGGTACCGGAGGCGGCGCCGGGCTTTGGAGGCCGCCGCGGCGACGGAGAGCGCCACCGCCACGGAACCGGAGGCTCCGGACAGCGGGGACCGGTCCCCGGTCACGGCGGGTGTCTCGGGCGTCAACGGGGCGACCGCGATCGGCGCCAGGTCACGATTCCTCGATCGCCGTTGACGGCCAAGGTAAGAATCTGACTAGAGCATTGCCAACTCGTGGGGGAACAAAGGCCCCTAATACCAGACAAGTGGGCGCGGTTTTTGCACAGACGCGCACTGTCACTCTCATGTGTGACAGCAAGCACACCCACCAGGTAAAGACCTCATCAAATAGTTTGTGATACGGTTCACGAGAACCCCGGATAGAGCCGAAGGACCCGAGTGCGACGGTCCATTGGTGTGAGGTCTCGATCACTCAGCCCGGGACTACGCTCGTCCATGACGACACCTGCCCCCCTGTGAAAGCGGAGTTGCCGCCATGCCGTCCAATGACGTCCGGAACCTTGCGCAGATCGCTGTGCCCACAGCGGCTGCCGGCGTGATCGCCGTCGCCGTGAGCGCCGCGGTCGCGGGGGGCAAGGGCGCGCTCGGCGCGGTCGTCGGCACGGTGCTGGCCATCCTGTTCATGGGAATCGGCCTCTACGTGCTCCAGTGGACGGCAAAAACGCTCCCGCAGCTGTTCCAGGCGATGGGGCTGCTGCTCTACGTCGCCCAGCTGCTGCTCCTCCTGATCTTCGTCGCTGTTTTCAAGGACACCTCCCTCTTCAACGCGAAGACGTTCGCCGTGTCGCTCGTCGTCGCGACCGTCGTGTGGATGGCCGCGCAGGCACGCGCGCACATGAAGGCCAAGATCTTCTACATCGACCCGGACTCCGCGAAGAGTGAGAAGCCCGAGAAGACAGGGCCGAAGTCGTGAGGAGTAGGGGCGGGATAAAGGCTTGTGAGATCTCCTGCTATCGTCCGGTGCCAACTGCGGCATCGCGGGCGCGGGCATCTGAGCTGACGCCTGTTCGATCGCGAGGCTCGATGCCCCCCAGCCGCCCCCACATCCGTAACACCAGTCCGGTGCCGATCCGCGGCCGTGTGCCGCGCCGACACAACGAGGTTGCCGAACCCATGCGTCACGCCGAAGGAGCCCGCGGTGAGTGCTGACCAGACCCAGCTCGCCTTCGACTGGAGTTGTCGGATCATGTCCGACAACGGGTGTGGCTTCCCGGCTCCGGGCCTGCACTCCTTCCTGTTCAAGCCGCTCGCCACGGTGGGGGGCTTCGAGTTCAACAAGGTGATGCTGCTCGCGCTCGTCACCTCGCTGCTCGTCGTTCTGTTCTTCTCGGTCGCCTTCGGCAAGGCCAGGGTCGTCCCGGGCAAGCTCCAGATGATCGGCGAGGCCGGCTACGACTTCGTCCGCCGCGGCATCGTGTACGAGACCCTCGGCAAGCGCGAGGGCGAGAAGTGGGTGCCGCTCATGGTCTCCCTCTTCTTCTTCATCTGGATCATGAACATCTGGTCCGTGATCCCGCTGGCCCAGTTCCCGGTCTCGTCGGTCTTCGCCTTCCCGGTCGTCCTGGCCGCGCTCGTGTGGATCCTCTGGGTCGGGCTGACCTTCAAGCGCCACGGCTTCGTCGGCTTCTTCAAGAACGTCACGGGCTACGACAAGTCGCTGGGCGCGGTCCTTCCGCTGGTCATGGTCATCGAGTTCCTCTCGAACCTGATCGTCCGCCCGTTCACGCACGCGGTGCGACTCTTCGCCAACATGTTCGCCGGTCACCTGATGCTGGTGATGTTCACCGTCGCCTCCTGGTACCTGCTGAACAGCTGGATGATCCCGGCCGCCGGTGTCTCCTTCGTGATGACCATGGCCATGATCTGCTTCGAGCTTTTCGTGCAGGCCGTCCAGGCGTACGTCTTCGTACTGCTGGCCTGCTCCTACATTCAGGGCGCTCTCGCCGAGCACCACTGAGCCGAACCACCCGCCCCAACCCCCAGTCGTCCGGTGGCCAACCCCCACCGGTCCGTAAAAGAGAAGGAAGAAACGGCATGTCCGCTGCCATCGACCTCGCCGCCGGCGTCTCCGGTTCCCTCGGTTCCATCGGCTACGGCCTCGCGGCCATCGGCCCCGGCATCGGCGTCGGCATCATCTTCGGTAACGGTACTCAGGCCCTGGCCCGCCAGCCCGAGGCCGCCGGTCTGATCCGCGCCAACCAGATCCTGGGCTTCGCGTTCTGTGAGGCGCTCGCCCTCATCGGCATCGTTATGCCGTTCGTGTTCGGTAAGTAATCACCCCTTACCTGGCACGAATCGACGAAAGGCACTGATGTGATCGCCAACCTGGTACAGCTGGCGGCCGAGGAGGAGCAGAACCCGCTCGTCCCGGCTGGTCCCGAGCTGCTCGTCGGCACCATCGCCTTCGCCATCGTGTTCTTCTTCTTCTGGAAGAAGCTGCTTCCGAACATCAACAAGGTTCTGGAGGAGCGTCGCGCGGCGATCGAAGGCGGCATCGAAGAGGCCGACGCCATGAAGGTCGAGGCCCAGAGCGTCCTTGAGCAGTACAAGGCCCAGCTCGCCGAGGCCCGGCACGAGGCCGCGCGCCTGCGCCAGGAGGCGCAGGAGCAGGGTGCCACGCTCATCGCCGAGATGCGGGCCGAGGGCCAGCGGCAGCGCGAGGAGATCGTCACCGCCGGCCACGCCCAGATCGAGGCCGACCGCAAGGCCGCCGCGTCCGCGCTGCGCCAGGACGTCGGCAAGCTCGCCACCGAACTGGCCGGCAAGCTCGTCGGCGAGTCCCTCGAGGACCACGCCCGCCAGAGCCGTGTGATCGACCGCTTCCTCGACGAGCTCGAGGAGAAGGCCGAGGCCACGCGATGAACGGAGCGAGCCGCGACGCCCTGGCAGCCGCACGCGAGCGTCTCGACGCGCTGACGGACTCCACGTCCGTCGACGCCGCGAAGCTCGCGGACGAGCTGGCGGCCGTCACCGCGCTGCTCGACCGCGAGGCCGGCCTGGGGGGGGGGGGGGGGGGGGGGGGGGGGGGGGGGGGGGGGGAGGGGGGGGAGGGGGGGGGGGGGGGGGGGGGGGGGGGGGGGGGGGGGGGGGGGGGGGGGGGGGGGGGGGGGGGGGGGGGGGGGGGGGGGGGGGGGGGGGGGGGGGGGGGGGGGGGGGGGGGGGGGGGGGGGGGGGGGGTGGGTGGGGGGGGGCGGT